>JACMLX010000262.1 GCA_014379355.1 Gemmatimonadaceae bacterium
GATCAGCGACGTCGGTTCGCGTCGACAGTTCTGGCATCTGGTTCAGTGACGCTCCCGGGCGACGCGAGCAGACCATCTGCGTGGGTGTCGACGTCCATTGGAACACACTCGGGGGTGTACCCTCGACGCAACGATTCGCGCTGCAGATGCTTGCCGTCGATGACGGACGTGCCACGTGGCTCTCGCGGTTGCGCGTCAATCGCATCGAGCAGTAACACTGGCAATCGCACATCTGGAAATGTGAAGGGCCGCAGCGTGACAGTGTCGCTGCGGCCCTTTCGTTTTCGACGACGCTCAGGTCAGCGCGGAAACCCGAGGCTGATGCCGACCTTCGCCGCGTACGTCGTGAACGGCAGAAACGTCGTGGTCGCTCCGCCGTTCAACTTGATGTCCCCGAACGTCTGGCGAACGAGCTGGATGCCGGCATCGAGATTGGTGGTCTTGGTGAGCTTGATCGCGAGTCCGCCACCGCCGCCGAAGCCGCTGCCGTTCGAGCTGGACCCGAAGTTGTTGCTCTGACGCAGAAATGCGAGTCGCGCCGACAGGTATGGCGCCACATTGTTCGAGCGGATGGCAGCAGGCACCCAGCGCGGCTCGAGAAACAGGCCGGAGATCGTCAGCGTCTGGCCGGACGACGAGTGTGACGTGTACTGCCCGCCGATGCCGAGCGACAATGCGCCGAACGATTCGGTGGAGTAGAGCCGATTGAGCCGGAATTGCGGTTCGACGCCGGTGCCACCGATGCTGCTCGAGCCACCGTTCTTGAATGACGTGAAGAGCACGGCCAGCTGCACGGAATACGGCTGTGCAGATTGCGCGTGAGCCTGCGGTGCCGCAGTGCATATCGCTGCGATGATGAGTCCGGCCGAGTTGAACGCGCGACGGGCGAATCTCATGGCTGCGCTGTGAGCTGTCATGTGTGCGGTCGGGTGACGGGATGTCGGTGGTGTCGGGCTTCGATGCATGGACTACGGCTTTCGAAGTGCCCCGACTGAGACTGTGGTGGAACTCGTGCTGCCATCGCGCTTGACGACGTCGATCGTCACGGTGGCGATGCGCGCGATCGAGACGCCAAAACTATCGCGCTTGGTGAGACGGATGATGAATTGGGCGCGACTGCGTCCCTGCGCAGCGCTTTCGCCCACCGTCACCGGCGACGACGCCATCGTGACCTTCTGGTCGTCGCCATCGCTGAAGAAACCCGCGAGCTCCGGTGGCCTGCCGGCGCCGGTGCGCACGCGACTCACGACACGCTCCGCTTCGACACGAATGTCGGCGTCTGTCGGTGTATCGACGGCACCACCAGCTGCCGGCTTCGTGTCAGCGTCAGGCGTCACCGGTTGCGCGCGTGGCGCGACCGTCGGACCCGACACCGTGACTTGGCCGACGCGCGTCGGCGTCTGCACGGCCTGCGTCGAGGCGTTGAGCGCCGGTTTCGGTGCGATCGGCACGGGTTCGTCGACGACCTCCTGCTTCCTCTGCGGCTTCGGCGTCGGGATCGAGGCAGGCGTGGTCGGAGGCTTCGCCGCCGTTCGAGTGCGATCGAGCGGCGGGGCTTTTGCGGTGCGCGTGGTGTCGCTCGACGATGCGTCGACGGTCGGCGGCACGTCCGGAACGGCGACGGCCCTCGACGCCCCTATGGTGTCGGGGCGTGCGATCTGCTCCGTCGCGATGTCAGATGCTTCAGGCGCCGATGGCGTGTCGGGCGCACTGGGACGCAACGCGAGCCATGCGCCGATGCTCACCGCCAGCACGGCACCTGCGATGCCCGCGATGGGCCTGCGCTTTCCTGACGGCGAAACGACGGCGACGTCGACGACAGCGTCGCGCTTCTCAGCAGGCGTTGTGTGCGCACGCGGCGGCGCCGCTGGAGACGGCGTGAGGAGCGTGCGCGCGGAAGCCGCATCGACGGCACCCTTCAGCTGATCGACGACGCCCTTGTCCACCGGCACGGTCGCACCACTCGGCGCTGGCTTCGCTTCAGGAGCCTGCAGTGGATTCCACGCAATTGCGGCCAGCGGTGGTGGAGTGTTCACGGCGGCACGCGCAACGGGCGGTTCCGGTGCCACCACCGGTGTCGACGCCTGAATGCGCACGGTCGCGTCGTCCGGCGCCGGCGGCGCGAAGTAGACCGGCACCACCGGCGTCGGCGTGACGACCTGCGCCTGCACATGCACGGTGATTCGCGTCTCGATCGTCCCACGACCCGGATTCGTCGCTCGCGCAATCACCGCACCGGTGCCCGCTGCCACCGCGCAGATGAGGCCCGCGCCGGCGACACTCACGATCTGCGGCGTCGCCGATTCCCAGGTGATGTCCGCGTGTGCAACTGGTCGTCCGCGACGATCGACCGCACGCGCCGTGAGCGCCACCATCGCACCGCTTTCCAGCTCGAGCTCCGTTCGATCGGTGATGATGCGTGCGACCGCCGGTTCCTGCACACTGACGGACGCCGCAGTGGACGGGCCGAGTGATCCGTCCGCGCTGATCGTCGAGGCTTGAAGTGTCGCGGTTCCTGCCGACAATGCGGTGACGACCATACGCGTCGAGTCGAGCGCGAGGATGTCCGGTGCACCACTCCAGATGCGAATGCCGTCCATCGAGCGTCGGCCGCCGGTGGTGTCGGTCACGATGAGTTGCAGCGATTCCACGTCGCCGATCTCGAGCACGGCAGTTGCCATCGCGAAGGTCAATGATGCGACAGGTGACTCGATCGCCGTCAATTCGATCGCGTCGCTGATCTCGTCGACCTCAGCGATGATGCGCGCGCTGCCTTCACTGATCGCGAGTGCCTTGCCGGCGGAATCGACGTGGACGATCGACGGGGCCGACGAGCGCCACCGCAACTGCACGGATTTCACCGCGACGCCTCGATCGTCGAACGCGTCAGCAATCAGCGGCAGCGTGGCGCCGAGTTCCACGAACGGCTTGACCGGCCGGATCTGCAGCTTCGTGATGGGACGTCGGACGACCGTGATTTCGATCGTCTGTCGCACGTTGCCGAACGACACCTCGATCACGGCGAGCCCGGGATTGAGCGCGCGCACCGTGCCCGGCGCATCGAGGTGCGCCACCGTCGGTCCGCGACTGATCCAGGCGAGCGAGACATCAGTGCGTGTCGCGCCGGTGACATCGATGGCTGACACGCTCGGTTGCACGATGTCGCCGACCAGCAGTGTGAGTTCTCGCTGACTGACGGCGAGTCGCGCGACGGGTGCGAGATCACTCGTGATGTTCGATTCGGCTGCGATGCCGTCGACGGTCGCGCGGATGACCGCGGTGCCATGCGCGATGCCGCGCAGCCGGCCGTTCGCATCGACGTCCACACATTCCGGATGACTCGAACTCCACACCACGACGGCGTCCTTCATGTCCTCGCCGCCGTCGGTCGTCACGCTTACACGCAGGTCGAGCGTCCCGCCGACGAAGATCGTCGCGCCCGGCGGCCAGACCGCGACGCTGTGATTCGCAGGGCGGGGACGTGTCGGCAGCCGGTCGGCGTTCGTCGGCATGGGACTTTGCGGCGCCTCGGCGGTCAGCGCCTTGACGGCTTCCTTGCGTTCGCGATGCAGCTCGCGCGCGATCGTCGCGAGCTGCTTTCGCGCATCGCCGCCATTGCTCGGCATGTTCGCGCCGAACACTTCGCGCAGATCATCGAGCGACGGCCAGCGATCGTCGGGCCGCTTCTCGAGCATGCGCATGACGGCGTTCGCGAGATATGCCGGGCAGTCGGGCCGCAGCTGGCGAATCGGGACCGGCGGCTTGACGCCATGCGCCGCGATGATCGTGTACAGGTCGCCCGTGAACGGCGGTTTCCCGGTCAACATTTCGTACGCTGTCACACCGAGTGCGTACTGGTCCGACGCGGGTCCGATCGGCATCTCGGAGAACTGCTCGGGACTCATGTACACCGGCGTGCCGATCTGTGTGCCGGACTTCGTCAGGCCACCGCCGTCGGACACTTTCGCGATGCCGAAGTCGGTGAGCACCGCGTCGCCCTTGATGTTGACGAGGATGTTGGCCGGCTTCACGTCGCGATGGATGATGCGCTCCGAGTGCGCATATGCGAGTGCACTCGACGCCTGCGGCAGGATCCAGCGCGCCTGATCGATCGGGAGCGGCTCGTCGCGTCGGCAGAGCTGATCGACACCGCCGCCTTCGATGAGTGCCATGACGAAGAAGCTGAGCCCCTTCGCCTGCTGCACATCGTGCACGGTGATGATGTTCGGGTGCTGCAGGTGCGCGAGTGTGCGCGCTTCCTCGAGGAACCGTTCGGCCATTCCGGGCAGGGCACCCAGGTGCGGCTCCATGACCTTGATGGCGACGGTGCGCCGGAGTCGCATGTCTTCACCGACGAAGACCACTGCCATGCCGCCACGTCCGAGCACACCGGCGATGTCGTAGGTGCCCGCGGTCGCCATGCGCAGTCGCTCGAGGAGCGGATCCGCGAGGGTGCTATCCGTGTCCAGATACAGATCGGAGACCACGAGGGGCGGCGGCTGCGGGGAAAGGCGGGCGGACGGGCGACCGCTCGGAGGATACGGCGGGCTCAGCGGAACGGAAGGGGGCGGAAGCCGCTGTCGAAGTATGGGGGCGTGCGGGGCGCGGCGCCGAGTGCCGTTGGTGGTGTGCACCCCGAGGGTCATGCCGCGTTCCCAGTGGTGCACAGCAACAGACGTTCACTTCGCTGATCTCGACTCGCGTGTGCCGGAGACTCGCGCGAGCGTCAGTGCAGTTCTGCCTCGAAAGCAATGCCCAGATGCTCCAGTACACGAGCCTCGATTTCAGACTGAAGTGATGCGTCACTGATCGCGCCGATTCTCCGGTGGAGTCGGGTTTTCGCAATCGTCCTGATCTGCTGCGGCATGAGAATCGATGAGTGCGCCGCCGTGACGATTCCCTTGGGAACGAGCACCTCGAAGGAATACACCCGCCGCCGTTTCCCTTCCGTTTTCGTGAAGGGAATGATCGTCACGACCGTGAACGCTGCGTTGAATCCATCGTTCGACACGACGAGCACGGGTCGATGTGCACCGCCTTGTTCGCTGCCGACTGCGGGATCGAGATCAGCCCAGTAGAGATCCCAGCGCGTTACTGCGCCAACGAATGCCACGTTATGCGTCGATACCGTCGGCCGTCGTCGACTCGAATTCGGCGAGGACATCAGACACTTCGATCATGAACTCCGGATCCTGAGCGGCTGTCGAGTAGTCAGCGTACACCTTGTCACGTCGCAGCTCACGAAGCTTTGCCACGACGGCGTCTTCGACGAACGCATCGGCGCTGGCCGCGGCACCGGAGTCGACGATCCCGCGGATTGCAGACGCGACGCTCGAGTGCAGGCGAAACGTGACCTTTTTCAGGGGATCAACGCTGCTTCCCGCGCGGCGCCGAAGGACGGGTGGCACGGAAGAGGCGGCTACTGCGCTTCGTGGGATCTGTGGCATGGACGTCTGGTGGATGAGGCTGACGGAAGCGTACTTGACCCGAGGTATGGCGTCAAGACTGGCTTAAAGGCTGGCATTTGTGCCAGTCTTGTAGCGCGTCAGTAAATCATTACGAACATTGAACTTGGGTCACGCGGTCCGCCGCTCGTCCTGCACGTCCGCGCGCCGCTTGCCAGGCCGAACCGTACGCGTGCCTATTTCGCAGGTGCCGTCAACCACAAGCGAACCGTCCGGCATCGAACACCGCTCCATCGACTGGATCCCGGACGCTGAACGCCATGGCGTGGTGTCGGACCTCGGTGCGATCTGGTTCGTCGGCAACATCAATCTCACGGCGATGGCCACCGGTGCGACCGCGCTGAGCATCGGCGCCGGATTGATGTGGACCGTGATCGCGACCGTGATCGGCTCGCTGTTCGGCACCTTCTTCATGGCGTTCCACTCGGCGCAGGGACCGCAACTCGGCCTGCCGCAACTGGTGCAATCGCGAGCGCAGTTCGGGTATGTCGGCGCCGCGCTGACGGTGTACGTGTTCGCGTTGATCAATTATTTCGCGTACAACACGTCGGATGCGATCCTGTCCGGCGACGCGATGCACGCGCTGTTCGGCCTGAGCGTGAATACCGGGTATCTGCTGGCCGCCGGCGGTGCGGCGTTGATCACGCTGTACGGCTATCACTGGATCCATCGGGTGAATCGCTGGCTCATGTGGCCGTTGGTGCTGGTGCTGGTCGTGATCACGGTGGCCGCGCTGACCGATTCGCGACTGCCCGCAGACGCATTCGTGTTGGGGCCGTTCAAGCCTGCTGCGTTCACCACGGTCTTCGTGATCGTCGGCGGATTTCAGCTCGGATGGGCACCATATGTGTCCGACTATTCGCGCTATCTGCCTGCGACCGTCGGCGTGCGCCCGACATTCTGGTGGACGTACCTGCCGAGCGCGGTGTCCGCGATCTGGGTGTTCGCGCTCGGTGCAACGGTCTCCGCCGCCGGCGGTGCCGACGCCACGATCGTGCAGGCGATTCGAAGCGGCGCTGATCGATTGTATCCCGGGCTTGGCTGGTTCGCTTTGGTCGCGTTGTTGTGCGGCGTGATCTCCGTCATGGCGCTCAACCAGTATGGCGGCATGATGTCGATCATCGCGATCCGCGATGCCATCAAACCGGTGACGCCGAGTCGTCGGTTGCGCGTCGGCGGCGTCCTGCTGATGGCGGGCGCGGTGTGGAGCGGCGCGCGGTTCGTGGGTGTGGAGCGATTCACGGAGTTCTACGCGAACGTGTTGATCTACATCACGTACCTGTTCACCCCGTGGACCGCGATCAATCTGGTGGACTACTTCTTCGTGCGGCGCGGGGTGTATGTGCTGGGGGAGATGTTCAAGCCGGACGGGATCTACGGGCGGTGGGGGTGGAGAGGGAATGCGGCGTACCTGGTCACGTTGGCGGCGATGGTGCCGTTCATGGTGACGACGCCGTATACCGGTGTCGCTGCGGCGAGACTGGGGGGTGTGGATCTGTCGATCTTTGTAGGGCTGCCGTTGGCGGGTGGGGTGTATTGGGGGTTGTGTCGGGGGCTGGATGTGGGGAGGGAGCGGCGGTTGGCGGAGGCGGAGCGGGTGTTGCTTGCTGATGGGTAAAGTCAGCCGCCCTCCACGTGCATCGTCAACTGCACCGGCCCAATGTGCCACACACCTGCCTTTTTCCAGAGCGCGTGGTGTATTCAACACCTCGGCGCGCTTTATCGTTCTTCCCGCGCGTGTGCCCAGCGCGAGTGGCCGAGCAGCTGCGCGCTCGCCCTGTCGCGACACGATATGACGCCACTCTCAGATACTCGACCCGTGACCATCACAAGAGTGCACCGACGCCTTACTTCGCGAGTTGCCATGGCGCTTGCGAATGCTGCGCTCGCGACCACACTCATCGCCCAGACACCTGTCGCCCTTTCCGTCGCCGGACGGACCGGCAACGACGGCGTCTCCCTCGCCGCCTCCGGCACCTTCCTCGTCGCCACGTGGGGCGCGTCAGCTACCGGCGGCCAGGACATCTTCACCGCCGTCAGCCGCAACGCCGGCGCGACCTTCAGCACGCCGGTCCGCGTGAACAGCACTCCGTTCGAGGCCCGAGTCGCTGCGGAACAACCGGCCCACGTCGTGCTGGTCTCCAACGGCAAAGGACGCGATCCCGGAATCGTGATCGTCTGGACCGCCAAACGCGACGGCGCTGGCCGGCTCCTCACTGCCCGCTCCGATGACGGCGGCGCGACCTATTCGACCACGACCGTAGTCCCGGGTTCCGACGCCCCAGGCAACCGCGGATGGGAGTCCGTCACAGTCGACCCGTCCGGCAAGGTCTACGTCATGTGGCTCGATCACCGCGGCCTCGTCGCGCACACTGCCGCGACCGCAGGTGGTCCGGCCATGCCGAAGCCCGACCCGGTCGAGCAAGCCGGCAAGTCTGCGCTCTACATCTCCTCCCTCGACGGCTCGACGCCGCCCACCAGCGTTGCCAACAGCGTCTGCTACTGCTGCAAGACATCACTCATCGCGACATCGACCGGCGACGTGTACGGCGTCTGGCGTCACGTCTATCCCGGCGATCTGCGCGACATGGCGCTCACGGTCTCCCGCAATCGCGGTCGCACATTTTCCGCACCTATCCGCGTGAGCGAAGACCACTGGGAATTCGATGGCTGCCCCGACAACGGGCCGACGCTCGCCGTCGATGCGGCGAAGCGTGTGCACGTTGCATGGCCCTCACCAGCGGATCCGGCAGACAGGGCTTCGGCGATGGCGCTCTGGTACGCGGTGTCGTTCGATGGTCGCACGTTCGTGCCGCGCGTGCGCATCCCGACCGATGCACCGGCGGGACATGTGCAGATGCTCGCCGAGTCGAATGGATCGGTGCTCGTGGCGTGGGACGAGATGGTCGGTGCGACGCGCACCGTGAAACTCGCGCGCGGAATAGCGTCAGTCGAGGGACGGGTACGCTTCACGCCAATCCCGTCGCCGGGGGCGGGGAAGTATCCGTCGCTCACCATGACACCGTCCGGCGCGGTGATCGCGTGGACGCAACCGCAGAACGGCGTGAACGTGATCGCAGTCAGTCGGATCGCGTCGCGCTGACGTGCGTCAGGAGCCCTGCATCTGCGACTGGCGCGCCCGACGCGTCGCCAGCTTCACCACCAGATTCTCCGCGACGCCAGGAATATTCCACGGACACGCCGCCAGGCACGCCGCACAGCCCTGTGTTTCGTTGAAGTAGGGCAGGCACTTGTCAAAGTCGACGTACCACTTCGTATCGCCGCGCACAACGTTTTTCTCGTCACCGATCGCCTGCGGCGGACACGCCACGCTGCACGACTGACACTTCGTGCAGAAATCATCGGCGCCGAAATCATCCGGCGTGTCAACCAGCAACGGCACGTCCGTCAGCACCATCGCCAGTCGCAGGTTCGAGCCGAGTGTGCGATTGATCAGCGAGCCATGTTTGCCCAGTTCGCCAAGTCCCGCCGAAATCGCCGCCGGCAACAACAACATCGGCATCGCCAGCGGACCGCCCTGCGGCGTGGCGTCGTGACCTTGCTGCCTGATGAAACCAGCCACCGCCTTCGCGACACGCATGCCGCGCGCGTACTGTCGGATCACTTCCGCCGCCGCTGTCTCCTCGGGCGCGGTCTTCAGTTCGGCCCAGTCGTGCTGCACACACAACATGATCGCGAACTGCTCCGTGACCTCGTACCCGTCGTACACCCACTCCCGCTGCACACGTGTGATGCCTACGTCGTCCGCGCCGGCACGTCGCGCCGCATCTTTCACGAGCGTGGTCCATTCAGCCGCGGTGTGCTCGACTCTCGTGTCGGCCATCGGTGCGACGCGTTCCTCGTTCGCCCGCATCCGCTCCTCACGCGCAACCTGCACGAACGGCGTGATGCGGTTGTAGAACCAGAGCTGCAACTTGCCATGCGGAGTCGCGTCGGGCGCATGCCAGTACACCGGCGACGGCTGACGATGCGCGCCCTCGCCGACACCGTTGATCGTGTTGCCGGATACCGACGGCCACAGCGCCATCTGCTCGGCGCTCGGCGTCCAGGGCTCGGGGCGTTTGGGAGGCATGAGAGGAAGGTAGGCGGTGGCGCGTGCGGCATGTACACTAAACAGTTGCGCCCACCGCATTCCAGACCGGCACGCCACTCGCTCCGTACATGTCCGGCTACTCTGGCACTCCCCTCGCGAGAAAGCTCGGCATCGTCGCCGGGACGACGGTGCACACCATCGGCGCGCCTGCCGAGTACCGGACGCTGCTCGATCCGCTCCCGGACGACGTGACCTTCGCCCCCCGGCTGA
>JACMLX010000263.1 GCA_014379355.1 Gemmatimonadaceae bacterium
GCCAGGCGCCCGACTACGCCGTAGCGGCGCTACGGCACGGGAGGGCAACGCCGCGGACGCCCCCACAGCACCCACAACCCGACGGGCGGAACATGATGGCGTGCCATTCGGCGTTGCACTCGGTCGGCGTACGGACGTACGCCGTCCTCGCGCGCCTTGATTGACACGCCACCACATTCCGCGCGACCCATCCCATTTGTGCAGACCTTCCCTAAGCTTGTCAGCATGCCGATTCTCTCCCGCTTTTCGCTGCGGTTCGTTGCCGCCCTCTCCCTGCTCGCAGCGTGCAAGGAAGCGCCGCCGCCAACGCCGGCCGTGTCCGGCAATCCATCGGGGCTGACGTTCGCGCCTGCGCTGAACGTCAAACTCGATTCCACGGAATTGCGGCCCAGTGGCCTGTACGTGCATGACATCGTCGTCGGCACCGGTCCGGCGGCCGATTCGATGACCACGGTGGAGGTGCACTACACCGGCTGGCTGGCCGACGGCACGAAGTTCGACAGCAGTCGCGACCGGGATGAGACGTTCGCGTTCACCGTGGGGATCGGCCAGGTGATCGGCGGATGGGACGAAGGGGTGCGCGGCATGAAAGTGGGCGGCAAGCGTCAGCTGATCGTGCCGCCGAAGCTGGGCTACGGTGATATCGGGAGCGCGCCTGCGATTCCGCGCATGGCGACGCTCGTGTTCGAAGTGGAGCTGGTGAAGATTCGGCCGGCATCGCCGGCAGGAGTTCGCTGAGATGGACGCGCTGCCACAGCACATGACATCCGACGATGAACTCACGTTCGCCCGGCCGGCCACCGGCACCTATGGCGAGTACTATCACAGGTACATCGCCCTCGTGCCTGACGGTGACCTGCACCGCCTGCTGCCGATGATCTTCGATGCGAACTTCCGTGCATTGCGCACGATCACGTCGGAGCAGGAACGCTTCCGCTATGCCGCGGGCAAGTGGTCGATTCGAGAATCGGTGGGACACATCGCCGACGCGGAGCGTGTGTTCACCTATCGCGCCATGCGCATCGCACGCGGTGATACCACGCCGCTGCCATCGTTCGACGAAAACGCATTCGTGGACGAAGCGAGTTACGACGACATTCCCCTCGAGCAGATTCTCGGCGAGCTGATGGCCGTGCACGCGTCGACGATCCTGTTGTTCGAGAACATGGCCGACTCGGCGTGGAATCGGATCGGCACGGCGTCCGGCAATCCGATCAGCGTACGCGCGCTCGCCTACATCATTGCGGGGCATGAACTGCATCACATGAATGTGCTGCGCGAGCGGTACGGCGTGATGGACTTCTGATCGTCGCAAGGAGTCGCAGCATCCGCGGTGACACGACGCGGGCCTGAATCCGGTTCCGGACGCAGGCCCGCGTTCTTTCCTCACGCGATGGCGCGAGGGCGTTCAGTGCGACACGAGGCGATTCAGTGCTTTCGCCTGCGCGATCCAGGACGCGACGGTGGCTTCGCCAGGGACGACGCTGGTGAGATCGAGTGAGGCGTTCACCTCCACCATTCTCGCGGCGAGGTTGGTTGCGTTGCGCCGGGCCAGCTCGGGCACCGAATCGACGCCGGAGCGCTCCAGCAACTCGCCGAATTCTTCGCCGACGCCGTCGATGCGCTGCAGGTCGGCCTGATTGACCCACTTGAGCAGCACGACCTCGCTGATGCCGGTGGCCGCTCCAACCGTCTCGCGACTCTTCTTGTCCGCGGCCTTCATCAGCAAGTCAGCGGTGCTCCTGATCCCGACCGAGCCGAGCTTCTCGGCGTAGGTCTCCCCGATGCCTTCGATGGTTGTGATGTGTGGCATGTGCCCCCGGTGCGGTGGCCAGCGCGGCGTCCGGCGGCTGTGCCGGCCCTGCACGAGCGGCAAATAGGCACTGAAGTCGGCCGCATTGGAAGGGGCCAATCTTTCATGAAATGTCAGTCGCGCCAGCAGACCGTCAGAGCGAGTCGAGCAGATCGTCGATGGCCTTGGTGTCCGCTTCGTCGAGGGGACCGCCGACGATGATCTTCTGGAGGATGTCCACCGCTTCCGCCGCCAGGTCGTCATTGTGCTTGCGATCACTTTCGAACCGCACGATGTGGCCCAGAAGCACCGTTTCACGGCGTTCTCGCTCCCCATCCTCGTCGGCGTCACCGAAGAGTTCGGTGTCCGGGTCGCTGTCGTCGGTGACCCGTGACTGTTCGTAGCTGGGGACACTTTCCTTCCACGGCTCGTCGGCGGAGTCGGCGTCCTTCAGCTTTTCGTGCGGCACCAGGGCGAAGAGGCGGCACTGCAGGCCCGGCTCCTCCTCGTACGCAAAAAGGCCGAGTGGCACGGGGTCCGCGAACAGGTCGAGGCGCAACAGGTGTTCGATGGCCTCGCTGGGCATGGCGCAGCGTGCGACCAGACGCTCTCCGATGAACGCTCCGAGGCAGACGCCTTCGGGTGCGCGCTCGTCTTCCATCCGCTGAACGGTGATCGGGATGGCGGTGGTGGTCGTGACGAAGACGGCCGGGCGCTCATCGTCTCCGCCGGTCGCACCGTCGAATGGTTCGGCCCCGTCGGGCCCGTCGTCTGCGTCGTCGTCGAACATGTGTGAAGATAATCCGCCAGGCTCGGGGCGACTCAGTTCTGCGTGGAAGGAATGTCGGACGGCTCGAGCTTGTCGAGCGCCGTCCCCAGCAATCGCGCGAGGCCGAGCCACTCCAGGATGACGATGGCCAGCCCGACCGCGAGCGCCATTGCGGCCACGACAGTCATCGGTACCCGCGTATTCCGCAGAAGGAGCCAGACGCCCCACATCGCCGCCGTCGGTGCCGCCAGCAGCAGCGCGAGTGTGGCGAGAATCCCGATGAGGGTGATGTACACCTGCCCAACCACCGAGGCACCGCCGGTGGACGCGCCGCCCTGGTTGAGCGGCACCCACGCCGGCAGCCAGAGTGCGACGGCGTTGTAGAGTGTGATGTGCAGCAGGTTGATGCCACCCAGTGCACACCCGGCACCGATGATTGCCGAGGCGAGTCCGATGTCACCCAGCGGACCACCCATGCCGCGCAGGAGGAAGAATCCCGGAATGCCGAACAGCAGCGCCATGCCGACGGTCGTCAGGGCCGCAGCGGTGAGAATTTCGGTGGCGATGATCGTGTGCGCGGGAAGTGGTGCGGTCTTCAGAAACGGCAGATGGGCGAGATCGTGCCGGAGATCGAGTCGGAACCACGCCGGCGCGGTGAGTACAGCCGCCGCGAAGACACTGATGTACGTGGTCACGAACGCCGAGCGGAGGCCACCGTCCTGAAACTCGAAGCCGTTGTCGCTGCGGCCGGACAACACGGCGATGATGACCACGATGACGATCGCGAGCGCGAGTGATCGCGGTCGGAATGTGCGGACCGCCGCCGTCACGTTCTTCCATGCGAGCGCCACCGCCGGGCGACCCTGCAGCGACAGGTCCCATCGGAAACGCGACGGCTTGAGCGTGGTGAGGCTGGCGCCGCGACGCATTCGCGCGACACGATCGGCGAAGCGCGCGCTCGAGCCGACGGCCAGTTCCTCGAACGGCTGTGGATCACGCAGGATCCAGAAATAGTGCAGCGCGAGCACGAGCAGTGCACCGGGCATCGCCAGCAACCAGCCGCCGGCACTGTGAGCAAACGTGGGTGCGGTGGCGGCACGAATGGGCCAGATCAGCGCGTGGACGACGGGATCGTTGAGGATCGATTGAATCGCGACGCGACCGGCCAGCATGCGGTCGATCACACGGCTCGTGTCGTACGACGACAACGCGAGAGAACTGCGCCACATCGCCAGCGCCATCGGTGCGGCGCGTACGCTGGCGATCGTGAGCACCGCGATGAACATGACGGCGACGATCTTCGCGATCGGCTTGCGGCGCGGTACGTCGGGTGCGTGTGTGCGCGCGAGCGTCGCACCGAGTCGATGCAGCGAGACGGTGGTGAACAGCGTCCACAGCCCGATCGCACGCAGCACGCCTGGCAGCTCACCGCTTCCCCGACGCAGCAACAGGGTCCAGATCAGCACCTGCATCAGCAGAATCGCCTGCACGCTGAGCAAACGCGCCTGCACCAGTGTGCGACGCTTCACCGGCGCAGGAAAAAGGAAATAGACCTCGGCGTTGCTGAACGCGAGCGCGTTGTCACTTGGCGCGGCCAGCCACCAGGCGCCGACGGCCATGCTCAATCCTGCAATCGAGAGCAGCTGCCGGAAGTCGAGCAGGTTCGGATCACCGGTGACAACACCGCGAGCGCCCTGCGAAAAAAGCAGTGACCCGAGATAGCCGAACATCGCCAGCGCGCCGACGATGTAGCGTGGCTGTCGCAACCGCCGGAGCTGCAGGCGGATGCGGTTGATCCACGCGCGCGAGTACAGATACCAGAGCGCGCGCCACGGCTGTGCCCGCGCGTCATTCACGCCGCGTGACCGGCAGGCGGCGCGTCGTCGGTGAGCGCGATGAAGAGGTCTTCGAGGGAGGCGCTTGCGAGTTCCGGTCGCAGCGCGCGCAGCTCTCCGATGGTTCCCAGTGCCGCGACATCGCCGCGTCGCAACAGCAACACGCGTGTGCACAACTCCTCGACGAGGTTGAGCAGGTGTGAACTGAGGATCACCGCCGTGCCCCGTTCCGCGCGCCGGCGGATGGTGTCCTTCATGCGACGGATGCCCGACGGATCGAGTCCGGTGAGTGGCTCGTCGAGAATGAGCACGGCCGGATCGTGCAGCAGCGCTGATGCGACCGACAACTTCTGCTTCATGCCACGCGACAGTTCGCTCGGCAGCACGCCCCGCTTCTCGGTGAGATCCATCTCCGCGAGCAGTTCCGGAATTCGTGCATCGGCGTTCGCGACGCCATAGAGTCGCGCGGTGAACCGCAGGTGCTCCTCGACGGTGAGGTAGTCGAAGAGGTGTGGTTCGTCCGGGATGAACGCGAGCCGTCGCTTGGCTTCGACGGGCGATACGGCGAGGTCGTAGCCGGCGATGGCGAGTGTGCCCTCGGTCGGCCGGAGAATGCCGGCGAGCGCACGGAGCGTGGTGGTCTTTCCGGCGCCATTGGGTCCGACCAGGCCGAGGATTTCGCCCTGCGGGACGTCGAGGTTGAGGTGTCGGACCGCCGAGACCGAGCCGTAGCGCTTGCTGAAGTTCCGGACCAGGATGGCGGACGGCGGAGCGGGGGCATCGGAAGGGAGCATTGGGCGAAGGGTGGCCGCACCCGGTGACGCAGGCAAGCCCGGACGGTCAGCGACCGATACTCAGATGACACGCCCCTCATCCGGACCGCTCACCCGCGGTGCCGGGCACGATGTCCCGCCTGCCGCTTCTCACATGTCTGACGCCATTGTTGCCCGCCAGCCGATTTTCGATGACCGACAGAAACTGGTCGGCTTCGAGTTGTTGTATCGCCACTCGGAAGATGCGACGTCAGCACGCGGTGCGACGCCGACGATCATGGCCTCGACGACCGTGGTGCAGGCGGTGCTCGGCATCGGACTCGAACGGCTGACGGAAGGTGAACGCGTCTGGATCAACCTGTCGCGCGACCTGATCGTCGAACGCGCGTGGGAGCTGCTCGATCCGAAAGCAGTGGTGCTCGAGATTCTCGAGAGCGTGGAGCCGGATGCGGACGTGATCGCGGCCTGCGCGGACGCGAGAAAGCGTGGCTATCAGCTCGCACTCGACGATTTCGAGTGGGACGAGAAGTGGGTGCCGTTGCTCGAGCTCGCGCACATGGTGAAGGTCGATGTGCAGGGCAAGACGCAGGAGCAGCTGAAGCCGGTCGTGGCCAAGCTGAAGACGTTCGGCGTGAAGCTGCTCGCCGAACGTGTGGAGACGGACACGGTGCGTTCGGAGTGCGCGGCCATCGGTTTCACGCTCTTCCAGGGCTACTTCTACTGCCAGCCGGAAACGGTCGTGAAACGCGATCTGTCGGCGGCGGAGTCGAGTGCACTGCAGCTGCTGAACCTCGTCCGCAACGAGAAGACGCCGACGAGCCAGGTGGAACAGGGCATCAAGCGCGATCCGGCGATGACGTTCAAGCTGCTGCGCATCGTGAACAGCGCAGCGATGGGGTTCAAGGGAATCGAGTCGATTCCGCATGCGCTGCGCCTGCTCGGCCGCACGCAGCTGGAGCGGTGGTTGACGCTGCTGGTGATGGCGAGCTTCTCCAGCGGCGGCGCGCGTCAGCGCGAGCTGTTCAAGCTCAGTCTCACGCGCGCGCGGTTGCTCGAGCTGATGAGCGACGCAGGCGATCGCGATCAGCGATTCCTCGTCGGAATGTTCTCGATGCTGCATGTCCTGTTGCAGGCACCAATGAAGGATGTGATCGCGACGCTGCAGCTGTCGGAGACGGTGTCGCAGGCGCTGCTCGAGCGCACGGGTCCGCACGGACCACTGCTGGCGGGGCTCGAGGCGTACGAGGTGGGTGACTGGGATCGTGTCGAGCTGGTGACGGGCAATGACGATCGCGCGCTGGTGCAGATCGCGGCACACTATCCGGCGGCGCTGGGCTGGGCGATCGAGCAGATCAAGACGACCGGCTGATCTTCCCGCACACTTTTCGCGCGGGGACCGCGAAAGACCCGAGGAAGTGCAACTGTGTTGGTACTGCGCTCGCGTTGCATCGGCCGGTGTGGTGCGCAACTGAACAGTTTTCGCGCGGGGACGCGGTGGCGCGGGGACTGCGCTTGCGGTGCTGCGTCAACGACACAATGGACAATCAGGATGCTGTTGGAACCGCGCTCGCGAGACGCTGTTCCAACAGCATTTGTTCTTCTCCGCGGCCCTGCGGCTCCGCGTGATGCTGTTGTGCCGAAATGCAAGCGAAGCGGTTCCGCGCGATCGAACGCCCCGCGCCTCCGCGACCCCGCGCGAACGCTGTTCGGATGCCAATCGCAACGCAGGCCGGAGTATCGCGAGCGTAGTTCCAGAATCGTTGGACTTCCCCGCGTCCCTCGCGAGCCCCGCGCGAACAGTTTCTGGCGAGAGGTCGCGCGAACAGTGTCCAGCGACGAACGACGAAGAACTCAGGCCTTCGGCGCCGGCGGTCCGGTGACGGCGATGGAGTCGGCGGCGTTCTCGTCATCGAAGGCGCGGAACGGCAGGAAGATCGAGATGCGGCGGTTCGTCGGATCGTAGGGATCGTTCGCGTTCCGCAGGTCGCGATCGGCAAGGCCACGCACCTGCACCAGGCGGTCGTTCGGAATGCCTGCTGCCGCGACCACACGGCGTGCGGCGTTGGCGCGGTCCGCGCTCAGCTCCCAGTTGCCATACGACCCACCGATGCTGAACGGTGCACCATCGGTGTGTCCCTCGAGAATGATCGGATTCGCCAGCAGCCCGATCTCCTCGGCGATCAATGCAATCGCCGTGACCGCGCGCGGACGCAGCACCGCCGAGCCGGTGGGGAAGAAATCATCGCCGCTGCCCTTCTCCACCAGCTCGATGCGCAGGCCGTCCTTCGTGATGATGACCTCGATGGAGTTCTTGAGACCCTTGAGGGCCTGGTTGCTGTCGATGCGTGCTTCGATGCGCCGCTGGAAATCCCTGAACTGCTGTTCCTCGACCTTGCGCACGATCAGCTTGAGCGCCTCCTTCTGCACGCGCGCCGGCGATGCACCGGCGGCGACCGGTGACTTGCCGCCGCTGTAGCCCTTCTTCTTGCCGACGGGATTGTCGAAATAGCCCTCGACGGCCCGCTTGGTTTCGGGATCGAGACCGACCAGCCAGAGCACCATGAAGAAGGCCATCATGGCGGTCACGAAGTCGGCGTACGCGAGTTTCCACGCGCCGCCATGATGGCCGCCGTGGCCACCACTCTTCTTCTTGACGATGATGATCTTCTTGCCGTCCTTGGCAGCCATTACGCCGCCTTGGCGGCTTTCGCGAGTTCTTCCAGCTCGGCGAACGTCGGCCGATCACCCGGCTCGATGTTGCGGCGTGCAAATTCCACGGCGGTCATCGGCGCATCACCGCGGGCGAAGCTGAGCAGCGCGGTCTTGACGCACATCAGGTAGGCATGCTCGCTCGAGTTGCGCATCTCGATCGCCTTCGCAACGGGACCGAAGAAACCGTAGCAGAGCAGAATGCCGACGAACGTGCCGACGAGTGCGGCGGCAACCTTCGCGCCGATTTCGGCCGGCGGCCCGCCGATCGCTCCCATCGTGATGATGACGCCAAGCACGGCGGCCACGATGCCGAAGGCCGGCATCGCGTCACCGACACCGGCAATCGCATTCGGCACCAGCGCTGATTCGTGATGGTGCTGATCGAGATCCAGGTCGAGGATCTCCGCCAGGTTGTGATCCTCGATCGTACCGGTGAGCAGCACCTTGAGCGTGTCCGCCAGCAATGACACGGCGTGATGATGGTGCATGAAGCCGGGATACTTGCTGAAGATGTCGCTCTTCTCGGGATCCTCGATGTGCGACTCGAGACCGACGAGGCCATCCTTGCGCGCCTTGTTGAAGATCTGGAAGAGCACCTGCAGCAGTTCGCCGTACGCCTTCTTGTCGAAGGGGTTCGGCTTCAGCAGCCCCATCACACCGGCGGCGATGGCCTTCAGTACCGCCGGCGGATTCGCCATGATCATGGAGCCGATGCCGGCGCCAAGAATGATGATGAACTCGGTAGGTTGCCACAGCACGCCAACCTTACCATGGTGCATCATGTATCCGCCGATGACGGACGCAATGACGACCACGAGACCGATGATCAGGAACACGGCAGATAAGTCCAGGCAAGGGGTCAGCGGGCGATTTGCGGTCGCCATCCGAGTTGGAGTATCGGCCGGAATTGTCGCGGGCTGGACTGCAGGCCACCGACCGGGCACATGACGGTCGGCGAAGCGGCAATGCGTGAGCCGTCGTGGAGCGACGTCCAGCTCTGGTTCGAGACCATCGATGCGATCGTGCGCGGACTCGGACATGGCCTGAACAACCGCGCCCTCGCCCTCTCAGCCACGATCGAATCGCTCGATCCCAAGCGCCCGGTTGGCCAGCAGGTCTCGACCGCGTTGCGACAGGAATCGGAGCGCCTCACCGAATTGCTGCGTCAGCTGCGCGTGCTGCCGTTCACCAGCGACCGGGAACCGATGCCGATCCTGCTGCGTGACGTGCTCTCCGGCGCCGTGCATCTGCATCGTGCCCACGCGAGTGTCGGCGATGTACCGGCATATCTGGAAGGATCGGCGGACACGCCGCCCGTGCTGGCGCTGGAATCGTCGCTGCTCCACGCCGCGCTCGTGACACTGACCGCGCTCAAGACGTTCGCCGCGCCGCACGGCGTGGTGCGGATCACCTGCACCGGCACGCCGGATCAGGCGTCAGTGCTGTTTCAGGCCATGCGCGATCCGGGCGACGCGCACGAACCAGTCAGCGGCGAAACGCTCGTGAAGCCGACCTCACTGGCCGCGGCATTGCTGGGCAGCGGCCTGCTTGAGATCGAGCAGAGGATCGGGCCCGACGTGGCGACGATGGTCTGGCTGATGCCCAGTCTCAAGGTCATGCGGCGGCGAAGTCGCGAGGCATCGGCGGTGGCGTGAGGCGGCCGGCGCAGGATCTCGAGCCTGTGTCCAGTATCCTCGATTGACCCCGGCGCAAAGTGCCGGACTGGCGGCAGATCCCGCCGCCCGCCAGCGAGTGAGGCTGCCGAAGATTTACGCCAAGTCGTTCAAATACATGCGTTTACGATACGGCACAGCTCGTGCCTTGGGCTATCGGACACCCGCTCGCCCAAGGATCCGAGGATTTTCATGTCGATGCCGAACGTCGTGCACCCGTGGTCGTTCACCCCGTCAACGCTGACCGAGGCCCCTCCAGAATCGGCATCCACGGACGTCGCGCCGATCGCTGCCGCACTCTTTGCGGCCGGTCTCGTGAACTCGGCCATTGCGCTCGCGACGCCGTCGACGAACCCTGAGCTCCAATTGCTTGCAAGCGAGTGGCAGCAGACCGTCGCGCTCGACGACGCGGTCGCCGCCCTGATCGCGCGCGGCTCCGGGCCGCTCATCCCGTCCGTCAGCGCTCGCCCCGATGGGTCGCCGCGTTTCGTGATTCAGGTCACCGACGCCAGCCTCGCCACGCGCGCCATCGCACAGGAACATGCAGACGACGGTGTGTCGGCCGAACTGCGCCTCTTTCTCGATGATGCGCTGCGCGACGGCGATCGCTTCGTGGACGCCGCGCCGGCTGACGGCTTTGCGGCGCTGAGCGCGGCGACGTGCGGCAGGGCGGTGAGCGTGATCGCCCTCTGCGACAGCGCCCGGCAGCGCGTGTCGCTCGAAACCAGCGCCGATTGGAGCGAGGTCGCTGACGCCATCACGGCGGTTGAAGCGGACACACTGCACGATCTGTCCTTCGCGCCGTCAACTGCCGGTGCCACGACGCTCCTGCACGCCGGTGGCGCTGCAGCCGTTGCGTCGCTGTTGACCGGTGCCCGTGCCGCACTCGAGCGTCGCGACATCGGTGCGGTCGCATGGCGATGCGGTCGGGCCGACGAAACCAGTCGTGATGCCGAAAGCCTGCAGATCGCCGCGGCGGTGCTCGGCGTGTTCGGATTCCAGCATTTCGCGCTGTCGCAGGGAGACCGCGGCATGGAGCTCGTACCGGCCGATGCGATGGCGAGCAACGAGATGATCTTCTCGCTCGAGCCCTCCTTCCTGATGCGGTTCACGGCATGACGGCGGCGCCGTTGCGCTTTCCAACGGCGACTGCGAAGCACGACCTGACCGCGGATGCGACTGCACTCTTCGGCGCGGTCGCGTCGGCCCTGTCACCGCAGTTCGATTCATTCGGCCGGCTCCCCACCACCGCCGAAACGGCAACCGCTGCGATCGATGAAGCATGGCCTCACGTCCGCGTGATCAGCTTCGACATCTTCGACACACTCATCGTGCGCAAGGTCGCGGTGCCACGCGATCTGTTTCTGCATCTCGCGACACCGTCCCCGTTCCGTGACTGGGGTCTGGCGTCAGGACAGCTGGCGGAGCTGAGGCAGGAGGCCGAGAACGAGGCGCGCCGCCGTGGCGTGGTCGAGCGCGGATCGGCGGAAGTGACGCTGCACGAGATTCACGCCGTGCTCGCGGAACGGCTGCAACGAGCCCCGACCGACATTCCCGCCATGGTGCGGGCCGAGCGCCTGATCGAGCGCGCGATGTGCGTGGCGCACCCGCACATGCGAAAGCTGTTCGATGCTGCGCGTCGCGACGGCAGGACGGTGTGGTGTGTGAGCGACACGTATCACGAGGAAGCGTTTCTTCGTGAATTGCTCGTGGGTTGCGGCTTCGATCTCGATGGTGTGCAGGTCGTGAGTTCGGCCGATCTGCGCATGTCGAAGGGCGAGGGCAGGGTGCTGACGCACCTGGCGGCTGAAGCGAGGATCGCACCGTCGCTGGTGCTGCACATCGGTGATCATCCGCAATCCGATGCGGCGATTCCGGCGAGTCAGGGCTTCATGGCGATCTGCCATCCGTGGGCGGCAAGTCGTCACGACGACACACCGGCAGCGGCACCGGGCGATGCGATTGCGCTCGGGTTGTCGCAGATCGGATCACGCACCGTCGAGCCGGCGTTCCCGTACTGGTGGCGCTTCGGCTACGCGGTGGCCGGTCCATTGCTCAGCGGGTTCGTGATGTGGTTGCACGAACGGCTCGTGGCCGACGGCGTGCAGCGTGCCTATTTCCTCCTGCGCGACGGCGAGATCATTCTCGACGTCTATCGTGCGATGACGGGCGACCGGGAAGGCCCCGAGACACGCTTGCTCGAGTCGTCCCGACGAGCGTTCATGATGCCGGCGCTTGCCTCAGGTCGCAGCGCGATCACGTCGCAGCTGCTCGCAGCGGAGAATGTGCGTCCGGCGCGCGAGTATCTCGATCGTGTCGGCCTCGCGTCACGAGACTTCGCGGCAGCGTTTCGCGCCGTGTCGCTGGATCCCGATGAATCGATCACCCCTGGCGACATGGCGCAGGCCGGGAAGCTGCTGGCGTTGATCGGTCGCCGCGATGTGGTGCAGGCACTGTTGCAGCGATCGCAGATGGAACGCGGGCTGCTGATGCGCTACCTGAAGGAACAGGGAGTGCTTGCGCCGGGCCGCATCGCGCTGGTGGACATCGGATGGAACGGCACGATCCAGAAGGCGGTCGATGCCGTGGCCGCGCTCGAGAAACAGCCGCTCGACCTCATCGGCTACTACCTCGGAACACTTCGCCCCATCACGCAGGACCTCGGCACGACGATCGCGAAAGGGTACCTGTTCGACGAGGGTGCGCCGACCGATCGCTCGAACACCGTGTTGCAGCTGCGCCAGCTGGTGGAATTCATCTGCACGACGACGCGCGGAAGCCTGCGCGGCTTTCGCCTGGACGGCGCACGCGTCGTGCCGGTGCACGCGAGCGTGGATCACCCGGAATCGCAGCGGGCACACGTCGCGCAGCTGCGTGATGGTGCGCTGGCATTTGCGCGTGGCCTCGCGCAGGAACAGCAGGTGTTCGGCGCACAGGCCATTTCGCCTGCTGCCGCATTCCGACCGCTGGCACGTACGATCCTGCATCCGACGGCGGAAGATGCGCGCGAGATCGGAGACATTCATCATGGTGATGGACTGGGCAGCGACCGGCTCCGTGCACTGGCGGCGTACAGCGACGAGCCGTTCACGCGGAGTTCACTGATGCGCGACTATAACACGACGTATTGGCGCCAGGGACTGCTGGCGCGGCGGGAACCGGCGGCACTGGCGCTGCGATCGTTGCTCTGGATGCGTGATGGCTGAGCTGGCGTTGCCGGTGCTCGTCTTGCCGGCCGGCAGTTCGCCTGCTGCGCGTGATCGCACGACGCGGTCACTCGCGCAGCAGAGCGTGGTCGTTTGTGTCGCGGAGAATCTCGCCACACTCGAAGCGGTGTCGAGCGAATATGTCGCCTTCGTTTTGACTGGCGTCGAGCTGGACGTCACGGCATGTGAACGTGCGGTCTGGTTTCTGGCGACGCGGCCCGGTGTGGCGTGTGTATCCGGCGCGACGGTCGCGACAGCATCGGCACCACCGGCGTTGTCGAGTGTGGCGCAGTTCCTGGTGGTGCGTCGCGAGCTGCTGCGGCAGATCCTGTCACCTGCGAATGCCGTCGCTGCCACGACGGCCATCGCGGTGGCGATCGCAGTGCGGAAGCTGACGGGCAGCGGGCCGGCGTGGCTGGCGGAGCCGGTGATTCGTGTGTCGGCCGATGCCACGGTCCTCGCGCCCATCGAGGCGGAGGCGCACGCAGCGATGGCGCCGCTCGGCATCGATCACGGCGCACTGGTGGACATGGCCCCATGCAGACTGCCGACATTACCGCAACAATCGCTCGCACACGTCACGCCACCTGCGCTCACGGTGCGTGTGGCACCAGCGCGCGGCATGCGACTTCTGGTGCTGTTGCAAGGGTTTCCGATGGGCGGCTACACCGCATTCAATGCGGACCTGTTGCCGCGGCTGGTGGCGACCGGCTGCGCCGTGACCACGTGCACGACGGAGTGGTGGCGCACCGACTGGCGACTGGATCGGGTACGCGAAGCGGCGCCGGACATTCATCATGCACACGCCACCGTCCCGCCGGCGGCCGTCGCTGCGTATGTGGACTGGCTGATCACGTCACGCGCGATCGACGTGGTGCTGCTCAGCCATAGCCTGCTCGGCCTTCATCTGCTGCCTTGGCTGCGTGCGCGGCATCCGGGCGTGGCGTTCGTGGACTACGTGCACACCGACTGGTTCGAAGTCGGCATGTACGGGAGTTACGCGACCATGGCAGCGCAGTGGGAGAGTCAACTCGATGCGCAGCTCGTCACGAGCGATGCACTGCTGTCCCAGCAGGTGGAGCGCGGATGCACGGCGGACGCCGTGCGCGCGGCGCACATCGGCATCGACACGACCGCGTGGCAGCATCATGGGCCGCGCATGGCGGAGATCCGCCAATCGCTCGGTGCTGGTCCGGACACGCTCGTGCTCCTGTTCTCGGGACGCTTGTCGAGTGAAAAGCGGCCGCACCTGGCGGTGGACGTGGCAGTTCAGCTGGTGGGCGAAGGCTACGACGCCGTGCTCGTGTTCGCGGGAGGCGGTCCGCTGTTGCAGGCGACGCATGAGCGCACCGTGTCTCGCGGCATCGAGGACCGCTGCAAGTTCCTTGGCGAGCTCGATGAAACGACGCTGCGTCTCGTGTATTCAGCGGCTGACGTCTTCATTGCGCCGTCGGAGATCGAGGGGATCGCACGGTCGCTGTACGAAGCGATGGCGATGGGATGTGTTCCGGTGGTGTCCGACGTGGGCGGACAGCGGGAACTGGTCGTGCCAGGGACGGGAAGCCTCGTGGATGCCACGCGTGATGACGCCGCGTCGTACGTGGACGGTGTGCGACCGTTTCTGCGAGTCACGGGGCGCACGGCGGCGAGTGCAGCCGCGCGCGCGCACATCGTCGCACACTTCGACAGTCAACGCACCGTCACGACCGTGTGTGAGGCACTGGCAATGGCGCGAACACGTCGACGCGAGCGCCAGTCGGTGCTCCCTCCCGCGCTCGCTGACACGCTCGTGGTGTCGGCGATCGAGATCATGCGGCGACACGTGCTACGCGCGGCCGGGCGCTGAATGACGACCGGAGCCATGTGCGATGCGCCGCGCACCGCCTCGCGCGAAGGCGCCGAGGTGCGCCTGCCGCGCGTCTGCTTTTCCCTCCCCTATGCGCGGCAACTTCTGGATGGTGGCAGCGGCTACTTCGGCGGCGCCGAAGTACGCGGCACGACGTTTCTGCGTGGCCTCGCGAGGGATGGTGCGTTCGATGTGCACGCCGTCGTGATCGGTGACACGCGAGCTGCAGTCACGGGCGTGGATGGTATCCGAATGCACTTCCGACCTGATGTGCCCTGGCATGTCGGGCAGCAGGACGACGCGACGCGGTCCATCTGGGCCGATGTGGATGCGGATCTCTACGTCGCGTTCGGTGCCAACGAAGCGACGGCCGAACTGGCGCGATTCTGTCGGGCACGCGGGCGAGCGCTGGTGTTGTCGATCGCGTCCGATGCGGCGTTCGACGGCATCGTGTACGAGGGATCGACGGAGCGCGATCCGTACGGCATTCCGGGACACTTCATCTGGTTCGCGATGCATCATGCGGACGAAGTGGTGGTGCAGACGGAACGACAGCAAGCGTTGTTCATGGCGCGCGAAGGACGTGCGGCGACCCTGATCCGCAATCCCGCACCGTCGACGGTGCGGTCAGAGCCACGCGCGGCACCGGCCTATGGCGGACGGATGCTGTGGATCGGTCGGATCGATCCGAACAAGCGACACGCGGAAGCGCTGGCGCTCGCGGCCGCACTGCCGCATCGCACGATGATTATGGTGTGCAATGACATCCATTCGCTCGGCCAGCGCAGCATCGACGAGCTGGAAGTGGCGCTTCCGAATCTGATGCTCGCCGATCAGGTCGCGCTGCCGGACATCGACGCGCTGTTCAGCTTTTCCGATGTGCTGGTGAACACGTCGGTGGTCGAGGGTTTTCCGAACACATTCCTCCAGGCCGGCATGCACGGCATCCCCATCGCATCGATGTCATTCGACCCGGATGGCATGCTGGCGAGACACGGGTGCGGAAGTGTGGCGAACGGCACGCGTCCGGATTTCGCACGCGTCGTCGAGTCACTGCTGATGAACAACGCCAGATACGCCGGTGCCGCGTCGGCGAATGTCCGCTGGCTCCGTGATCGACACGATCCGGCCGGCCGCGTGGCTGAACTGGCTGATGTCGTGCGGCGCGCGCTCGCACAGCACGCGCGTCGCCCGGCCGTCCTCGCGCGCTGATCCGACACCCCACGACCCTCGACTGCCATGTGTGGTATCGCCGGAATTCTTGCACCGTATCCTGCCGAACGCCTGCGCGCGGGCGCCGTTGCGCTGGCCGACGCGCAGCGCCACCGCGGTCCGGATGGCGCCGGTGTCCATGTGCAGGGGCCCGTCGCGCTGGCGCATCGGCGACTGTCGATCATCGATCTCAAGGCCGGCGCACAACCGCTCGCGAACGAAGACAACACCGTCTGGATCACCTTCAACGGCGAGATCTACAACTATCGCGAGCTGCGCCGGACTCTCGAGCAGCGCGGTCATCACTTCCGCACGCAGTCCGATACGGAAGTCATCGTCCATGCGTACGAGGAATGGGGCGACCGCTGTGTGACACACCTGCGCGGCATGTTCGCATTCGCGATCGCCGACGCCCGTCGCCAGCGGCTGTTCCTGGCGCGTGACCAGTTCGGTATCAAGCCGCTCGTGTACGTGGAGCAACCAGGATTCTTCGCGTTCGCGTCGGAGCTGCAGGCCTTTCATGCGGTGCGCGAACTGAAGACGGATCTCGATATCCGCGCACTCGATGAATATCTGGCGCTGCAGTACATCCCGGCTCCCCGCTCGGTGTACAAGCAGGTGCGGAAGCTGCCGCCTGGTCACACGATGAGTGTGGACTACGACGGTCGCGTGCACGGACCACAGCGCTATTGGCGCCCCGAGTTCCGCCCGGACACGTTCCGCAGTCAGGCCGAGTGGCTGGAGGCGTTCGACGCGACGCTGCGCGACTCGGTGCAGGCGCACCTGATCGCCGACGTGCCCGTCGGCGCGTTCCTGTCCGGCGGCCTGGACTCGACCGGCGTGGTCGCGATGGCGCAGGAGATCGCGACGCAGCCGATTCACACATACAGCATAGGATTCGCGGATCCCGCGCACGACGAATCGGCGTGGTCGGCCGAAGCGGCGGCACGGCTGAACACGGTCCACACATGCGAGGTGCTCGAGGTGGACGCGTTGTCGTCGCTCTCTGCACTGGTGCAGCACTACGGTGAGCCATTCGGTGACAGTTCAGCGGTGGCGACCATGGCCGTGTCGCGGCTGGCCGCGAAGGACGTGAAGACCGTGCTGACCGGAGATGGTGGCGACGAAGGGCTGGCCGGCTATCACTCGCACATGCTCTGGCTGCAGTGGGTGTCGCAGCAGGGTGGCACGATGCTCACGCGCCCGCCCGTCGAAGCGTGGCATCAGTTCATCCAGTACTGCGATCCGCACACGCGCCATCGCCTGTGGGCCGGTGCCCATCGCGACGAGACGCTGCTGCCGATCGAGAGTTTCGAGCAGGCGTGGACCGAAGCGCGCGACCTGGGTGTCGTGCAACGCGTGCAGTACCTCGACGCGATGACGTACCTGCCGTACGACATCCTGACCAAGGTGGACATCGCGAGCATGGCGCATTCGCTCGAGACGCGCACACCGCTCGTCGACGTACCGGTCTGGGACCTGATCACACAGATGCCCGAGAAGGTCAACATCGGTGTCGATCCGCTCGGCCAGTTGACGGGCAAACACGTGCTGAAGCAGTTGCTGTCGCGCTATTTCCCCGACCGGTTCGTCCACCGTCGCAAGCAGGGCTTCGGTGTGCCGCTGGCGCGCTGGTTCGCACCGGACGGCGACGCGCGGACATTCGTCGAGGATCGTTTGCTCGGCCCGGATTCGCACCTGCGTGCGCTGTTCGATCCTGCGCCGGCGCGTGACCTGTTGCGCAACGGACAACATGGCCCTGTGTGGGTGTTGCTCGTGCTCGAGGAGTGGCTGCGACAGTCGCAGGCACGATCCTCCGCGGCGCA
>JACMLX010000264.1 GCA_014379355.1 Gemmatimonadaceae bacterium
CCGGGGGGGCTTGCGGAAACGCATTGCTACGCTGATGCTTGATATGACAGCCGAGCTATATCACGCAGCCGGCTGTCTCGTCAGGAGTCGTTTCGGGAGTCTGCTCGGACCCGGGACATCGCACCAAATCGCCCAGTGATGCACGCTTCGCAGATGCAGTCCCGACTTCTCAGCCTTATTAGCCTCGTTGCGACGCTCGTAGTCGCAGCGATTCTCGTCGTACGCGTACTTCTTAGCGGACGGGAGCAGGGCTTGAGGATCGCGATGTAGCTGCGAACCGACGCCCCTCCCGAGATCATCGGAGGGGCGACCTTGGGCAGGATCACACAAGGCCCCCTCCGCACGCGGAGGGGGCCTTCCCGTTTTCCGAGCCCCCATGTCAGACGTCATCGAACGCAGGTCAGACAAGCGAAAGACTCCACGCTCCGCCGCCGCTCAGCCAGTCACGGAGTCGTCGGTTCGGACGGGCGCGCAGATCATGTGCGAGGCGTTGCTGCGCGAGAACGTCTCCGTGATGTTCGGTATCCCTGGCGGCTGCATCATGCCGTTCTACCACGCGATGTGGGAATACCGCGCTCGACTGCGCCACGTGCTCTGTCGGCACGAGCAGGGTGCCGGGCACGCAGCCGAGGGCTTCGCGCGCGCGACGGGGCAGGTGGGCGTCTGTGTCGGAACGAGTGGACCGGGTGCCACGAATCTCGTCACGCCCATTGCCGACGCATGGATGGACGGCACGCCACTGGTCGCGATCACAGGGCAGGTGTCGAGTGCGCTGCTGGGTACCGACGCGTTCCAGGAAACCGACATCACCGGCATCACGGTGCCGATCACGAAGCACAACTTCCTCGTCACCAACGCGAACGAACTGGCGCGCGTGTTCCGCGAGGCATTTCACATCGCGCGCACGGGACGTCCCGGACCGGTGCTGATCGACATCACGAAGGACGCACAGCTGGCACGCGTCGTCCCGAACTGGGACGAGCCGATGGATCTGCCGGGCTACCACCCGACCTCGCAGCGTGACGACGTCGATCAGCGGGCCGTGCGTGCCGCCGCACAGCTGCTCCAGTCCGCCGAACGGCCGGTGATCCTGGCCGGCAACGGAGTGATTCAGTCCGGCGCGACGCGTGAACTCCGTGCCCTCGCCGAGCAGGCGGGAATCCCGGTGATCACGACGCTGCACGGACTTGGCGCAATGCCGCACGATCATCCACTGGCACTCGGGATGCCGGGCATGCACGGCTGGGTGCACGTGAATCGCGCGATCCAGGCCTGTGACGTGCTGCTCAACGTCGGCAGCCGGTTCGATGATCGCGTCACGGGCAAGGCGAGCACCTTCGCGCCGCACGCGAAGATCATCCACATCGATATCGACGCAGCGGAGATCGGAAAGCTCGTGCGCACGGACGTCGCGATCGTGGCCGACTGCAAACCGGCACTGCGCTCGATCACGGTGGCCATGTCGGGCGGGCGCAACCTGCAGCGACAGAAGTGGATGCACGAAATCATCGCGATGCGCGACGAACATCGGCCGCGTCAGGGCTACACGCGTCGTGAACGCACCGCACCGCTGATGCCGCACGATGTGTTCGATGCGCTCAACTCGGCCTTCCGGGATCGCACCGACTGGCGCGTCGTGACGGATGTCGGGCAGCACCAGATGTGGGCCGCGCAGTTGATCGACTGGAGCCGGCCGCGCACACACATCACCAGCGGTGGCGCCGGCACGATGGGCTTCTCGCTGCCGGCCGCGATGGGAGCGGCCATCGCCGATCCGGAAAAGACCGTGTGGGTCGTGGTCGGTGATGGTGGTTTCCAGATGACGAACTGCGAGCTGGCCACCATCGCGCAGGAAGGCCTCACCAATCTCAAGGTCGCCGTGGTCAACAACGGCTACCTCGGCATGGTGCGGCAGTGGCAGCAGTTGTTCGAAGGCAAGCGATACAGCGGCACGCCGCTGACCGGTCCGGACTTCGCGAAACTCGCGGAGGCGCACGGCCTGCGCGGCATTCGCGTGGACGACGCTGTGGATGCCGAGTCGGCCGTGACGGCCGCGTGGACGCACAACGGCTGTGTGGTGATCGATTTCCGTGTCGAACGCGAAGCGAATGTGTTCCCGATCGTGCCCGCCGGTCTCGCGATCGGCGACATGATGACCGCCGTACCCAAGGCACCTGCACGACCCTCGTCAGCCCCTCCTTCCTCCTCTCACTCCACCAAGGTCTGATCCCGATGGCACAGCACACCCTGATCGCTCTGTTGCAGGACCGCGCCGGCGTCCTGCATCGCACCGTGACACTGCTGCGCCGCCGCGGCTTCAACATTGCCTCGCTTGCCGTCGGACGGAGCGAAGTGCCCGGTATCAGCCGCATGACCCTCGTGGTCGATGCCACCGATGCGAGTCAGGTCGTGACGCAGCTCGATCGGCTGGTCGAAGTGATCGGCGTGACCGACGTCACGAACGAGAAGGCGGTGCAACGCGAAACCGCGCTGGCCAAGATCGTCACGTCACCGAAGCGGCTCGCCGAACTGGTGGACATCGTGACCGAATACGGAGCGCGCGTGCTCGACCTGAGCGAGGAAGAGCTGATCGTGCAGATCACCGACACGCCGGAACGTGTCGAGGAATTCATCGCCATGATCCGTCCGGAAGGACTGGCGGAACTGATGCGCACCGGCCGGCTCGCGATGATGCGCGGGCGAACGCCGAGGAAACTGGAGGCCCCGGCGCACTACCGCGCGCAGGCCGATGGCGCACCACATGACGAGGAGGCGGCAGCGTGACGCGCGTGTTCTACGACCAGGATGCCGACGCGACGCGCTTGCACGGGCGCCCGATCGCGATCATCGGCTACGGCAGTCAGGGCCACGCGCATGCGCTGAACCTGAAGGAAAGCGGCTGCGATGTGCGTGTCGGACTGCGCACGGGCTCGAAGAGCTGGGCGACAGCCGAAGCGGCCGGGCTTCGTGTCCGGAGCGTGGCCGATGCGGCGGCGGAAGCGCAGCTGATCATGCTGCTCGCTCCGGATACGGAACAGAAGTCGATCTACGAGCGCGACATCGCGCCCACGATGACACCGGGCAAGTCACTGCTCTTCGCGCACGGATTCAACATTCACTTCAAGCTGATCGATCCACTGGGCGGTGTCGACGTCGCGCTGATCGCGCCGAAATCGCCGGGGCATCGTGTGCGCGAGCTGTATCAGGAGGGCGGCGGCGTGCCCGGACTCATCGCCGTGCACATCGACGCGTCGGGTCACGCGCGCGCGGACGCCCTTGCCTATGCACGCGCCATCGGCTGCACGCGTGCCGGTGTGATCGAGACGTCGTTCGCGGAAGAGACGGAGACCGACCTGTTCGGCGAACAGGCGGTGCTGTGCGGCGGCGTGTCGGCACTGGTGAAAGCCGGATTCGAGACACTCACGGAAGCCGGCTACCAGCCGGAGATGGCGTATTTCGAATGCCTGCATGAGCTCAAGCTGATCGTCGATCTCATGTATCAGGGTGGATTGAACTACATGCGATACTCGGTGTCCGACACGGCGGAGTACGGGGACTACACTGCCGGACCGCGCATCGTGACGGCGCAGACGAAGGCCGAGATGCGGAAGATTCTCGACGAAATCCGCGACGGGACCTTCGCGCGCAACTGGGTGGCGGAGAACGACGCCGGTCGGCCCAACTTCACGGCAGCGCGCCGCGCTGACACCGAACACCCGATCGAGCAGGTCGGTGTGCGCCTGCGCGAGCTGATGCCGTTCCTGCATGCGAGGGTCGTGCGTCCCGACGTCGGTTCCATGGATCGCACACCGGCCACCGTTGCGGCCAGTGTCACCGCCGATGTCACCGCCGACGCCACGGGTTCCGTATGAACGACGACATCGTACGAATTTTCGACACGACCCTGCGCGACGGCGAGCAGGCTCCAGGCTGCTCGATGACGGTGGAGGAAAAACGACAGGTCGCGCGTCAACTGGCGCGCCTGGGCGTCGACGTGATCGAGGCGGGCTTCCCCGCCGCCTCTCCGGGAGACTGGGATGCCGTGCGGGCGATTGCCGAGGACGCGAGGGATTGGCCGCTGACCCCGATCATCTGTGGACTGGCGCGCGCAACACGCAAGGACATCGAAGCCGCCGCCACGGCGCTCGCGACCGCGGAACGACGACGCATTCACACCTTTCTCGCGACGTCGGACGTCCACCTCAAGTTCAAGCTGCAGATGAATCGGCAGCAGGTGATCGATCGGGTGAGCGAAATGGTCTCGTACGCGCGCACCTTCGTGGACGATGTCGAATTCTCGCCCGAAGACGCCTCACGCAGCGATGTCGGCTTCCTGCACGACGTGCTGCGCGCGGCGATCGACACCGGCGCCACCACGCTCAACATCCCGGATACCGTCGGCTACACGACACCGGACGAATACTTCGCCCTGATCAGCGGCATCTTCACGGAGGTGGTCGCCGGCCGCCACATCACGATCTCGACACACTGTCACGATGACCTTGGCCTGGCCGTGGCGAACTCGCTGGCGGGCGTGCAGGCCGGGGCGCGCCAGGTCGAGTGCACCATCAACGGACTCGGTGAGCGCGCGGGGAATGCCGCGCTCGAGGAGGTGGTGATGGCGCTGCGCACGCGTCGCGCACGATACGGCGCGGACACGAGGCTGCGGACGGAAGAAATAGGTCGCGCGTCGCGTCTCGTGGCGCGGTGCACTGGCGTGCGAGTGCCGCCGAACAAGGCCATCGTGGGCGCGAACGCGTTCGCGCACGAAGCGGGCATTCATCAGGACGGCATGCTCAAGAATCGTGACACCTACGAGATCATGCACGCGGAGCATGTCGGGCTGGAGGGCGGACGCCTGGTGCTCGGCAAGCACTCCGGCCGCGCCGCGCTGCGCGCACATCTGGCGACGCTCGGTCACACGCTCGAGGATGCGGAGTGTGACGCGGTGTTCGCGCGATTCAAGGAAGTCGCCGATCGCAAGAAGGTCGTCGACGATCGCGAACTGGAGGTCATCGTCGCCGGCGAGACGCATCGCGGTTCTTCCACGTACCGCCTCGAGCTGGTGCAGGTTTCGTGCGGGACGCATGCGATCCCGACGGCGACAGTCAAGTTGCGTGGTCCTGACGATCGTGAGCTGGTCGCAGCGGCGCAGGGTGACGGACCGGTGGACGCAGTCTGTCGCGCAATCAATGACTGTGTCGGAGACATCGGCGAGCTGATCGAGTTTTCGGTGGATGCGGCAGCGGAGGGCATCAATGCCGTCGGTGGTGTGTCGATCCGCCTGCGTGAACGAGCGGCGCGCCACGATGACGGCGACATGCCTGCGCACGATGAGGCACCGAAATTCACGGCCAGCGGGTTCGGCGTGCACACGGACATCATCGTGGCGACGGCGGAAGCGTACGTCGCTGCGGTCAACGGACTGATTCGCACGCGGGCTCGCCAGATGGCCGAGGTGGCGGCGTGAGCACGCCGCGAACGCTTTTCGACAAGGTGTGGGATGCGCATGTCGTGCGTCCAGGCGTCGGTGATGTGCCGTCGGTGGTGTATGTGGACCTGCACCTCGTACATGAAGTGACGTCGCCGCAGGCGTTCACGGTGCTGCGCGAGCGTGGACTCAAGGTGCGCCGCCCCGACCGCACGATCGCGACGATGGATCACTCCACACCGACGCTCTCCACCGGGGGGCGTCTCACGGTGCTGGACCCGGCGGCGAGCAGGCAGCTCGATGCGTTGTCGGCCAACTGCGCGGAACATGGCATTCCGCTCTACGGCCTCGGTGACGATCGTCGCGGCATCGTGCACGTGATCGGGCCGGAACTGGGTCGCACGCAGCCGGGCATGACCATCGTCTGTGGCGACAGCCACACCAGCACCCACGGTGCATTCGGCGCGCTCGCGTTCGGGATCGGCACGAGTGAAGTTGGTCATGTGCTGGCGACGCAGTGCCTGTTGCAGTCGCGCCCGAAGACAATGGAAGTGCGCGTGAACGGCGCCCTGCGGCCCGGCGTGTCAGCGAAGGACCTCATCCTCGCGATCATCGCGCAGATCGGTGTCGGCGGCGGTACGGGCCACGTGATCGAGTATCGCGGCGACGCGATCCGTGCGCTCGACATGGAAGGCCGCATGACGGTCTGCAACATGAGCATCGAGGCGGGCGCGCGTGCCGGGATGATCGCACCGGACATGACCACGTACGCCTGGCTCGCCGGTCGCGACGAGGCACCGAGTGGTGAAGGATGGCGCGATGCGATGGCCCGCTGGCACGAGCTGGCGACGGATGATGGTGCGACGTTCGATCGCAGCGTCGTGCTGGACGCGTCGGAGATTTCGCCGATGATCACGTGGGGCACCAACCCGGGCATGGCGATACCGGTCGATGGACACATTCCGGTGTCGAGCGAGATTCCCGATGCGGCGAACGAACGCGCCTACGCGTACATGGGGCTCACGCCGGGTCAGTGCCTGATCGGACAGCCGGTGGACGTCGTGTTCGTCGGGAGCTGCACGAATGGGCGACTCGATGACCTGCGTGCGGCCGCCGGCGTGATGAAGGGACGCCACGTCGCCGCGAATACGCGCATGCTCGTCGTGCCGGGATCCCAGCGCGTCAAGCGCGACGCGGAGCGTGAAGGCCTGGCCGATATCTTTCGCGCGGCGGGTGCGGAATGGCGGGAGAGTGGCTGCTCGATGTGCATCGCGATGAACGGTGACACCGTCGCGAGCGGCCAGTACGCGGTCAGCACGAGCAATCGCAATTTCGAGGGACGTCAGGGCAAGGGTGCTCGCACACTGCTCGCGTCACCGCTCACCGCAGCTGCGTCGGCGGTCGCCGGCATGGTTGCCGATCCACGGAGCCTGCTGTGAATCAACCTTGGAGACCGCTGTCGTCCCACGCCGTGCTCGTCGCGCACGATGACATCGACACGGACCAGATCATTCCCGCGCGTTTCCTCACCACGACCACGCGCAGCGGGCTCGGCACGCATCTCTTCGCTGACTGGCGCTACGATGCCTCGGGCGCACCGCGCCGGGAGTTCACCCTCAACTGGCCAACATCCACCGGCGCCCGGATCCTCGTCGGTGGCCGGAACTTCGGGTGTGGATCGAGTCGCGAACATGCGCCGTGGGCGCTTGCCGACTGGGGCTTTCGTGCGGTGATCGCGTCGTCGTTCGCGGACATCTTCCGATCCAACGCACACAAGAACGGCGTGCTCACCATCGCACTCGATGAGACGGTGTTGCATGCCACGCAGTCGGCCCTGCGCACCGACCCGTCAGCGACGATCACCGTCGACCTGCCGGGACAACACGTGTTCCTGCCGGACGGCGCAGGCGTCGCGTTCGCGATCGACGGTTTCAGCAAGCGCTGCCTGATCGACGGGCTCGATGAACTTGGTGTGATTGTGGCCGAAATTCCGGCCATACATGAGTGGGAGGTCGCATGCGGGCGCTGATTGCGGTCCTGCCTGGCGATGGTGTCGGACCGGAAGTGACGAAAGAGGCGCAGCGTGTGCTGCAGGCGGTGGCCGAGCGCGGCGATCACGACTTCACCTTTCGCGAGGCGCTGATCGGCGGTATCGCGATCGACGAAACCGGGGAACCCCTGCCCGTCGCGACGCGCGAGGCGGTCACACACGCGGATGCCGTGCTGCTTGGCGCAGTGGGTGGGCCGAAGTGGAGTGACCCGTCGGCGAGCGTGCGACCGGAGCAGGGACTGCTCGGACTGCGCGCGCTGCTCGGTGTGTACGCGAACATCCGACCAGTGGCGGTCCATCCCGCGCTCGCTGCCGCCGCACCCCTCAAGCCGGAGCTGCTCGAGAACGTCGACATCGTGTTCGTCCGCGAACTGACGGGAGGTCTCTACTTCGGGCAGAAGACGCACGATCGCGATGCGTCCGGCGCATCCACACGCGCCTCTGACCTGTGCGTGTACACCACGGAGGAGGTGGAGCGTGTGGTGAGAATGGCGGCCGATATCGCGCGCGCGCGCCGCCGGAAACTGCTGTCGGTGGACAAGGCGAATGTGCTCGCCACGTCGCGACTCTGGCGCGAAGTCACCACACGTGTGATGCGTGATGAATTCCCCGACGTCGCGCTCGAGCATGCGCTCGTCGATTCGTTCGCGATGCACCTGATCACGACGCCGTCACGATTCGATGTCGTGGTCACGGAGAACCTGTTCGGAGACATTCTCACCGACGAAGCGGCGGTACTCGCCGGGTCGATCGGTGTCCTGCCGTCGGCATCGCTGGGCGATGCGAGCACCGACGGCCTGCGTCGCGGCCTCTACGAACCGATCCACGGCTCGGCACCGGACATCGCCGGGAAGGGAATCGCCAACCCCGCCGGCGCGATCCTCAGCGCCGCACTGCTGCTGCGCCATTCCCTCGGCCTCACCGATGACGCCGCGCTGATCGAAGCCGCCGTCAGCGAGACCATCACCGCCGGCATCCGCACCGCGGACTGCGTGGGGCCAGGCCAGCGTGCGTGCTCGACCGCCGACTTCGGCGACGCCGTCCTCGAGCGACTGTTCGCACGATCTGCATCGATGCACTAACAGGCTGTTGCGTCACAAAGCAGTCAAGATACCAACAGTCTGACGCAAGGGCGCTGCGCGCCTCGCAAAAAACAAACAGCCGCAAAGCTGCAAACAGCCGCAAAACTGCAGACATGTTTTGACATGATGTTCTGAGTTTTTGCGGCTGTTCAGTTTTGCGAGGCGCGCAGCGCCTTTGCGTCATGCAGTTGCCTTTCCGACTCGGCGTTGAAGCAGTTTCGTTGCGGCGTTGCGTTGAGGGAGTTGTCAGCGCGGCCCTGGACCGAGGTAGCGATCGAAGTGCTGGACGAGGCGGCGCAGGAGGTAGGCGGCGTAGGCGGGACGCTGGGTCCAGCCGTGGGTGGCCCCGGGTGCGAAGGCGAAGTCGAAATCCTTGCCGAGCCGCATGAACTCCTCGGCCAATGCGACGCTCGTGGCGAACGGCACCACGTCGTCCTCCATGCCATGAATGATCAGCAGGTGATCGCGCAGGTTGCCGGCGTATTGCAGTGCGCCGCGCTTGAAGGTTTCGGGATGTGTCTGCGGCCTGCGCGCGATGGCGACATCGTCACTGCCGAAGAAGTGCGGATCGGTGGCCGGTGCACCGGCCACGCCGGCCTGGAACAGTCCCGGCTTCTTCAGCAGCGAATAGACGGTGAGTGTGCCCCCGTAGCTGCTGCCCCAGATGCCGAGACGCGTCGGATCCACCATGCGCAGCGATTTCATGTAGTCCACCGCGCTCTGCAGATCCTCGAGATCCTGACCGCCCCAGTCCATTAGGAATTTCTCGCGGAAGTCACGACCGTAGCCGGTGCTCCCGCGCACATCGACCTGCACCACGATGTATCCCTTCGCGATCGCGAGATACTGCTGCAGCGCGGCATAACGACCCTCCCATCGATTGCGCACGGTGTTCGAGTAGACCGGTCCGAACAGCACCGGATAGACCTTCGTCGAATCGAGTTGCGGCGGAAAGAAGATTCGTGCATGCAGTGCCGTTGTCTCCGTCCGACTGCGGAGCGTGACATACTGCGGACGAATCCACTCGGTTGCGGTGAAATCCGCCGCCTGCGAGCGCGTGATGCGTCGTTCGGTCGCGCCGGGCCGCACGTCCAGCAGGTACAGCTCGAGTGGTGTCACATCGTTGGACGACAGCAGCGCAAGCGTGCGACCATCGGGCGAGACGACGGGCGCGTGTGTGCCGGCGAACGTGGTGAGCCGTCGCGCGCCGCTGCCGTCGGTGTGCATGCGCCAGACGTGGCGTTCCGAGGGTAGCGGTTGGTTGCTGACCCAGGTGATGCTGCGTGTCGCCGCGTTCGCGATGCCGGCACCTGATGCGTCGAACGCCGACGTCGTCAGCGCGTGCGGCACCGTATCGCCGGGCGTCAGACGGTAGACACGGTAGCGATCATCGAGATCGCCGGTCAGCAACACGCTGCGGCCGTCCACGTCCCACGCCGACGCGATGTCGTTGTAGATGCGCGTCTCGCGATGGTCATGCCAGATGCGACGGGGCGTGACGGCGCCAGAATCGACGACATACACATCTCGATCGATCGCGTCGTCCGTCTCACGATCGATCATCAGCGCGCCGCGCGGCGACCACGCGAAGTTCACGATTCGCGTCGCGCTTGAGTCGGGCATGGTGATCAGGCGCAACGATCGTGCGCTGACATCGACCAGCCCGACCAGTCGCACCTCGTTCGCCTGCCCGGGTGCGCTGCGGCGCACCGAGTTGAGTGTCGGTGCCTCGCCGAGGTAGTAGGGAATGCGAACGATCGGCACGCCGCGACGATCGACGTAGTGCACCGCGATGGATCGCGAGTCGGGCGACCATGCGAAGACTGGCGCGTCACCGCCCCATGTTGCGCTCCCGATTTCGACATCGGGCCGGAAGTACGTACCAAGCGGCACGGTGCCGATCGGTGGCACACCGACCGTCGTCAGTCGGACCGGAGATGCGCTGCCAGCGGTGAACAGCCACAGATCGCCGTCACGAATGAACGCCAGCTGTCGCCCATCCGGCGACAGTGCGATGTCGGACTTCCCACCACCGTCGGTCGTCAGCTGACGTGGCACGCCACCCGTGATGGCGATCGTCCAGAGTTCGCCGCGCTGCACGTACACAACCGAGTCACCGCGCGCTGACCAGGTGAACTCCGACACGGATTCCGCGTTCGACTCCGGCAACACTCGGCGCGGCGCCGTGCCGGGACGGTCCACGAGCCACAGTGTTCGCGCGGGTGAACCCGTGTCATTCCACAGGAAGCCCACGCTGGCGGATGTGGGAGACCATGTCGGCGACGTCGGTGTGGTGCCGGTGAGCGACGGCGATGCGGTCAGGCGCTCGAGTGTCAGTGCAATGGGCGTGGCCTGCGCGAATGCCGTCGTGACGGTGAGGAGCGGCGCGAGGACTGTGGCGATTCGCGAATGAGGCGACGAACGGCGTGAGAACATTGATGGTGGTGTGAGGAGCGAGATCGGGCGGCACACGAGGCGCTTCATGCGCGCGGCCGCGTGTCGTCCGGACAGACGGCCTGCCCGCTGGTGGCGTCAAGCAGACGTGCAGCAAACATGTGAGCGGCCGCCGCTACCGTTTGTGGGCGCGGAACTCGATACGCTCGGCTGTCGACGGCAAGCGCAGGCGAGTTCTGATCGGTCCACTGCTGATGCGGTGCTCGACTGGCTTCAGCGCTTCCGCGTGTTGATGATCAACACACCGCCGTCTGAATCAGGCCCGAAGATCGCCCCCGCCTCGTGAGGCGGAATGTACATGAGCGATTCCACGGCTCGCGGCTCCACCAGCGGGAGCTCAGCGGAGGTCCGACTGCCATCGAGAATGAACACTTTGACCCGCTTGCCGCGATACGTCATGATCGACGTCATGTCACCGGTCTTGACGCCGAGGCCGGGGATGTTGAGAGACGTGATCAGGTCGTCCACGCTGCGCGCCGACGGATTGCGGTCCAGCAGCTCAGCGCCGCCGAGGTAGAAGCGGCTCATCAATCGCAGGTTGAAGCCGAAGGAGTTGATCCGCTGCTCCATCACCTTGACCTCGTCGAGCACCTGCACAGAGCCGAGACGCAGCACGATGTCGACACTGTCCGCGTCACCGACGATCGGGAACGACTCGGTACCACCGGGCTCGAAACCGATGCGGCGGGCGATCACGCGGTACCAGCTTTGCTGCAGGTCGCGCCATCCTGCCGACCCGGTGCTGTCGGTCTTGCCGCCAACCACCTGTTCGAATCGCGGATCGATCGCGACCAGCACGACTTCGGCATCGCTGATCGCTGCCTCAGAACCGACGGCGAGCACTCTCACGCGCACTTGTGCGCCCTTCGCACCACCCACACCGCGTTCAATGCTGCCAGCGCTGCTGTCGCGGAAAGGGCCCTGGAGAATGGACTGCGCCGTGTAGTCGTGGCCCTGCACGCGGGCCGCGAGACTTTGGCGGAAGATGTGCTCGTAGAACATCGTCGCGCCGCTGTCCAGCACGAAGATCGGCGATCCGGTGCGACCGACCGTTCGCGCTGACAGCTGCATCCAGTACGTGCCGGGAGCCGGCGCGCGGACCGAGAACTCACCGTGCCGATTCGATTTCGCAGTCGCCGCCTGCCGTCCGAGCGAGTCGAAGAGCGAAATGTTCGCGCCCCACACCGCATCGCCCCGCGTATCCAGCCTGGTGAGGCCGCGGATTTCCTGAGCATGCAGCGCCGTCGTCACACACAGGCCGACGAGACAGGCGGCTGCGGCGAGGCGTGAGGACAAATGGCTTCCCGAGGGGTGTGGAAGCATGGCAGGAAATGAAATGTCAGTCCCCCGAAGTTGCTCGACGGGATGACGGGTGGCAACCGGAAAACATTCCTCGACAGGGCGTCGTGGGCGAGCCGACTCTTTTCGTCCCCCGAAACCATTGGTGATGAATGCCGGCTCGGTGCCCTACGGTCCCGGCTACCTTGAGCGCGCGGCGGCGTTGCCGCCTCCGCCCCGTCAGCCTGAGCCATGCGCCCCGTCGCCGCCACACCAACTCGCACTTCTGACTATCACGTCTGGCGGACGCGCAGTGTGTCCGTCGGCGGCCGAAATTTTCAGGTCGCGACGAAGCCGGGCCTGCTGAACCATGGGCGGGACGACGTCGCGATGCGGCTGCTGGCTGAAAAAGTAGCAGTAGCGCCGAGCTCTACCGTGGCCCATCTCAACTGCGGAAGTGGGCTGTTCGGTGCTGTGGCTTGCATCAGTCGCGGCGCGGCGAAGGTCGTGCTGACGGACAGGAGCATCGTGGCGGTCGAGGCTGCCAAGCGCACCTTCGCGATGAACGGCCTGTCGCCGGATTCAGTGATTCTCGGCCATGGGTCGGCGCCGCTTGGCCCGGAAACGTGGGCTGATGTCGTCGCGATCCGGATCCCCACGGAAAAGATCGCGCTGCTGCACCTGCTGGCCGACGCGTTCGAGATGCTGAACTTGGGCGGCCAGTGCTGCATCGCTGGTGCCACGACTGAGGGTATCAAGTCGGCAGCCGGTCTGCTCGAAGCGCGGTTCAGGAACACCACCGTCCTTGGTACCGACTCCGGCCATCGTGCAGTGATGGCGATCAAGCGACATCACGAACCACGTGACGCGTCCCTGCTCGACGACGAAGCCCTGCGTCACGATTCGTTTCGTCCTCTCGATGTGGCGATCGGCGGCAGCGCGCTGCACTTGTTCTCGAGGCCCGGCGTCTTCTCGTGGGATCACCTCGACGATGCGACGAGAATTCTCGGCGATGTTCTGGATGTGAGGCCCGACGACGACGTGCTCGATCTGGGCTGCGGCAGCGGCGCACTCGGCATGCTCGCGGCACGACGCAGTGGCACGGGTCGTGTGCGGTTGGTCGATGTCGATTCGGAAGCGATCCGCTGCGTCGATCGCGCGATCGGCACGATGCACATCACGAACGCCACGGCGTTATGCAGCGATGTGGCAGACGCGGTGCGTGACGAGCGCTTCGACGTCGTCATCACCAATCCACCGTTTCATGTGGGCAAGTCGACCGACCTCGATGTGCCGTCGCAGTTCATCCTCGACGCGTGGCAGGTGCTCAAGCCCGGGGGTCGGTTGATGCTGGTGGCCAATCGCACGCTGCCGTACGAGAGGCTGGTGCAGGCGACGTTCGGGAACCTGACGACGGTGCACGACGGGGCGCGGTTCAAGGTGTTGGCGGCGCGGCGGTGATTCGGGCCCCTGGCGGACGCCCCTACGGCACCCAGACAGCGACTCATCCGCCTTGCGCTGAGCTGCCGTCGGCGAGCAGCGCGCGTTCTTCGTCCGTCAACACGCGCCACGCTCCGGTTGGAAGTGAGCCAAGAGTGTGCGGACCCATCGCAATGCGGTGGAGCGACTGCACGTGATTCCCCACCGCTGCGAACATCCGCCGCACCTGATGGTAGCGCCCCTCGACGACCGTGATCTCCACCTCACGACGTGACACGATCACCGCGCTCGCCGGAAGCAACGGCGTCGGCTCTCCCTTGAGCATCAGCGTCCCGCTCGCGAACGACGCCGGCACCCCCGGATCTACGTCCTCCGCGAGCAGTGCCCGATACGTCTTCGGCACATGCCGCCGCGGAGACGTCAGCCGATGATTCAGCGCACCGTCATCCGTCAGCAGCAGCAACCCACTCGTGTCCCGGTCGAGCCGGCCGACCGGCGCGATGATCGGTGAGCGTCGTGTGAACCGTGGCGGCAGCAGGTCGTACACCAGGGGAGGCACGTCCTGCGTCGAGCAGACATACCCCACCGGCTTGTTCAACAGGATCACACAACCCGCAGGCGGGTCCAGTGGCTCGCCATCCACGCGGACGTCGTCGTGGGTGAAGACGTCGCCGTCGCGAAGACGTGTCCCGTCGACGCGCGTCACGCGCCGCGCGCTCACGATCGCCGTCGCTTCCCGCCGCGTGCCGTAGCCGAGTGACGCGAGGTACTTGATCAATGCCATGTCGAGGCTGATCATAGTGACGTTGGCAGTGGGACGACACCGTCACGGAGCGCCGCCATGGTTTCGAGCAAGGAAACATCGCCTGCCGCATATCTTGCCGGCCTGCCCGCCGATCGTCGTGCAGTGGTCGAAGCCGTGCGCAACGTGGTGAAGAAGCGACTGCCCGCCGGTTACGTCGAATCGATGAACTGGGGCATGCTCTGCTATGAAATTCCGCTGAGCCGATATCCGGACACGTACAACAAGCAGCCGTTGATGTACATCGCGCTCGCGGCGCAGAAGAACAACTACGCACTGTACATGCAGGGTGTGGCTGGATTTCCGGATGTGCGCGATCGCTTGAGCGACGCGTACACGGCGGCCGGCCGCAAGTTCGACATGGGTGGCAGCTGTTTACGTTTCAAGCAGCTCGACGAACTGCCGCTGGCACTGATCGGCGACATCGTGGCGTCGACGTCCGTGGAGCAACGGATTGCAGCCGCAGAGACGGGCGCGTCGACCACCACGAGGAAGGCGGCGGCGAAGAAGGTGTCAGCAACGACACCGGCGCCGAAGAAGGCAGTCGCGAACACGTCGGTCTCGAAGAAGGTGACAGCGTCGACGACGGCCGCAACGAGGAAAGTCGCAACGAAGAAGGTTGCCGGGAAGAAGGTCGCAACGAAGACGGTTGCAGTCAGGAACGCCTCCACGAAGCGGAAGTAGCCACCACCATGGTCTCGAGCAAGGAAACCACACCGAAGGCATACCTCGCCAGCCTGCCCGCCGAGCGTCGCGCGGTCATCGCGGCGGTCCGCGACGTCATCAACGCGCGGCTACCCGATGGCTACGTCGAGACCATGAACTGGGGCATGCTGTCGTACGAGGTTCCGCTCAGCCGATATCCGGTCACGTACAACAAGCAACCGTTGATGTATGTCGCGCTGGCGGCGCAGAAGAACAACTACGCCATCTACATGATGAACGTCTATGGCGAGAAGAAGCTCCTGGATCGGTTGCTTGCATCCTATGCCGCGATGGGGCGGAAGCCGGACATGGGGAAGTGCTGCATCCGGTTCCGGAAGCTCGACGAGCTGCCGCTCGATGTGATCGCCGACATCGTCGCATCGACGCCGGTGGAGCGCATGATCGCGGCCTACGAGGCGGCGCCGCGGACGAAGCGATAGGCGTTCACCGCACGCCGAATGGAATACGCTTGAGGGCAACGCGACCGTCGGCAATCACGATCACCACATCCTGCAACGCACGCACGTCGTCGAGCGGATTGCGTTCGACCACCACGAGATCGGCCTCCATGCCGACCTTCAGCATGCCGACGCGCGTCTCGATGCCGAGGCACTGCGCGGCGACGGACGTCGCGGATCGAATGGCGTCGAGCGGCGTGAATCCGAGGTCGCGCAAGTGCGCAATCTCCGTCGCGACGCGCGACACGCTGTTCGGACCGTACTCTGTATCCACTCCGGTGATCACGGGAACGCCAAGCGCGTGTGCGGCCCTGATGCCGTCCGCCGCGCGCGGAATCATGTGGGCGGCGCGCAGCTGCAGCGGCGCGGAATCGTAGTCGCCACCCGGTGACGATAAATCGAACAGCGTGGTATACGTCGGCGTAAAGCACGCGCCGCGCTCCTTCATGAGGCGCAGCGTCGAGTCGCTGAGATACGTGCCATGCTCGATCGTGCGTGCGCCAGCCTTCACCGCGGCGAACGCGCCCTCGTCGCCATGCGCGTGAACCAGCACGCCGACACCGCGTGCACGCGCCGCGTCCACGATCGCGCGGAGTTGTGACTCGCTGTAGACCTGCTTGCGCGGATCCTGTTCCGCGAGCCCTGCGCGTTCGGTACCGCGCGTCTTGATCCAGTCCGCGCCGCGATCGACGTTGATGTTCACCAGCGCGGCCAGTTGCGCAGGCGTCGTGACGCCGCCCGCGAACTGCGCGAGACGCGGATCTGCGAGAATCGTTTCACCGAGGCTGGGCGTCACGAACACTCCCGCCGCGAGCATCTCTGGCCCGGCGATCGCACCGGCGCGGACGAGTGCCCGCAACCCGACGTCCTCGTAGTGTGGCGTACTGGCGCTGCGCACGGTGGTGACACACGACTCCAGCGCGCGCTTCATGCCTGCGAGACTGTTGATGTGCGTGTGCGCGTCGATCAGTCCAGGCACCACCCAGCGACCCTCGAGATCGATCGTATCGGCGGCAGCGCCAGGTGCAGGTGCCGCACCGATCGACAGAATGCGCCCGGCCTCGAGTACGATCGTCGCGTTGCGCAGCGGCAGCGACGTACTGGCGTCGATCACGTTCGCGTGGAGCAGCACGACGCGGCCGGCCGGCCGCGGGACCGATTGTGCGGTGCCTCGCGTCGCCGACAGCGCGAGCAGTACCGCGGAGAGCATCGCGCGCATCAGAACCCCAGTTTCTCGAGGAAGTACGGCAGCATCCGACGCCACCAGGGCCAGTCGTGATTCACATCGGCGCCCCACACGTCGAGCCAGTGCGGAATGCCCTTCGCGTTGAGGATGCCGCCCATGCGGCGTGTCGCGTCGGGGGCTTCGTGGGCGCCCTGTCCGGTCACCAGGACGATACGCGACTCGTGCCGCAGCCGTTCGAGATGTCGGCCCTCGAGGTCAGGCACGAACCACGCCGGGTTGTTGCGATAGCAGTTCTCGTCCGCGTAGCCTCGCAGATATCCCGGTGTCAGATCGTAGAACCCCGACATGCCGATCACACCACTGAACAGGTCAGGGCGGCGAAAGAACTGGTTGGCTGCGTGAAAACCGCCGAAGCTGGCCCCGGTCGTGAGAATCCGCGCACCGTCGTCGCGACAGACATGCCGGATGTACGGCACGACTTCGTCCTCGACATAACGCGAGTAGCCGGCCTGACGCCGGGCCTGCACATCCACCGGCAGGTCGCGATCCATCCAGGCGTTGCGATTGATGCTGTCGATGGAGAAGAGGCGCAGACGTCCGTCGAACAGCATCGGCTCGATCGATTTCACGAGGAAGAACCGCTCGTTCTCGAGAAAATCCGCGGCAGCCGTCGGATACAGGAGCACGGCAGGTCCGGCATGACCGTAGCTGACGATCGGCATGTCGAGGCCGATGGGTTTCGAAAACCAGCCGAATCGCTGACGCGGCAGGCCTGGATCGACGAACTGAAGGGACATGGGGTCGGTCATCTGGGACTGATGAGACCGCAACGCGGCCTGGCAAGCAGTCACGAGTGTGCACCCGAAACCGGCGGTCGCCAAGACTCCCGGTCGGCGCCCGCCCCCCGAACGCACGACGCCCCCCGCTGAAGAAGCGGAGGGCGTCTGAGTGCTCGTCACGCTCTGCCGCAATTACGGCATCAGCACCTTGTCGACCACGAGGATCACACCATTCGACTGGTAGACGTCGTAGACAGCGATGTTCGCGACGTTCCCCTTCGTGTCCGTGACGGTGATGTTGCGCTCACCGTTCATGTGCAGCGTGAGTGCGGCACCGTTGACGGTCTTCAGCATGGCGGTGCCGCCGCCCTTCATGATCAGCGCCTTGAGCGATGCGAAATCGAAGCGGCCAGCGACAACGTGATACGTGAGGATCGACGTCAGCGTCGCCTTGTTCTCCGGCTTCACCAGCGTCTCGACAGTGCCGGCCGGCAAGAGTCCGAACGCCGCGTTGGTCGGCGCGAAGACGGTGAACGGACCGGCGCCCTTGAGCGTCTCGACGAGGCCTGCCGCCTTCACTGCAGCGACGAGCGTGGTGTGGTCGGCCGAGTTGACGGCGTTGTCGACGATGTCCTTGGTGCGAAACATCGCCTGACCGCCGACCATCGGATTCTGCATCTGGTTCTGGGCCTGCATCACCGGTGCAGCGGCCAGCAGGGCCGTCGCGAGAACGAGCGCGCGGGAAGTGTAATGATGCACTGGGAATCGACTCCGAAATTGAAGGGGTAGTGCTTCAGGTGACCAACACCACCGTTACGACGGCAGTAGTGAACCGGATGCATTACAGCAGGCAACACAACGGCAGCTTTCCGCGTGCGTGCACGGGAGGTACACTCTCGCAGTGTCATTCACGTGCCCTCACAACCAGCCGCCGTCGCCATGTTCCTGATCCGATGGGGCGCACCGGGCGCCGAACACACGGGCGTCATGCTCGATGGCGTTCGCAAGGATTGTTCGGCGCATTTCTCCGACTGGTCGCCAGCGTTCTTCCGCGGGGACGGCATGACACGGCTGCGCGCCCTGCTCGCCAGTGCCACAGTGCTGCCCGACGTACCACCGTATGCGCGCTGGGCCGCCTGCATTCCCCGACCCGGCAAGGTGGTGTGCATTGGGCTCAACTACTCGGATCACGCCGCCGAAGTCGGCGCGAAGATTCCGAACGAACCGATCGTCTTCCTGAAAGGCACGAACACGGTCGTTGGTCCGTACGACGACGTGCTCATCCCGCGCAACTCGGTCAAGACGGACTGGGAAGTGGAACTCGGCATCGTCATCGGCAGTGACGCGCGCTATCTCGACTCGGTGGCTGATTCCGCGTCACACATCGCCGGATTCTGCATCGTGCACGATGTGTCGGAGCGTGAGTTCCAGACCGAGCGCGGAGGGCAGTGGACGAAGGGCAAGTCGTGCGACACGTTCGCACCGACGGGTCCGTGGATCGCCACACCCGACGAAATTCCGGACGTCAATTCACTGGCGCTGGAACTCGATGTCAATGGCGTCCGCCGACAGGCCGGCAGTACGGCGTCGATGATATTCGACCCGTATGTCCTGGTGCATTACCTGTCGCAGTTCATGACGCTCGAGGCAGGCGACCTGATTGCGACCGGCACACCGCCCGGCGTCGGCATGGCCATGAAGCCCCCGGTCTTCCTCGCGCCCGGCGATGTGGTCTCACTACGCATCGCGCACCTCGGAGAGCAGCGCCAGACGTTCAGGCCGGCGTAGCGCGTCGTTCCTTACAACTTTTCGCGCGGGGGCAGCGAGGGACGCGGGGAAGTGCAAGCACTTTGGAACAGCAACAGCAACGGCAACAGTTTTCGCGCGGGGGCGCGGGGGCGCGGGGAACTCGCTGCGTGAATTCCAACCACGCACATTTCGAAGCAATGAAGCGGTGTTCGCGGAGGGGGGGCGTAAACGCGGAGAGGTGCAACAGCAACGGATTTTTTCTGGAACTGCGTGCCGCGAGTGCAGTTCCTACCGCATTTGCACTTGATCTGCTCCGCGCCGGCGCGGCTCCGCGCGAACACTTTCTGTTTGCCGCTCGCTGCTCAGACGAGCGTCGACGCGGGCCGACCGCCCCGCGCCGCCGCGTCCCCGCGCGAAAACTGTTGCCGTTACGAGTGCTTGTGCTCTAGCTGTTGCCGTTCCAAATCACTTCGCACGCCACCGCGTTCCTCGCGGTTCCCGCGTGAACAGTGTAACCCGCCGGATGAAAAGCAGACCAACGAGTCCGAGCGATGTGAGCAGAACTGTCGCCGGCTCGGGAACGACTTGCTGACTGCCAAGGAAGACGGCAGAGAAGCCAGCGTCCGTCACACCATCCGCCGCACTGAATGCTCCCGTCTCGAACAACGTGCTCGTGCTCGCGCCGTTCGACGCAATCCAGAAACTGCCGTCCGCGTACGCGTTGGTGTCGTTGCCGCCGACGAGATTCGATGCGTCGGCCGGAATGCCACCCTGATTCGACGTCGTCACGAGGAAGAGATACGTCGCACCGGGCGACAGCGTGACGCCGCCGACGCCGAACGTCTTCATGTCGAAGGCGAAGTCGTTCGAAGAGCCGCCGACGTCGAGAAAATTCCACAACGCGCTGCCTGTCACGCGCCGGTTGGCAGTATCGAACGCGTAGAGATACGCGTCGAAGCGGAGCGCGCCGCCGTTGAAGAAGTTCGAGAACGAGAGGCTGAAGCTCGACAGCTGCGGCGCCAGCGTCGGCACGACGAAGGACTGGCCGAAGGACTGGAAGCCGGCCGAGCCGCGCGAGAGCGGACCGATGCTGGTCGTGAGCGGCGCGGCGATGGTCGTCTGCGCCTGGGCAGGTGCTGCGAGCGTGATCGCGATCGTCGCGAGGAGGAATGCGTGTCGCATGGAAGTCAGCAGTCGAATGGTCATGGTGTCACCGTGACGGTGCGCGATTCGGTGGCGACGCCGCCGTCCTTGTCGGTGACCGTGACGATCACGGTGTAGGTGCCTGGCGTCGTCCAGATCTTGCCGCGCTGCAACGGCGTCGTCACGGGAGGGGCCGTCAACAGGGTCGAAAAACTGGTTCCGTCACCCCAGTCGAAAAGCACTCGCCATGAACCGTCACGAAGTCCGGCGTCGCTGAATCGCAGTTGCGCGAGCCAGCCGACGTTCGCGGCGACCGTCGTGCCCGACGACGTGCCGAGTGTTGCGACGGGTGCGGCGTTCGATACGGCGACGGCCTGCGTTGCACTGCGCTCCCAGCCGAGTCGATCGACGACGGTGAGTCGCGCCGTGTACGCACCGTTGTCCGCGAAGGTCTTCGACACGCTCGCCCCGGTTGCGCTGCTGCCATCGCTGAACGTCCAGCGATAGCTCAGCACATCGCCCGCATCAGGATCGGTCGAGCTGGATCCGCTGAATGTGAGCGACTGTCCTTCGATGCCGGTTGTCGGGCCACTCACATTCGCCACCGGTGGCCGGTCGCCCGCCTCGATCGCGGCTTCGTAGTTGTCCGGCAGCGCCGACAGGAAATCGTATCCGGTGAGCGACTCGAGACTGTCCACCGACACCTGGTAGTCGCGCCAGTTGGCGTTCCGGATGCCCGTGATGTTGGGCATGCTGACGGCGATCACCTGCGTTGTGGCGAGATCGTCCCAGCTGGTGATGCTCGACAGATCCGCGTTGCGATCGAGCGCGACGACGATTTTCCAGGTGAAGTCCGGAATGCGGATCTTGCCTTCATCCTTGATGAAACGTGCCGGTCCGGTGAATGCCGGTCCGGTGATGATGAAGAGTTCCTTGTTGCTCACGCGCGCCAGGTCGGCGATGAAGATTTCCTGACTCGCCCAGACCCCCTGATTGAGGTCGGCAGTCTGCGGCACGACGTTCGAGAGATAGAATGTCGTGGCGTTCTCGTAGCTGGCGAGCGTCCGGTCGGCCGAGCGCTGCATGTGACCGCGATCGTAGCCGCCGTTGGTGTAGTCCGAGGTGCGAATCACGGGGAATCCCTGTGCGATGACGGCCGGCTCGTTCGTGAAGCAATTGCACCGATCCTCCGTGCCAAACTGTCCCGCGTCGAGATTGTATGAGACCCAGTTCGGCCCGCCGGTGTTGCGATTGTAGCTGATGACGGCCTGTGGTCGCGCGATGATGAAGTCGTCGGTGGGGTTGGCATCCGTCGGTGTGCCGAATTCCACGTTGTTCGCGTACACCGCCGGATTGGCGACCACCGGTGTCTCGATCGTGATCGTTGCCGTGCCGCTGATGCCGTTCGGCGCGGTCGCCGTCACACGCGCCGATCCCGCGGCAATACCAGTGATCACGCCATTCGCGTCGATCGAGAGCTTCGAGGCATCGGCAGGATCGACGGCCCAGGTGAATGTCGTCGTGACCACAGCACCTGCGCCGTCTCGCGCGGTGCCGAAGATCTGTGTCTGGAAACCGATCGGGATGGTCGCGCCTCCGACCGTGACCGTCGCGACATCACCGGCGGCGGCCACCGTGAGCGCCGACGTACCGCTCACGCCATTGGCCGCAGTCGCCGTGATCGTCGCCGTGCCGAGTGCGACGCCGGTTGCGATGCCCGTGGCCGGATCGATGCTCGCGACTGCGGGATTGCTGCTCGTCCACGTGAACGTCGTCGTCACGGTGGTGCCGCCCGCATCGCGCGGCGTGGCAGTGAACGCGCGTGACGCACCAACTGCGACCGATGCGGGATTCGGAACGACCGTCACAGTGGCGACCGGTCCACCCGGCACTCCGCCACCGCACAGGTCAGGAGCCGAGTAGTCGGACACGTCGTTCACGAGACCGGGCGTGCCGCGGTTCGTCGAGACGTAGTTGGTGGTGGACGTGCCCCAGGCGCGCGCATCGTTGAACGGCGTGCAGTCGATGAGCATCGCGCGCTTTGCGCGTGATGCGCCGGTCGGCGGGGTTGCGCCCCAGCTCACGCTGTCCACGAGCGCGCCGACGTTGTCGCGAATCAAGAGCCAGTCGGTCGCATTGTTGGCGAGATTCAGCGCGCCGAAGCTGAAGACGGCGTTGACGCCACCGTTCGCGGCGTTGTCGGGATTCTTCGCGAAGACAGCGTAGCCGCCGGGCGCGATGGTCACGGCACCGCTGATCGTCACGTTCGCATCGTTGGCTGATGCGATCTGGAAGCCTGCCAGCGAGACGGGCGCTTCACCCGGATTGTGGAGCTCGAACCACTCGCCGTTTGCATCACTGATCGTGGCGGGGTCGGCCATGACTTCGGAAATCACGAGGCGCGTCGCGCTCGTCGGTGCGGCAGTGCTTTGTGGTGTGAGCGCCTGTCCACTGGGCGACAGTGGAGATTCTACCGATCGGCCGCACGCGGGGAGCAGAGCAAGCGCGACGGCACCGATCAGCGTTGATCGGCGAAACAGCGTCTGAAACATCGGTGATGACGGTGAGAGACGACCGGTGCGGTTGAGTTGCTAGCGGGAATGCGCACGATTGATTCGGCATGACCCGGGCCGCGCAGAAAGTTGCGCGGAACTATGGTCGTTCCCCCTGAGACGCGTGCTTCCGTCACGCAGTTGTGACATGGCCCGTCGGCAGTGTGGCCTGAGGACGACAACGTGTCGCACAGATCCAATTCGCGACCGCTGTCGTAACTCCTCGTGTCAGCCCCATCCGGCTGCTGCACGCGTCAACGCACTCTGCGGTTCTCCCGACGCGCGGCACGCCGCTCACTCGCTTTTCCGGAGTATTGCATGCCCTTTCCGTCCTTCACACGTCGCGCCGTCGGCACCGTGGCCGTCGTCGTGGTCGGTGCGGCCGCGCTCGTCGTCTCGCAGCGCGCCCGCGCGTCAGATCATCAGGACACACCTGAGACCGAACTGAACCCGCGCATGGACATCAATGATGTCTACGCGTTCCCGGGCTCGTCGGCCGATCGCATCGCACTGGTCGTCACGACGTCGAGCCCGATTGCGGGTCAGACGGCATCGTTCGATCCGAACCTGCTCTATCAGATCAAGGTCGACAACACCGGCGACGCGATCGAAGATCTCGTCTTCCAGGTGACGTTCGACAACGCCGAAGGCAGCAACCAGCGCTACACCGTGCGCGGCCCCGTCGCGCCGCCGATGGCTGGTACGAAGACCATGCTCGCCACCACCGGTACCGTCGTGACCGGCCAGGTCGGCACCACGTCCGGTTCGGCCACGGGCATCCGGGCGTTCGCCGGATTGAAGGCCGATCCGTTCGTCATCGACCTCGAACAGTTCTTCAACATCATCCCCGACCGCCGTCCGTCCACCGGACCGCTGGCCGTACA
>JACMLX010000265.1 GCA_014379355.1 Gemmatimonadaceae bacterium
GCACTCCCCGGCCTCCAGCCCTATCCTCCCACCGCCGTTGCGGCAGTCCGAAGGGAGACTGAAGCCGAGTCCGGCTGCACCGGCTCGCGCTTGCTCGGACTCACCCCTCCCATCGCGATCTCGACCGTGATAACTTGACAGGCTACAAGTACCCCGCGAGGAGCACGCATCATGGCCGCTAAGGGCAAGCGCATCAACATCAAGCTGCGCAGCACAGAATCGCCGTACACGTACCACAAGACCAAGAATGCGCGTCTGCATCCCGAGCGGATCGAGATGAAGAAGTACGATCCGGTCGTGAAGAAGCACGTCCTGTTCAAGGAAACCAAGTAACGGTTGCGCGATGCGCGGAGCCCGGCACCTGCGCCTCGTCATGGCAGCGGTGCCGGGCTCCTTTTGCGTTCCGTCTGACACGTCGCGCGCGATCGTGATCTGCTGACGGGCTCGCACGGTCGCTGCGACGGGCTGCTGCATCCAGACGGACAGGCGCGCCGAACTGTCATGAGGCCGCACGACGCGTCACGGATCGTGCACACGCGCCATTCCACGCTGATCCGTTCCGATGCGCCGTCGAATCGCCCTGCTGGTTTTGCTCTCCGGTGCTTTATCGCGATCAGTCGTCGCCCAGGCCGCGCCGCAGACCGGACTGATCGACGGCAGCATCCGATCCGGTCCAACGCAGCAACCGATTGCGAGCGCCGCCGTCCGTGTGGTCGGGACGGAATTTGCCGTCGTGAGCGGTGACGATGGCCGCTTTCGACTGCGTGCCCCGGTCGGCGTGCTGCGGCTCGAAGTGCGCGCGATCGGATTTGCCCCGATCGTGCGCAGCGACGTGGTCGTCAGTGCAGGCAAACCCACCACGATCGTGATCGAGCTGCAACCGCGCGTCGTGACGCTGTCGGCCATCGATGTGACGCCGAGCTATTTCGAGCCGACGCAGGCAACGCCGGTCAGCACACAGCGATTCTCGGCCGAAGAGATCCGTCGCACGCCCGGTGTGCAGGAAGACGTCGTGCGCGCGGTATCGGTATTGCCCGGCGTCGGTGTCACCACGGCCGGCCGCAACGATCTGGTCGTGCGCGGAGGCGCCCCGTTCGAGAATCTGTTCGTGGTGGACAATGTCGAAGTGCCGAACGTGAATCACTTCGGCACGCAGGGATCCACCGGTGGTCCCGTATCGCTGATCCCCATCGAATTCGTGAAGGACGCCGCGCTCAGCGCCGGCGGCTTCGGCGTCCGCTACGGTGATCGGACATCGAGCGTGACGACGATCGCACTTCGCGAAGGAAATCGTGCACGGCGTGCGACCACGCTGAATCTCTCCGCCACCGGCTTCGGCGCCATCGCCGAAGGCCCATTGCCCAATGATGGCTCCCTGCTCGTAAGCGCTCGACGCAGCTATCTCGATCTCGTCTTCAACGCGGTCGGTTTTCCCTTCATTCCCGCCTACACCGATATCACAGTCAAGGCCGTGCAGCGGCCGACACCGCGCGACGAACTGTCGGTGCTGCTCGTCGGTGCCGTGGATCGCATCACGTTCAAGAACGGCACTGCCGACAACCGGTACGACAACGCCACGGTGCTCGGATCGTCGCAGGATCAGTACATCGCCGGCGTCACCTGGAAGCATCTCCTGCCGAGCGGTGTCGTCACCACCACACTCGGCCGGACATGGAGCCGCTTCGACGCTGCACAACGCGACTCATCCGATCCGCCGCAGCTGATTTTCGGAGCGCGATCCACTGAAGGCGAGACGTCGCTGCGCAGTGACGTCACGCTGCAGCTCTCGACGCGTCACGAACTCTCTGCGGGTCTGATTGGCAAGTACGCCGGGGCGCTGCGGTATGACATCACGCTGCCCGGCGCGACGAGACGGGATCAGGACGGCGTGCCGCAGGCGCTGCGCGTGGATACGACCTTCGCGACGTTCAAGCAGGCCGCGTACCTGCAGGACGTCATGCAACTTTCCGATCGAGTACGCCTCACGCTCGGCCTGCGCGGCGACTGGTATCAGTACTTGCAGAACGCCGTGCGTCTCGCGCCGCGGGCGGCGCTGGCGTGGAGCGTGAATGAGGGCAACACGCTCACGCTGGCGGGAGGACAGTACTATCAGGCACCGCAATCGATCTGGCTGGTCGGCGACGAGAGGAATCGGCTGAATCTCCGGCCGCTGCGCGCCGATCAGCTGGTCGCCGGATGGCAGCGACTCGTCCGGCCCGACTTGAAGCTGCAGGTCGAGGCCTACGTCAAGCACTACGCGGATTATCCGGGACGGGTGTACCGCCCGCGCGCCGTGCTGCAGCCCAGCGGCTTCGATGACGTGACGAATGACATTCCGTATGGCCTCGAGCCCTTGCGAGCCGACGCGACGGGTGATGTGCGCGGTGCCGAAGTCCTGCTGCAGAAGCGCCTGAGTGATGTGCCGGTATATGGTCTGATCAGTGCGAGCTACAACCGCACGCGCTTCCGTGGACTGGACGGGAGTACGTCCACCGGTGCGTTCGATTCACCGCTGGTGTTCAATGCGCTGCTCGGTTGGCGACCGAATGCACGCTGGGAATTCAGCGGTCGCGTGCGTTCGGCGGCAGGGCTGCCCACGACACCGTTCACGACCGACGGACGCCTGGATTTCACGCGCTACAACGCCGGCGAGCGGCTTCCGACATTCTTCGCACTCGACGTGCGCGTCGACCGCCGATTCGTCTTCCGTCGATCGCAGCTGGTGACATACCTTGATGTGCAGAATGCGACGGCGCGCAAGAACATCTCGCAGCTCGCGTGGGATGCCCGCCTCCGCGCTCCGAAGCCCGACGAAAGCATTGGCATCCTGCCGAGCATCGGGATCAACTGGGAGTTCTGAAAAGTTTTCGCGCGGGGACGCGGGGCGATCGCTCGCCGTCACTACAATCTTTTGAGAACACTTTTCACGCGGGGCCCGCGGGGAACGCGTGAAAAGTGTTCGCTGCACACTGCGGGACGCCGGAGTTTCGCTGTCGTGTCAGATCAGGAACGCGTCGCCGGCTTCGGGGAGCACATATGCGATATCGAGGCGCGACACCATCGGGGTCAGGCGTTCTCGCAGCGACAGTGGAATCGGATTCCGGTCCGCGATGAGCACCTGCGCGTGCCGCAGCGCCTTGAGCGTCGTGTCATCCATCGGCGTGTCGAGCAGTGCGACCGCCTGCTCGAGCGTGAGGGTCAGCGAGTCGGGATGGTACCGGCCGATCGCGCGCACGATCGTCGTCGATGTTGGGCGAAACTCCGTCGGCACGACCATCACCTGCCGTGCCGCGATGCCGGGCAGGAGATCGAGCAGGATGCCGACGGCCGACTGCGCGGGCGCGGCGCAATACCGTACGCTCTGCCGCTTGATGCCGAGGTGGCGCCGCAACGTGCTGCCCAGCCGACCGATGGTCTGCGCATTGATCGCGAACGGCGGCGTGGTCGAGCCCCCGTCGATGAGCGCACGCACCTGCGGGCCTGCCGGCGCCATGATGTCGCGCAGCTGGATCGTCAGCCGCATCGGCATGGCCGCTGGCGGTTCGTGCGGCTGGCCTGGCGACAGGCCGACACCCACAAGCGGATTGGGACGCCAGATCAGCGATGCGCCCGAGTCCGACACCAGCGGCCCCTCGGCCATGCGCCGATGATCGTCGCACGGCCAATACACGAATCCGCCAAGGATCGCGGCCAGCGCGTCGACGACACGGCTGACCCCTGCCGAGTCGCTGGCCAGCACGTCACCGTGTCGCATGCCGGCACGCTGGAGGGCCGCGATGCGGTGCCGGATCAACTCCAGCAGCGAGGCGCCGGCAACCATGAGGTCACCTCCATCCTCGCGACTGCGTGCCACACACACCGTCGGCGCGGGCGACGACTGCAGAATCGCCGTCAGTCGACGCTGGAGCCCCGAGGGATCGTTCGGGGTGAGGCGATCGGCGGCACCGGGAAGCGAAGGCTCATGCATACGGCGCGGGGCAAGGGTCGGTGTGCAGCATAAGGACGACTGAACTCCGAGTATCGGAACGCCGCTGCGCCGGCTGCAGACCGCCTACGTCTGCATCCCGTGTGGAACCCGGCCCCGGTCGTCGCCGTATGGCCACTCGTCGTCGGCGCACCTTCATTCGAGCCTATGCTACTCCCAGCACTCCTCCTGCTCCTGCAGCAGCCTGCCGCCACCGGCTCGGCATCACCTGAGCCGGCCCGCCGTCGCCCGGTGACGAGTGCGCTGGACGCCAGCGCGTTCCCCGACTCGGCCACACGCAATCTCTTCCTGCTCGCACGACGCGCACGCATCGCGCAGGATTCGGCGCTGCGCGGGTACGATGCCAAGACGCAGGCGCGCATCACCGTCAGCATGGGCACGTCCGCGTTGCTTCGGAACAAGCTGCTGTTCCGTACGGAGAACGTGTCGAACGTGAAGTGGCGTCGCAGCCAGGGCATGTGGATCGAGCCGCTCGCATCGCGCACGACGGTGCCGATGTCGAAGAACGTGAACATCAACGGTGTGGCGGCGTCGCTGATTCCGGTGCCGTATTTCCCCGGCCGCGAACAGCTGTGGATGCCGAGCACCGACATGGCGACCGTGCGCCGCGATGTCGATGAAAGCGAGGGCTTCATCCATCCGCTCGCGCGCGGCAGTGAAGCGTATTATCGCTATCAGATCGGTGATTCGATCCGCATTCGCCTGCCCAGTGGCGAGGGCCTCACCCTGCGTGAGCTGAAGGTCATCGCGCGCCGTCCGGAGTGGCGGAGTTTCGTCGGCAGTTTCTGGTTCGACGAACGCAGCGGATCCCTGGTGCGCGCCGCCTATCGCTTGTCGGCGCCACTCGAGATCTGGAACGAGGCGCTCGCAGATGTGAAGAAGGACATCGAGGACGCCGAGCGTGACACCACGGCCAGGCGTGCGCAGCGTGTCAAGGACGCGAAGGAGGATGCACCGCCGGGCTGGGTGCGCGGCTTGGTGAATCCCCTGCGCTTCGACATCAACCTGGTGACGGTCGAATACGCACTGTACGAGGGCAAGTTCTGGCTGCCGCGCGTGAATCGTGCCGAAGGCAGCACGCAGGCGATGTTCATGCATATCCCCATCCGCATCGAGGAGAGCTACAAGTACGACGATGTGGACGGCACGGCGCCGCTGCCACCGATGCCGGCGCTGGCGAGTGCGCGGCGCACGAGTGCGAGCATGCAGGTGTGCGCGCCCCAGTGCGAGGATGTGGTGAACGACGATGATTTCGACGCCCGCATGCCCCGCATGCGGCGACGCCAGCTCGTCGACTCGCTCCTGCGAGCGAACGGGTACGAGCCGGCGACGGTCGCCGACACCTCGCCGACCGCGAGCCGCCTGCGCGTGGTCGGCGATTCGCTGTACGGCGTGCTGCGCGACTCGGTCTGGAAGGTGATCGTCGCCGAGCGTCACGCCGGGCGCGATTCGCTGTTGCGTGCGGCGGGTCGCACGGTGCCGGCCGAAACCGACTCGACGCGAGATGCGCGCAGTCAGCGGCGCTATGGCGATTCGCTGTATCGCGCGGCCAACCGCGCCGCGCGTCGCAAGGTGCGCGACGCGGAATGTGCGGCATCGGGTGGGTTCTACACACGCGTTGAGACTCGCTATGAAGGCGCGTTGCGCTACGCCGTCAGGCTGCCGTGCGATTCGACGGTGCTGGCGTCGTCGAGAGAGTTGCCGAAATCGCCGTATGACCCGAACGAGGAAGTGTTTTCACAGCGCGACGCGGCGGCACTCGCGAGTTCGCTCGGACTCGGACTACAGCCCGCGTTCGGCCCGCAGCCGCTCCAGTTCGACTACTCGCTCAAGCAGCAGCGCTACAATCGCGTCGAAGGGTTCTCGTTCGGCACCGAAGTGACGTGGCCACTCGGCGCAGGCTACACGGCCTCGGGCAACGCGCGCCTCGGCGTGGCGGATTGGCAACCGAATGCGGAAGTCCGTCTCGCGCGCAGCAACGGTCGCACGACGATTCAAGGCGCTGCATTCCGGCGCCTCAGTTACACCAACGACTTCGGTGATCCGCTGAGCGTCGGGTCGTCGCTGGCGACGTTGCTGTATGGGCGTGACGAAGGGTTCTACTACCGGAGCGCCGGTGCCGAAGTGACATGGACGCGACCAACGGAGAATGGCCTGCTCAGATGGCGCGCGTTCGGAGAGCGACACGATCCGGCGCGCAAACGCTGGAACTTCAACGTCGCGAATGCCTTCAGCAGCAATCGTGTCATGCCCGCCAACATCGTGGCCGAGGAAGGGCAGGTGGCGGGCGGATCCGGCGAATGGCATGCGAGTTACGGCATCGATCCGCGACGCTGGCAGCTGGTGACCGATCTGCGTGCCGAAGCCGCGGGCGGATCGTTCAACTATGCGCGCGGCCTGGCGGACATCACGCTGTCGCGACCGCTGTTCTGGAAACTCTCGTTCGGACAGACGGCAAGTGTCGGCACGGCCACCGACAGTGTGCCGCTCCAACGGCAGTTCTACATGGGGGGACTGCGCACGGTGCGTGGTCAGCTCGCGGGCACACGTGTCGGCAATACGTACTGGCTGTCACGCTCGGAGATCGGGTACGGATCATCCGCGTCGAAGCAGACGGCGTTCCTCGACCTCGGCTGGGCCGGCGATCGCAGTGACTTCACGACGCCGGGACGCCCGATCGCGGGATATGGCTTCGGAACGTCGTTCGTCGAGGGCCTGTTCCGCATCGACGTCAGCCAGGGCATTTATCCACGCAAAGGCACACGCGTCGATCTGTCACTCGGCGCGCGATTCTAGCAGCCAGTCGGCGGCCTGGCCCGCTCAAACTTTTCGCGCGGGGGCCGCGAAGGACGCGACGGGCTCCCCACACCCAGCCACCGTCGTCTTGCGCCGCCGACCTTTTGTACGCGAACGGCCGGAAAAGTTTTCGCGCGGAGCCGCGGGGACGCGGGGAAACTGCGAAATGCTTTGGAACTGCGCTCGCGAGACGCTGTTGCAACAAAGCAGTTGCCGTTGACCTGGTTCTTGCCCCGCGTCCCCGCGTCCCCGCGTGAAAACTTTTGTGTGGCGGGCGACCGAACGTTCGCGTCCGCGGTATGCTCGGTGGGTCGATCGAATCCCTTCGCGCCCTTCGCGGCCCCCGCGTGAAAGGTGTCGTCGATCGCTGATCGCTCTCGGCGCCACACGCTCGAACGGAAAGGTTAGGTTTCAGCCATGCAGCGCATCATGATCCGGGCCAAGATTCATCGCGCGACCGTGACCGACGCAGACCTGCACTATGAAGGGTCGCTGACGATCGATCGCGACCTGCTGGATGCGGCGGACCTCAAGCCGTACGAGAAAGTGGCAGTCGTGAACGTCAACAACGGTGCACGGTTCGAGACGTATGCGATCGAAGGTGCGCGCGGCAGCGGCGAGATCAAGCTCAATGGCGCCGCCGCGCGCATGGCGCAGGTCGGTGATCTCGTGATCATCATGGCGTTCGGTGTGTTCGACGCACACGAACTTCCGGAGAACTTCGAGCCGCGAAAGGTGTTCGTGGATGCGAAGAATCGCATGACACAGGTCACCGGCGGCAACTAGACACGACGACTGGCATGCCGCCGCGCGCCCCACGCCGTCGAACGACGGCCACGCCAGCGTCAGACTGGCACCACGGCGAGCCGCAGCTGCTCAGTGTGACGCACACCCATCCGACATGGGCGCCAGCCGCGTTCCCGTTCAACGTGCCGACGATAGCGTCACTCCAGACGCTCGATCTCGACGCCGCCGTGATCTGCTTCGTCGGCGAGAACGGATCGGGGAAGTCCACGCTGCTGGAAGCGATCGCGATCGGTGCCTCGCTCCCGTCCGCTGGTGCCGCGAATCGGGCGCAGGACGACCCGACGCTCAAGGATCAGCTCTGGCTGTCGCGCGCGCTCAAGCTCACCTGGCGCACGCGAAACAATCGCGGCTTCTTCCTGCGCGCAGAGGACTTCTTCGGCTTCCAGAACCTGCTCAAGCGCGAGCGCGCCGAATTCGCCGACACGTTGCGCCGCATGGAAGCGGAATACGCCACGCGGTCAGCGCACGCCAGGGGTCTCGCGATGGGGCCCATCAAGAACAGCATGCGCGAGATGGAACAGCGCTACGGCGTCGATCCGGATGCGAAGTCACACGGCGAGGCGTTCCTCAACTTCTTCCAGCAGCGCCTCGTACCGAAGGGACTCTACCTGATGGACGAGCCCGAGGCCGCACTCTCGCCGCAGCGGCAGTTGTCACTGCTGGCGATGATGTTCGACCTCGTCGCGGAGGGCTCGCAGTTCATCATCGCGACCCACTCGCCGCTGCTGCTCGCGTTTCCGGGGGCGCGGATCTACTCGTTCGACGAATCGCCGATCGCGCAGGTGGCGTGGACCGACACCGATCATGTGCGTCTCACGCGCGAGTTCCTCGCCGAGCCTGAGCGGTATCTGCGAAACCTTCGGCCGCCGGACTGAGATCCACATCCCTACACTTTTCGCGCGGGGGCCGCGAAGGACGCGGGGACGTGCAACTGCATGTTGCGAACTGCGCGTGTTGATGCGACTGCATACAGCAGTTGCAAGGAAAAGCTTTCGCGCGGAGCCGCGGGGGCGCGGGGCAACTGCAACGGCTTTTGGAACAGCCCTCGCGGAGGTCGTGATGAACTCGCGCGAGTATGGCTGCCAGGGCGAGCGCAGTTCCAACAAAGCTTTTGGGCGGCGCGTGTAGAAGTCACCCTCGAAGCGCAGAAATTTGAACACGAGCGATCGCCCCGCGTTCCCGCGTCCCCGCGCGAAAACTGTTCAGTGCGAGTGTACGAGCACGCCCAGCCGCACGCAGTTGACACATCCGTCGCACGTCCCCGCGTCCTTCGCGGCCCCCGCGTGAAAATTGCTTCGTCGGAGCACGAAAACTGCTGAACGTCTGCGGCAGGAATCAGCGAATACGCAGCCGACCTTCAGACATGAGCACGGCGTTCCCTCCAACGCGAACCGCAGTGATCGCATCGGCAGACTTGTCGACTTCGATTTCGAGCCGCGACGGCCTCCCCATCTCGATGCCCTGCTGCGATACCCACCGCAGTGTGCCGGTGCGCGGAGTGCGCGCCGCGAGGTAGCCGCCCAGCGCGGCGTTGGCGCTGCCGGTGGCCGGATCCTCGGGCACGCCGTCATCGGGGCAGAACACACGACAGTGGACGTCCACGCCCGGGACATCGTCGAGCATCGCGAACACCATGATCATCGCGCAGCCCGAGCCGCGCAGTGTGCGGGCGAACACCGGCTCGTGCACGCGCGCCCGCGACACGGCGGCACGCGACGCGAGCGGGACGATCAGGAACGGCAGGCCGCATGATGTCGCGGCCGGCGCATACGCTTCGGCGGCCGTCAGATCCGCCAGCGACAATCCGAGCATGTCGGCCACCACTGCCCGGTCCATCGGAGGCTGCTCCGTGGGCATCACCGCCGTCGAGAGCTGCGCCCACACCGGCACGCCATCGACCAGTCGCACCTGCACCGGCACGGGCCCGACATTCTCGCCGAGCACCACGCGCACGCTGTCGCCGTCCGACGGCGCGTCACCGGTGAACACGAGGGCGATGGCCGTGCCGATCGTCGGGTGACCGGCGAACGGCACTTCACCACCGGGCGTGAAGATGCGCACGCGCTTCGTCGTGTCGGGCGTTTCCGCCGGCAGCACGAACGTGCTCTCGCTGTAGTTGAACTCGCGCGTGACCTGCAACATCTGCTCGCTCGTCAACCCACGCGCATCGCGGATCACCGCCAGCGGATTGCCGCCGAACCGCTGGTCGGTGAAGACGTCGAGCGTGAAATAGTGAACGAACTGCACATCGTCGCTCATTCCGCGAGGAACGGATAGCGCCACTCGGTCGGCGGGACGAAGGTCTCCTTGATCGATCGTGCGCTCACCCAGCGCAGCAGGTTCATCTTCGAGCCGGCCTTGTCGTTCGTGCCTGACGAGCGTGCACCACCGAACGGCTGCTGACCCACCACCGCACCGGTCGGCTTGTCGTTGATGTAGAAGTTGCCGGCCGCGTTCCGCAGCACCGACATCGCATCCAGCACTGCCTGCTTCTCACGCGCCCACACCGCACCGGTGAGCGCATACGGACTGGTCGCGTCCACCAGGTGCAGCGTGTCCATCCACTTGTCGTCGTCATACACGTAGGTCGTCACGATCGGGCCGAAGATTTCCTCGTTCAGCATCCGGTGCCCCGGATCATCGGTGCGCACGAGCGTCGGCTGCACGAACCAGCCGATCTCGCCGTTCGACGTACCGCCGGTCACCACTTCACACTCCCGCTTCGCCAGTGCCAGGTACTCGGTGTGCTTGTCGAACGCCCGCTTGTCGATCACGGCGCCCATGAAATTCGAGAAGTCGCGCACATCGCCGACCTTGATCTCGCTCGCCATCTGCCCGACGTGATCGCGGACGGTCGGCCACAAGGAGCGCGGGACGTACACGCGGCTCGCCGCCGAACACTTCTGGCCCTGATATTCGAACCCACCGCGAACGATCGCCACCGCCAGCGCGTGCGGATCGGCTGACGGATGTGCGACGATGAAATCCTTGCCGCCCGTCTCGCCCACGATGCGGGGATAACTGCGATAACCGCCCATGTTGCGGCCGATCGTCTCCCACATGCCGTTGAACACCGTCGTGCTGCCGGTGAAGTGCACGCCGGCCAGGTCGCGGTGGGTCAGCACCGTGTTCGAGATCGCGGCCGGGTCACCCGGAAGGAAGTTGATCACGCCCGGCGGCAATCCTGCTTCCTCGAGGATCTGCAGCACGTACCACGCCGACAATACAGCGGTCGATGCAGGCTTCCAGATCACCGTGTTGCCCATCAGCGCCGGCGCACCGCCAAGATTGCCGCCGATCGCCGTGAAGTTGAACGGCGAGACCGCGTACACAAACCCTTCCAGCGGGCGATAGTCCGACTGATTCCAGACGCCGGGTGAGCTCATCGGCTGCTCCGCATAGATCTCCTGCGCGAACACCGCGTTCAGGCGCCAGAAATCGATCAACTCGCAGGCGGCGTCGATTTCGGCCTGGTGTGCCGTCTTCGACTGTCCGAGCATCGTCGACGCATTGACCGTCATGCGGCGCGTCGAGGCCAGCAGCTCGGCCGCCTTGAGGAAGATGCCGGCGCGGTCTTCCCAGCTCCACGCGGCCCACTCCTTCTGCGCGGCGGTGGCGGCGGCAATGGCCGCGGTCACGTCCTCCGTGCGCGCCTTGTGATAATCGGCGACGACGTGGCTGTGCACGTGCGGCATGACCTGTGCGCCGAGGGTACCGGTGTGGATGCGCTTGCCTCCGATGACGAGCGGAATCTCCACCCGCTCGGTCGACATGCTCGCCAGCCGGGCCTGCAACTCGGTCCGCTCCGGAGAGTACGGGGCGTAATTCTTGACGGGTTCGTTGACAGGACCGGGAATACGGCGCGAGCCGGCGAACTGCGATGCGCCGACGGGCGAAACGGGGAGTGGCGTCATGACGGTGCGAAGTGGAGATGGAGTCGGCCACGCGGCGCACGCACGGCCCGTGCGCGAAAGCTACCACGAAGGCCGGACCCCGACTGCGTAGATTCCGCGCATGTCCGCCGCCTCCGGAATCCTGCTGTGTGCCGTGTTGCTCGCCGGCTGTTCGTGGGACGCGCCGCCGGTCGAGTGGCAGGCGCCGTCACCGATCGCGGCGGGCGTCGATACGGCGGCGCAGTACGTCGCGCGCTGGACGCCGGGCGCGTCGCCGGAGCTCTCGGTCACCACCGACAGCGCTGCGTCGCGTGAACCTTCGGGAGTGCTCGGCGCCTGCCCCGGCTCGGTCGTCAGCACGCCGATGGTGCGCGGGCATCGTTGGTCCGCGTGGTGGCAGATCCGGCCCGACAGCAGCGCGGCGCTGTCGTCCGAACGCAGGGATTCCACCGGTGCAGTGCAGCAACGCGTCGTCGTCGATTCACTCGACCGCGCGCAGCTCGGATGTGCGCGCCCCGCACCGGCGATCGCCGCCGACAGTGTCAATGGATATGTGCATGTCGGGTACTTCATGGTGGCACCGGAAGGACCCGGAGTGTTCTATGCGCACCTGATGCCGCAGTTCTCGCAACAGTTCGAGCGACCACTGGCGATGGTGTACGGGGAAAAGCCGGTGCGTGTCGCGGTCGCCAGTCGCGGTGATACCGTTGCGGTGGCGTACGAGGATCCGAACAGCGAGGCTGGACGCATCGCACTCAGCATGTCACTCACCGGCGGACACCTCTTCGACCAGACGGCGCGCATCATTCCGGTCAGCACCAGTTCGCAGCAGGCGTCGGCGCCGCAGATCGTGCGCCTGGCGGGTGGGCAGCTGTGGATCGGCTGGACGGAAGACTCGCAATCGGGCAGTGCATTCCTGCTGCGTCGCGCCGCGATCGTGTCGCGATAACCTTCACACTCCGCGCGTCATGCCTCGACTGATTGGTGCACACACGATCGACATCGGCGGCATCCCGATGGCTGCCCGCCGCGCCGGCAATGCGGGCATGACGGCGCTGCAGATCTTCAGCGCAGTTCCCAAGTTCTACAACGAGAAAGTGGGTGTGAAGCCGGAGCGCATCGCGGCCTTTCACGCGGCACTCGCCGAGGCGGGCATCGCACGCGATGCCGTGATCGTGCACGCCGGGTATGTGCTCAACAGCGCGACACCGGAGCCTGAAAAATGGGAGCGCGCGGCGACTGCGCTGACGAAGGAACTGGAACGCAGTACCGCGCTGCAGGTGCGCGGTGTGTGCTTCCATCCGGGCGCCGCCACCGATCAGGATCGTGCCGCCGGTGTGGCCCGTGTCGCGACGGCGATGACGCGTGCGCTCGAGACCGTGTCGGGTGCGACGAAGCTGCTGGTGGAGAACAGCGCCGGCGCCGGCAACACGATCGGCCGCACGGTGGACGAGGTGGCGGGGATCCTCGCGTCGCTGGCGCCGTCGGTGCGTGCGCGCGCCGGCTACGGCCTCGATACCTGTCACTTGTTCGCATCAGGATACGATATCAGCGCGTCGCAGGCGCAGTGCACCGCGGTGCTCGACGAGTTCGAGGCAGCGTGCGGTGAGCCACCGCAGTTCCTGCACCTCAACGACAGCCTCGGTGGCCTCGGGTCGAACAAGGATCGACACATGCTGATCGGTGAAGGCGCGATCGGGGCCGATGCATTCCGCTGGCTGCTGGCGGACCCGCGCACGCGCGACATTCCGCTGCTGCTCGAGACGCCACAGGCGATCGAGATGGTGCCGGATGACGATGCCAGCGCCGATCCCGATGATCTGCGCATGGTGAAATTGCTGCGTTCCTTCGACACGGACGCCTGACGCCGCAGGTGCGCGAAGGCTGACGGCTCCTGTTGCGCGCAGGGACCCTCCGTGTACCTTCCCGCGCGTCATGGTCAATTTCGCACGGCGGTCGCCGTCGATTGCCACGATGAGCGCGCCAGTCACGCTCCACGTTCGGCGAGCGTCGCTCGCCCACCCCTCACGTCAGAGGATCTGCGATGCCCCCTGCGAAAAAGGCTGCTGCGAAGGCGCCGGCCAAGAAGGCCGCTGCCAAGGCACCTGCGAAGAAGGCTGCCGCCAAGGCGCCGGCCAAGAAGGCCGCTTCCAAGACCACGTCGGCCTTCAACAAGGCGATGAAGATCAGCCCTGAGCTGGCCGCCGTCATCGGCGGTGATGCCCGCCCGCGCACCGAAGTGACCAGTGCGATCTGGACGTACATCAAGAAGAACAACCTTCAGGACCCGAAGAACAAGCGCAACATCCTGGCCGACGACAAGCTCAAGGCCGTGTTCGGTGGCAAGAAGACGGTCACCATGTTCGAGATGACGGCACTGGTGTCCAAGCACCTGAGCTGACCGGATCTCCCGTCCGCCGGGCGGGTTATCTTCTGCTGAACCGGATCGAGGGCGTGTCCTCCTGAGGGCAGGCCCTCGATTGCGTCCGGTCCCCGACCTCCCGAAACCGCTGCACACGAGTCCTGTGGCTGCCGACAAGAAATCGACGACGACGCCCGCTCCGGTGCCCAATGTCGTCGCTGCCGCGCGCGGAAAGACCGCCGCACCCGCCGCATCATCACGCCTCGATGGCCTGAAGGGATGGATCGTGCCGATCCTCATCTTCTTCGTCATCCGGATCTTCTTCTTCCAGGCGTACCGCATCCCGTCGCCCAGCATGCAGCCGGAGATGATGGTCGGTGACTGGTTGTTCGTGAACAATCTCGTGTACGGCCCCAACATTCCGTTCACCGATGTCACGCTGCCCGGGTACGCGGAACCGAAGCGCCGCGAGATCGTGGTGTTCAAGTCGCCGTATCAGGCCGACGAGGCACAACTCGGCAACGACCCGCAGCCCACGCTGGTGAAGCGCATGTGGGGCCAGCCGGGCGACACGCTGTACATGCGCGACGGCGTGATTCACGTCAACGGCACCGCGTACCCGCAGCGTGCCGACGAGAGCACACTCAAGATCGCGGCTGACGAGACACACCCGCTCTTCGCGTGGCAGCACTCGATCGAAGTGAAGAACAGCCGTTTCGGTGAACCACCCGTCGTTCCGACACACGACAACTGGGGACCGCTCGCCATCCCGGCCGGTCACCTGTTCATGCTGGGCGACAACCGCTACGAATCGAAGGACAGTCGCTATTGGGGCATCGTGCCGCGTGGCAACCTGCGCGGCCGCCCGATCTTCGTGTACTACAGCTACAACGCCAACGATTCCGATCGCGCGCTGCCGTTCATCACCGACATCCGGTGGTCGCGCATCGGTCATATCTTCCGCTGAGGCGTGTGCTGACGTTCGCGCGCCGCACGACGCGCTGCGGCATCGGAACCCTGATGCTGGCGGCGCTCGCGGCGGCGCCACAGGTCATGGATGCGCAGCAGGGGCGCGTGCGACGCGGTGTCATGCGCACCGACACGTTCTGGTCGCAGGCGCTCGGCATCACGAAACGCCTCGTCGTGTACCTGCCGCCATCGTATGCCGAGTCTGGCGCACGGGCGCGTCGCTATCCGCTGGCCGTCTATCTGCACGGCGGGTATGGCAACGAAACGGATTGGACCGTGAACGGACACCTCGCCACGACCATGGATTCGCTCGTGGCGAATGGCATGCGTGAGATGATCGTCGTGATGCCCGACGGCGATGATGGCTGGTGGACGACGTGGCATGCATTGAACGACGTCGCCGCGTGCCGCCGTGTGCGTCGGGAGGAGAATGCCGACAGCTACTGCGTCCCGTGGCCGAAGTACGACGACTACGTCGCGCGTGACGTCATCGCCCATGCCGATTCGCTCTATCGCACCCAACGGCGGCGGGCATCTCGCGGCATCGCGGGATTGAGCATGGGTGGGTATGGCGCGATCTCGATCGCCGCCCGGTATCCCGGCACGTTCGCGGCCGCCGCCAGTCACAGCGGCGTGCTGCGGCCCGCCATGAAGGTCGACAGCAGCACCGTCACCACGACCGGCGCACCCACGGTGCGAGATGCCAGGACGCGCGACGAACTCCGGGCCGTCTCGGGTGCACGTCGATGGGTGATCATCGAGCCGGCGTTCGGCAGCGACTCGGTCTCCTGGACGTCGCGTGATCCGTCGAACCTGATCCAGCAGGCGCTCCGGCGCGGCGACGTGCTGCCGTCGCTGTTCGTGGACGTTGGCACCGAGGATCACGTACTGCCCATGAACCGGTCGTTCCGCGACCGCATGGCGCAGCTCAAGGTGCCGCTGGTGTACGCCGAGTGGCCGGGCAGGCACGACTGGGCATACTGGCACGCCCATCTCCCCGAAAGCCTGCGGTTTCTGGCCGGGCGCCTGGCCCCCTGAGGCACCGGTCGGCGAGGCACGCCAACAGAAGTGACGGCGTCACGCATGCCGCGCCGGATCGTCTTCGGGTACGATGTTGCGAACCCTGTTTCGAGTCGGCGTGCTGCTGCTCGCCGTTGCTGCGCGTGCCGGCAGTGTGGAGGCCGTGCATGGCACCGTGCGACGCGATGCGATCAACTCGCACGTGCTGGGCGTGCCGAAGAACATGCTCGTCTATCTGCCACCGTCGTACGACCACTCGCCGTACGCCACGAAGCGCTACCCGGTCGCGGTGTACCTGCATGGGCGCTGGGGTGACGAGACGGACTGGATGAATCTCGGGAATCTGGCGAGATCCGTGGACTCGCTGGTCACGCTCGGGCTGCACGAAATGATCATCGTGATGCCCGATGGTGACGAGGGCTGGTGGACGACGTGGGCGCTGCCGAGTGATACGGCGGCGTGCCGGATCACGCCGCATCGCAAGGAGCCGCCAGCCGAGTTCTGCGTGGTGCATCCGCGGTACGACGAATATCTCGCGCGCGATGTCCTGCCGTACATCGACGCGACGTATCGCACGATTCCGTCGCGTGAATCGCGCGGCATCGCGGGCCTGAGCATGGGTGGGTACGGCGCGCTGGCGATCGCGGCGACGTATCCGGAACTCTTCTCCGTGGCGGTCAGTCACGGCGGTGCGCTCACCCCGGGCATCATGGCCGACAGCAGCGAATTCCCGCGCACGGGCACGGTGGTGTGGCGGCAGGGGCGCACGACGAAGGAGCTGCGCGCGTCAGCCGGCGAGAACGAATGGAACGCGATGTATCCCATGTTCGGACTCGATTCGAGCACATGGGCACCACGCGACCCTGCCAACATGCTGCGTGCGCTCAAGGCCGCGCATCGTCCGATGCCACGGCTGTACGTGGACGTGCCGCTCGACGAGGGACGCTTGCTGCAGAACCGCGCATTCCGGGATGCGATGCGGGCCAGTGACATTCCGCTCACGTACTCCGAATGGCCCGGACGTCACGATTGGAAATACTGGTCCGCGCGCTCGCTGCCCGGCCTGCAGTTTCTCTCGGATCATCTGGCTCAGGACGCATCGCACTGATCGACCATGTGTGCTCGCACATGTGCGTGCCAGCTGTTTTTGCCTTGCCATTGAAGGGCGCGACACCCCAACTTCCCTCGCATGGTTCGCTTCGCACCGACGCACACTGGAGCATGGGACGCCTACGAAGCGAGCGCCGTGCGGAAGTTCAGCCGGTCGCTCACGGCGATGGCGATCGTCACCGGCGTCGTGTGGCGGCTGTGTCGCGCACTGTTTCTCGGCACAGGCCCGACCTCGTCGCCGCTGTTCTTCGGGTCGGTGATCGCGCTCGGTGTGCTGGTGTTCTTCGGCATGGCGACGCTGCACCTCGGCAATTTTCCGCTCAAGCGCTGGCTGTGGCGCGTGCCGCTGTTCGCACTGGTGGAAGGGGTGGCTGAAGTCGCGATGTCAGCGGTGTTGATCGCGTTCGGACGCGAGCCCTACGGCAGTGCGGTCGCGGTGTGGGCCGACCTGGCGAGCATCGCCGCCACCGTCCTGTCCACGCACATCCTCGTGCTGAGCCTCTACGGCGGGATTCTGGCAGTCGTGGTGCAGGGCATCCGACGCTCGGTGAGAGCCGCCGGCGACGTGGTCATCGACGATCCGAAGGACGATCAGTAGCGGCGACGACCTTCCGCCGGAAGGCACACCGCCGCATGGTGCGTCGAGCGATCCTGCGCCCCACTATTCTGCACCGATTCGTCTCGCCACAACAGTGATCGTCACCTGCCTCGGAGCCCATCGCATGCGCCGTGTCGTGCCGCGTTTCACCTTCGTCGCGCTGCTCGTCGCGGCGCCGCTCGCCGCGCAACCGGGGCCGCATCTCGCGAATGCCGATCCGCGCCGTCCGCTCGGTACGCAGCGCGAATGGGCCACGGCACAACAGGAGTGGTTGCGCCTGCGCATGGAGCGCACGCTTCCCGCCCTGATGCGGCGCGACAGCGTCGACATGTGGATCGTCCCGATGCGCGAGTACAACGAGGATCCCGTGTTCTCGTCGATCGTGTCGCCGACGACATTCGCCGCACGACGCCGCACGATCTACGTGTTCCATGATCGCGGCGGCGAGAAGGGCGTCGAGCGACTCGCGCTTGGTGGCACGTCGCAGGGCGGCCTGTACACCGCGGTGCGCTCACAGATCGCGGCGACGAATGTCAGCTCGGGCAGCACCACCGCGGAACTGTGGGGGTCAGCACAGTGGGACGTGCTCACGAAAGTGATTCGTGACAGGAAGCCGAAGCGCATCGCGCTCGACATCGACACGACGTTTGCGTTCGCCGACGGCCTGACGCTCGGTGAATACACCGGCATGCTCTCGCGCGAGGTGCTCAAGCCGGATGGCGAGTGGCGTGCGCAGATCACGTCGGCCGGTCGCCTGGCGGTGGACCTGATCGCGATTCGTCAGCCGGAGGAGGAAGCGACGTTCGATCGCATGAACCGCCTGACGTGGGACATCATCGCCGAGGCATTTTCGACGAAGGTGATCACGCCCGGTGTCACACGCACCAGCGACGTCGTGTGGTTCATGCGCCAACGCATGGCCGACTACGGGCTCACGACATGGTTCCAGCCGTCGGTGGACGTGCAGCGCAAGGGCGGCACCGACGCCGTGCTCGGTGACGATCCGATCATCCAGAAGGGCGATGTGCTGCACTGTGATTTCGGCATCACCGCCATGCGACTCAATACGGACACGCAGCACATGGGGTATGTGCTGCGCGATGGCGAGACGGACGTGCCAGCCGGCCTCAAGGCGGCGCTGGGGAACGCGAATCGGCTGCAGGACATCGTGACGTCGGAGATCAAGGTGGGTCGCAGCGGCAACGACGTGCTCAAGTCGTCGCGGGCACGCATGACGGCCGACAGCATCGACGGCACGATCTACTCGCATCCGATCGGCATGCACGGCCATGGCGCCGGGCCGCTGATCGGTCTGTGGGATTATCAGGACGGCGTGCCCGGCCGCGGCGATCACGTGATGGCGCCGAGCACCTGGTACTCGGTTGAGTTGCAGGCGACGTCGAAGGTGCCGGAGTGGGACGGCCAGCGGGTGCGTGTGGGACAGGAGGAGGACGTGATCCTGAATGGCGCCGGCGTGGTCCGTTGGGGGTATCAGCGCCAGACGCAGTTCCATCTCGTCCGTCCGGCCCGTGCCCGGGCGAGTCGCTGACCCGCGAACCGACGGCGTGTGCGATAACTTTGCCGCAGGGGTCGGCGGATGTGCTGTCGGCCGGTTTTACTCAGGATCGTCATGCGGAAGAAGAACAAGGAATTGATCGTGGTCGGTGATCGGGTGCTCGTCGCCATCGAGGATGGCGAGGAGCGTTCGTCCGTCGGCCTGTACCTGCCGCCCACGGCCATCGACAACCAGGCGGTGCAGGGCGGCCGCATCGTGGCCACCGGACCGGGAATGCCGATGCCCGATCTGGCGTCGCAGGACAGTGATGAACCGTGGAAGAACGCCCAGGGCAGTGCCACGGGCGGAACGCGCCATGTGCCGATGCAGGCACGCACGGGCGATTACGCGTTGTTCTTTCGCAAGGCGAGCGTGGAAATCACCTTCGAGAACGAGCGCTATCTGGTGGTGCCGCAGGCGGCCATCCTGGCACTCGTTCGCGACACGAATGTGGCTGACGACGTGCTGTTCTAGTCGCGTCGCCGGTCGTTTCACACTATTGCAGGAGTCGGACGATGTACGATGAGCGTTTCATTGCCCCGATGCGTGCCGAGCTGACCGAGCTCGGTGTGCAGGAACTGAAGTCCGCGGCGGCCGTCGATGCCGCGTTGAAGGAAGCCGCCGGCACGACGCTGGTGGTGGTGAACAGCATGTGTGGCTGTGCCGCGCGCAACGCGCGTCCGGCCATCCGCACCGCACTCGAACATTCGGCGAAGCCGGACAAGAGTGTGACGGTGTTCGCCGGCCAGGATCCCGAACCGACACAGGCGGCCCGCAGCTACTTCACCGGCTACCGTCCCAGCAGCCCGAGCATCGCGCTGATGAAGGGCGGCAAGGTGGTGTTCATGCTCGAGCGTCACCAGATCGAAGGTCGCTCCGCCGACGAAATCTCCCACGATCTCGTCAACGCGTTCGATACCCACTGCGCGGTGCCTGGTTCAGTGGTCGCGTAACACCTGGCCTCGCACAGAGCCACGGGGCCACAGAGGGTTTGCGACGCCGGAACACTTTTCACGCGGGGCTCGCGAGGAACGCGGGGAAGGGCCACTGAAACAAAAATGCTGTTGGAACTGCGCTCACGAGACGCGGTTCCAACAGCATTTGTTTTTCCCCGCGTTCCTAGTGGCCCCCGCGTGAAAAGAGTCACGCTCTCGAGCGCCGCAGGATTCTCTGTGCGCCTGTGGCTCTCTGCGAGTCCAGCAGTCAGGAAGTCATGAGTACCGCAACCACTTGAACAGCTCACGGATGGTCGGCCGTTTGCCGTACATGAGCAGGCCGACGCGGTAGATGCGGGCGGAGAACCAGATCGCGGCCACACACGCGAGTGTCATGCCGAACAGGCTCACGGCAACCTCCCACGCCGGTACGCTGATGAGGCTCATGCGCATCGGCATCATGATCGGCGCGGAGAACGGCAGCATCGACATCACCGATGCCAGTGTGCTCTGTGGCGCGAGGGCGACCGGCTGGATGAAGATCGCGCTGACGATCAGCAGCATCGCCACCGGCGTCGCCGCCTGCTGCGCTTCGGACTCGCTGTTCACGGTGCTGCCCACCGCCGCGTACAGGCATGAGTAGAACACGTAGCCGAGCACGAAGAACAGCAGCAGCGCGACGATCAGGCCGATCGAGAAGCTCGGCATGCTGGCGAAGATCTCCGCCGAGCGCGCCGTACTGTCGGCGCTGGCGGCACCCATCGCGCTCGCCTGCCGCTTGATCAGCATCGGTGCCACGTTCATGCCGATCCAGACCGAGCTGGCGACCCACACGCCGAGTTGTGTGACCGCCACGCCACCGATGCCGATGATCTTGCCGGCCAGGAGGATCTCCGGCCGCACGCTGCTGATCACGACTTCCGCCACACGCGTCGTCTTCTCCTCGATGACGCTGCGCAGCACCGTCTGACCGTAAAGCAGCAGCACGATGTAGAGCAGGAATGCGACCAGCAGGCCGACGATCGCGCTGCCGACGCCGGACTTCTCGCGCCCCTTGCTGCTCAGCTGCGTTTTCTCCAGCCGGATATCGACCTTCGTCAGCGAGTCGATGCGCGATGCACTGATGCCTTCGTGCTCGAGTCGCATCGCCAGGACCGCCTTCTCGACAGCGTCGGTGAGCCGGCGCATGTCGGGCACCGTCGACGTGTTGCGGCCGGTGTAGCGCGCCTTCCTGCCGCTGAGCGTCGTCGAATCGAGAATCAGGTATCCCTGCCGACTCTCGTCCATCACCGCCTTCGTGGCCAATGACTCGGCAGCGGCGATGCCCGATGGTGCGATGATCGAGATCTGCGGTTTCGCTCCGGACGAATCGTGCATCGCCTCGATCACGCGCGCGCCAAGCGTCGCGCCGGTGGCGTCGATGATCTCGATGTTCGACGAGCCGAGTGACGCCTTGGTGCGCGAGACGAACAGCACGGGCAACACCGTCAGGGCAAGAAACATCACCGGGCCAAGCAGCGTCGCGATCACGAACCACTTCGTGCGCACACGCTCGAGGTACTCGCGCCGGATGATGGCAATCAGCTTACCCATGGCCGCTCATCCCCGCCTCGACGCCCGTGGCACCGACTTTCTCGAGGAAGATGCTGTGCAGCGACGGCTGCACACGCTCGAAGCGCTGCAGCGACGCACCAGCCGTGATCAGCTGCTGCAGCAACTCGCCGCTCGATGCACCCGCGGCCAGCTCCAGTTCGAGAAAGCGGTTCTGGTCGTCCATGGCGGCCACCAGCGCCGGATTGCGCAGGACCGCTTCGACGGCGGTATTCGGCGCGCCATCGAACGCCACCGCCACCGTGCGACCGGCGTGCGCAGCCTTCACGTCCGACACGGCGCCGTCCAGCACTTTCTGCCCGTTCGCGATGATGCAGACCGCGTCACACAACTTCTCGGCGTTCTCCATGATATGTGTGCTGAAGATCACGGTCTTGCCGCGCGCCTTCAGTTCCACCACGGTGTCCTTCAGCGCCTGCGCGTTGATCGGATCGAGGCCGCTGAACGGCTCATCGAGAATCACCAGATCCGGATCGTGCAGCAGCGTCCCGATGAATTGCACTTTCTGCTGCATGCCGCGGCTCAGCTCATCCACCTTGGAATCGCCCCAGTCCTTCTCCGGCGTGCGCAGCGACATCCGCTCCATCCATGTCGCGATGCGCGTTTCGGCCTCCGCGCCAGGCACCCCCTTCAATTCGGCGAGGAACTTGAGGACGTCGCGCACCTTCATCTTCTTGTACAGGCCGCGCTCTTCCGGCAGGTAGCCGACACGATCGAGCACGCCGGTGTCGGTGTGTCGCTTGCCGAACAACGTGATCGAGCCCTCGTCCGGCGCGATGATGTCGAGAATCATCCGGATCGTGCTCGTCTTCCCGGCGCCGTTGGGTCCGAGCAGACCGTACACCGCACCGCGCGGCACCTGCAACGAGAGGCCGCGCACCGCGACATGCTCCGCGTATCGCTTGGTGACCCCCCGGATATCGATGGCGAGTTCGGACATGATGGAGATGGAGGAGAGCGGCACGACGACGGGTGTGTAGTCGGGCCGAGGGAAATGTACGTCTTGGCGCTGGGACTGTTTCGGCGGCGGTGGATAACTTGTGCCCATGACTGCGTTCAGGATCCCGGGTCGACTGGTCAGCGGCATGTTGCTCGCCGTTGCCGGATGTCGCGCCGCCTCCGATTCCGGTGCGGTGCCGATGACGGTGTATGCCGCCGGCAGCCTGGCGCGACCGCTGCGCGAAGCACTCGACTCGATCGCGGGCGCTGGAGGCCCGACGGTTCGCCTGGAAGTGATGGGCTCACGCGAGATTCTGCGCGCCATCACGGGCCTCGGGAAAACGCCCGATCTGGTCGTCTCGGCAGACGCGGATGAACTGGAGCGCGCGCTCATCCCGCAATTCGTCGGCGCCAGCACCACATTCGCACGCAATCGCGTCGTGCTCGCACTGTCGTCGCGGTCGAGTGCCGCCGCCACGATCACGCAGGCAAACTGGGCGGACGTGCTAGCAGAGCGTCAAGTGCAGATTGCGCGCGCGGATCCGACACGCGCACCGCTTGGCTATCGCACGCAGATGGTCTGGCAACTCGCCGAAGTGGAGTTGCAGCGACCCGGCTTTGCACGCCGACTCTCTGACTTGTCGCTCGGTGCGATGATGCGTGGCAACGAGTCGGACCTGGCCGCGTTGCTCGAGAGTGGCAACGCCGATGCGGCGTGGTGTTATGAATCGCTCGCGAGATCGATGCATCTCCGGTACGTCACGCTCGGCCGGCACATCGACCTCGGTTCGGACGCGGACTCGCTCCTGTACCGTAAAGTGTCCGTACGCATCGCGGGCGATCGACCAGGTGATTCGGTGATGGTGGCGGGCCGGCCGATCCGGTATGCGATAGCCGTCCTCACGAACGGTCCGGACGCGGTTCGCGCGACGCTGCTGCGTGACCGGTTGCTCGACTCGGCGAGTGTGCGAATTCTGCGACGTGCCGGTCTCGATGTGCTGGACACGCCGTGGACGACCCCGCGACCGCCGTCGCAGTGACACGACCGCTGTCACGGGTGCTGCTGACCGCCGTCGCGACGCTTTGCGGATCGCTGCTGGTGCTCGTGCTGGTACTGCCCGTCGGCACGCTCGTCTCGGCCGCCGGCGTCAGCGGCGTCGCAGCGGCACTCGTCGATCGCGATGTCCTCCGGTCGATCCTGCTGACGCTGTTGACGGCCACCGCGGCGACCCTGCTCGCAATCGTCGGTGGAATTCCTGTCGCCTATCTGCTCGCGCGCGTTCCGTTTCGCGGTCGCTCCGTCGTAGAAGCACTGCTCGAGCTGCCGCTGGTGATACCACATCCTGTCATCGGCATGGCGCTGCTGCTGTCGATGGGCCGGCAGAGTGTCGCGGGACGCTCGCTCGCGCCCGTCGGTCTCGCGATCGTGAATTCGCCGCTCGGCATCGTGGTCGCGATGCTCGTCGTCAGTGCACCGTTGTTCATCCTCGGCGCGCGCGAATCGATCGCGCGCGTCGATGCGCGGCTCGAAGCCGTGGCACGTACGCTCGGTGACGATCGCTGGCGCGCTGTCCGCCGCGTGACGCTGCCGCTGGCACGCAACGGTCTGGTGAACGCCGGCACCGCGATGTGGGCGCGCGCGACCAGCGAGTTCGGCGCCATCGTACTGATCGCGTATCACCCGAAGGTGGCGAGTGTGCTGGCCTACGATCGCTACCTGACGTACGGATTGTCGAGCGCGCTGCCGGTGGCGGCAGCACTGGTGCTCGTCGCGATGCTCATCCTGCTCGTCGTCCGTGTCACACGTCGCGTGGAACGTACATGATCCGTGTCGCGGAACTGAGCGCGCGCGTTCCAGGCTTCGTGCTCGATCGCGCCTCGTTCACGGTGCCGAGCGGCGGCGTCGGCGTTCTCACGGGACCCACCGGCGCCGGCAAGACGACACTGCTCGAAACCATCGCCGGCGTGCGCGAACACCGCGCAGGCACGATCACGCTCGGTGACCTCGACGCCACCACACTGCCGCCCGAGCAGCGCCACGTTGGACTCGTGTATCAACAGGCATGGCTGTTTCCACACCTGAGCGTCCGCGCGAACGTGGCGTACGGTGCGGTGCGCGAGCGCATGGTCGATGACCTGGTGTCGATGCTGCACATCGGACCACTGATCGAGAAGCCGGTGTCGACACTCAGCGGGGGAGAACGTCAGCTCGTGGCGTTGGCACGCGCGCTTGCGCGCGATCCGCGGACGCTGCTGCTCGATGAACCGTTTGCGGCGATGGACAGTGCACTGCGATCGGACATCCGAACGGCGGTGCTGGCATGGGCCGCAGCGCGCGGTGCAACGACACTGCTCGTCACCCACGACGCCAGCGAAGCCGCACGTGCCGGCAGTGTGCAGCTGCGCATGCACGCTGGCGTCCTGAGCGTGACGGCGTAGCCACGCGGACCTACTGCCCGAACATGCGCAGGCGGAGGCGATGCAGCACGCCCGCGCTGGCACGCAGGAGCAGCACGTCGAGGCTGAAGCGCAGCGTGCGGCCGGTTGCCAGCGCGAGGGCGAACAGCGGAAACGGCATTCCGACCGCGCCGGCACCGATCGAGATCGCCTTCGTGCTGAGCGGCGTCAACGTGCTGCCGAGGATGAAGAGCCAGCCGTGCCGCTCCATCATCGCCATTGCCGACGCGAGGGTGTCGTCGCTGACGCCGAGAAAGTGGAGCATCGGCTTGCCGACCGCAGCGAAGGCCGCGACGCCGATCCAGTAGGCGATACAGCCGCCGATGATCGAGCCCAGGACGGCGGCGAGCGCCAGTCGCGGCGCACGCGGCGGGTCGGCCACCGCGAGCGGCACGAGCAGGAGCTCGGCCGGGCCGGGTACCACCGACCCCTGTCCGAGATTCCAGAGGAATACCGCCGGAATCGCTCCCCGTGCATGGGCGAAGCGTTCGACCGCTGCCCAGAGCGCCAACAGAGTTCGTCTCATGTCTGGCGTGAAGTTACGTCATCAGGTCGCCGTTGTACTTTCCGCGCATGCCACGCCTCGCCTATGTCAACGGCGCCTTCGTTCCCGAAGCCGACGCGACCGTCTCGATCTTCGACCGCGGATTCCTGTTCGCTGACGGTGTGTATGAGGTGATTGCGCTGGTCGATGGTCGATTCGTGGACGACGGACCGCACCTCGATCGACTGGATCGATCGCTGCGTGAGATCCAGCTCGTGCTGCCCATGCCGCGAGTTGATTTGCACGCGATGCTGCTCGAGCTCGCGACGCGCAACGCGGTCACCGAAGGCCTCGTGTACATGCAGGTCACGCGCGGTCCGGCCGAGCGGGACTTCGCATTTCCCGTGGCACCAACGCCCACGATCGTCGCGTATGCGCGCGCGACACCAGTGCTCGCGCATCCGCGTGCACTCGCCGGCGCGACGGCCATCACGGTGCCCGATCAACGCTGGGCACGTCGCGACATCAAGAGCATCGCCCTGCTGCCGCAGGTGCTCGCCAAGCAGGCGGCGCGCGCGGCCGACGCGTTCGAGGCACTGATGGTGGAGGACGACCACGTCACCGAAGGCGGCGCCGCCACACTGTTCATGGTCTCCGGCGGCGCCCTCGTCACACACGCACTCGGCACGGACGTGCTGCCGGGCATCACGCGTGAGCGCGTCTTCTCGCTGGCCGCTACGCGTGACATACCGATCATCGAGCGCAGCATCAGCACCGAGGAAGTACGTGCGGCGGATGAACTCTTCATCACCGCGGCAACGGCATTCGTGATGCCAATCGTGCGCGTCGATGGTGTCGCGATCGGCAACGGCGCGCCGGGCGAAATCACGATGCAGCTGCGAGCGGACTACATCGCGAGTGTGCGGCATGGCGCGGCGGCGATGTAGCTGCGGCCGCGCCGACGATCACCGGCTCGCCACCCGCACCACCTGCATTCCGGCCGCCTTCGCCGCTTCCACACCCGGCGTCGCGTCCTCGAACACGAGGCATTGACTGGCCGGCACGCCGAGTCGTTCAGCCGCAAGCAGGAACATGTCGGGCGCCGGTTTGCCGCGACCGGGTGGCACATCTTCCGGTGTCACGACCACTGGAAACAGGTCTCGCAACCCCGTCGCGTCGAGCGCCGGGTACGCGATCTCCGGCCCGCCGCCGGTGACGATGGCCACCGGTTTGGTCACCGCGATGTGTCTCGCGAAACGCGCCACGGGCTCGATCAGTCGCACCTCGTGGAGCAGCTGCAGATAGAGTTGCTCCTTCTCCTCGACCACATGTCGCGGATCGAGGGCGAGGCCGTAGTGATCACCGTACAGCACTGCCGACTCGAACGTCGGCACACCGCCGAGCGCGTAGAAATAGTCCGCATCGAACGGCACGCGCAGGCCTGCGTGCTCCATCGCCATCGTCCATGCGCGCAGGTGAACGGGCATGGAATCGATCAGCGTGCCATCGAGATCGAACAGGTAGGCGGCAAAGTCGCCTGCAGGGATGTCGAGACGCATTCCTGAAACCTATCCACATCGGTCTTCCGTCGTGACACATTTCGGCATGCGACTTCTTGCCTCACTGCTGCTCTGTGCAACCGCCGCCGGACCCGTCATGGCCCAGACGGCGCCGTTGCCCCTGATCCCGCTGCCGCGTGAGGTCGTGCGTGGCGCGCGCGTGCCGATCGCGAACGGCGTGGCAATCACACATGCCGAGGGTGCCGATGATGCGTTCGCCGCGAGCGATCTGGCCGAGGGCATGTCGGCGCGGCGCATTCGTGCGGACTCTGCACCGGGTGGCGGCCGCTATCGCGTCGAGCTGCTGCGCGTTGGTACCGCGCGCGCCGCGCAGGTCATGCGCGATCACAAGGTGACGTTCGATTCGGCGATGACGGCGGAAGGATACCTGCTGCTCGCCGACTCGAGCGCCACCCACATCATCGGCGCGTCGGCAAGCGGTGTGTTCTATGGCGCACAGACGCTCAAGCAACTGATCACCGGCACCGCACGCAACGCCACGTTGCAGGCGGCACGGATTCGCGACTGGCCGGCGATGAAGTACCGCGGATTCCATGACGATCTGTCACGTGGGCCGATCCCGACGCTCGCGTACCAGAAGGCGCAGATCCGTCGCTTCGCCGCGTTCAAGCTGAATGTGTATTCGCCGTACTACGAGCATTCACTCGCCTACTCCGCCAACCCGCTGATCGCGCCACCGCGCGGCGCGATGACGCGCGAGGATGTCCGCGAGCTCATCGCCTACGCGGCGAAGTTCCACATCGATGTGATCCCCGAGCAGGAAGCGTTCGGCCATCTGCATCACGTGCTCAAGTACGAGCTCTACTCGGCGCTCGCGGAAACGCCGCACGGGCATGTGCTGGCGCCCGGCAATCCCGGCTCGATGGAACTGATCAAGTCGTGGTTCGCCGAGATCGATTCGCTGTTCACGTCGCGCTTCGTGCATATCGGTGCCGACGAAACCGTGGAACTGGGCCGCGGCCAGACGCGTGATCGCGTCAAGGCGGAAGGACTCGGCAAGGTGTACCTGCAGTTCGTGCGCGACATCGACGCGGCCCTCAAGCCGAACGGCAAGCGGCTGATGATCTGGGCCGACATCGCGAAGGAATCACCGCAGCTGGTGACCATCCTGCCGAAGAACATGGTCGCGATCTGCTGGGACTACTGGTCGTTCAATGGCTTCGATCGCTGCCTCAAGCCGTTCAAGGACGCCGGCATGGAGACGTGGGTCGCGCCGGGCGTGAACAACTGGAGCCGGGTGTATCCGTACAACGCCGTCGCGCTGCGCAACATCCAGACATTCGTGCGTGATGGACAGGCGATGGGCGCGACCGGCGTGCTGAACACCAACTGGGACGACGACGGGGACGCACTGTTCGAGCAGCTCTGGTACGGTGTGCTGTTCGGTGCCGCGGCCGGATGGCAAGCGGGCGAGTCCAACATCGAGCAGTTCGAGCGCAGCTACGGCCGCGTCTTCCACGGTGACACCACGGGAAAGATCGACGACGCGCAGCGCAAACTTTCAGCGGCACACGCGGCGCTGGTGCAGACCAACCAGAGCGACGGGCGCAATGAGTTGTACTGGCTCGATCCCTGGTCGGCGGAAGGCCAGGTCGTGAGTGCGAAGGTCCGGCCCGGCCTGAGGCAGTTGCGCATCCAGGCGGAATCGGCGCTGGTGCTCATTGCGCAGGCGCGCGCGATGCAGCCGGACCTGCGCGAGGTGGCCGCACTCGAGGCGATGGAAGTCGGCGCGCGCCGACTCGATTTCATCGGCATGAAGTTCCAGTTCGCCGACGAGATCGCACAGATGTACGCGCGCGCCAGCACGCCGATCAATGCGCAGACGATCGAGGACCTGAACGACATCGCCTCACCGCTCAACGGCCGCATCAACGACCTGAAGGAAGGCTACGTGCTCGGCCGTGAAGTGTACGAACACGCATGGGGTAACGAGAATCGACCGACGTACCTCGGCAATCTCGCCAACCGCTACGACAACGCCGCGCAACTCTGGATCCAGCGCAGCGATCAGATGCGCGCGGCCATCGCCCAGTTCCGCCGCAACAAGACGCTCCCCTCGATGGAGCAACTCGGCATTCCGCGTCCGGCGCCGGTGCCCTGAGTTCTGTTCCGTCGAACATCTCAACTTTTCACGCGGGGCCCGCGAGGAACGCGGGGACGAGCAACTCGAGATGCTTCTGGAGAAGCGTCTCGCACGCGCTGTTCCAACAGCATTCGCACTTCCCCGCGTTCCCCGCGAGCCCCGCGTGAAAGGTGTTTGCGATCTCCAGATGCGAACTGGACGCGACGAGGTGCACAAAAAACGCGGGCGCTCCCGAACTTCAGGAGCGCCCGCGTTTCACTTGATTGCAGCTCAGTGCATCACGGGAACGTGAAGGTGCTGAAGCGGCCCGTCAGCACGATCTGCGTTCCGGTCGTCGGTGTCCCGTCCGGATTCGCGCCGGTCTGACCGAAGAACGAACTCGTGATATCGGTCGAACCAGCGGCCAGGCCCCACGTGGTCTGCCAGCCGGCCAGCGTGGAGAAGTCCGGCATCGTGAACGAGTACGTGGTCGAGTTGGCGCGACCGAGGGCCGTCGTCACCATCTCCCAGCGACGTGTCGCCTGCGCGAACTCCACTGCAATCAGGTCATTGAAAACAGTCGCCACCGTGCCGCTGGCGATCGCCCGGCGGTACGGTGAGCCCGTGACGTTCGTGATCGTCGGGACCGCCGGATCGAGCGGCATCGACAGAGTGACCGCGCCCGGACCGCGCGTGTAGCGCGTGATGAAGCGGCTGATCGTTGCTCCGACCGGCTGCTCGACCTGAATCTCCTGCAGATCCGAGGCGATCATGTTCGCGTCCGGGACGCCTTGATAGGCCGCAGCGACGCCGCTCGACAGCGATGCGATCGAGAACGACGCCGATGAGCCGGTCGCAGTCGTGAATACGTTCTTTCCAAACAGCGTCCCGTCATTCGGCGCAGTGATTGTGAGCGAGCCGGTGCCCGGCGCAAACGAGGTGCCTGCGGCGAGATCCAGCGTCCCAATCGGCCCGGCGGGAAAGTTCGTGCCGCGATTGATCAGCATACGCTGCACACTGCTCGTCACGAGATTCGCGCGCACCGCGATCAGGTCCACCGCACCATCGGGCACCTTGGCGATCGTGAACGCCGGCGTCGAGGAGTTGGCGGAGCTCGACAACGCGGAACCCATCGACACGAGACCGACTTCATTCGCATTCGCGAAGCCGGTGATCGAGCCGCTCAGCGTCTTGGTGCCGGGCGTCGGATAGTCCTTGCACTCGGCGAGCGCTTCGGCGGCCACTTCCGACGTGCCGTAGTACGTCACCTGCGTGAAGACCGTCGCGTTGTCGTTCATGACGGTCGCGACACCCACGCGCGGCTGCTCATACGAGAAGGTGTAGACGCCCGACCCTGAAGGAGCCGTCTCCGTGATGCGCTGCCACGTCCCGCTCGCACCATCCTGCACCGCGAACCAGAGCGGAATGCGCGCCGGATCACAGAAGCGCCACGTCACGCTGTTGCTCGGCGGTGCCGCGACCGTGACGATGAACGTCGCCGTCGCTTCCGTCAGACCTGTCGCATTGGCCCGCACGACGAGTGTGTCGGGACCAGGCGCGACCGACGCCAGCGTCGAGACACTGAGATTCACCGTGTTCGCCGTCACCGGATTCGCGGACGAGAAGGTCGTCGTGACGCCCGTCTTCGCACCGGTGACGGTGAAGGTCACTCCACCCGTGAAGCCGCCGGTGCGCGCGATGGCGATTGCCGTCGTCGTCGCCTGGCCGGCGGTGATCGAGGCGGTGGCCGGCGTCGCCGTGATGCTCATCGCACCGGTCGGGGTGGCGGTGACCGACAGGGCGATCGCCGTCGTGGCGTCCGTCACACCCGTGCCACGTGCGCGAATCGTGATCGACACCGGTGTGGTGGTGACCGCGGCAGTGCCCGCCACGGTCAGGGACACGCTGCTGGCCGTCGCGCCACTGGCGAGCGTCGCCGGTGTGAATGTCGCCGTCACACCGGTCGGCAGGTTCTCGGCCGTGAGATTCACGTCACCGGTGAAGTTGGTACGGCCGACCGTGATCACGGATGACCCGCTCGCCGCCTGCGCCACGGACAATGTCGGCGTCGCTGCGGTGACGGTGATGACGGCAGTCACCGGCGGCGCAATGATTTCCTTCTTTGCGCTGCATGACGTGATGATCACGGCACTGGCGGCGAGAGCGAGTCGGGAGAGTCTGCGAATCATGGGAGAAGGCAATGGCCACCAAAGAAGGGACCGCTCCGGAGGAACCGGACTGGTCGCCTGAAGAAACATGACTGAGAGTGTGGGGCAAGTCGTGCCCCGGCATCTGCAGGACGACTGGAAACCCCACACGTTTTTGCGCGGACGCGCGTATGCATGAGTCCGCAGGTCGTATGCCAGCCGACTACACGGCAGAGATCGCTTCGCGGACTGTGCCGAGCACGAGGCGCACGCAGGCCCGACGGGCAGGAAAACGCGAGACGCTGGCGAGGGCGCGCAGGTCGCCCAGATTCTCGCCCGGCACAGGAACCGTCACCGCGGTTTCCACCATCTGGTCGACACGTGTCATGACCGCATGCGCGTCGGCAACTGTGGCGCCGATGATACGATCCAGCAGCATCGACGCCGTTGCCTGCGTGATGGAGCACGCGCGCGCGCTGAACGCGGCCTCGGTGATCCGATCGCCGTCCACGGAGAGCTGCACGGAGAACACGTCGCCGCACAACGGATTCCGGTGCTCCACGACTGGGATGGCACCCGCAAGCAGGCGTTTGTGCTTCGGCGCGCGATAGTGCGACAGGATGATTTCCTGATACAGCGATGCGACGCCCGGGTCGGCGGGCGATGCTGCGACCAGCGGCGGCGGATCAGCGGAGAGCGCCATCGGCGAACACGGTCTTGGCGTGCTGCAACGCGGTGACGAGCGCCGCCACATCAGCCGCGGTCGAGTGCACCCACACCGACGCACGTGCCGTGGCGGCGATGCCCAGTCGGCGCATCAGCGGCTGCGCACAGTGATGGCCCGCGCGCACACACACCCCATGTTCGTCGAGAATCGTCGCGAGGTCGTGCGCGTGCACATCGTCGAAGGCGAAACTCACCACGCCACTGCGCGAGTCGACGTCCAGTGGCCCGAAGATGCGGATGCCATCGAGCGCCTGCAGCGATCGCATCATCGTCGTCGTCAGCGCGACTTCATGCGATCGCACGCGGTCCATGCCGATCGCACCGAGGTAGTCACACGCGGCCGCGAGTCCGACGGCATCGGCAGCATTCGGCGTGCCCGCCTCGAAGCGATGGGGCAGCGTATTGAACGTCGTCTGCTGGTCGCCGACCACGTCGATCATGTCGCCACCGAACTGCCACGGCGACATCCGCTCGAGCAGCGCGCGCCTGCCCCACAGCACGCCGATGCCCATCGGGCCGCCCAGCTTGTGCCCGCTGAACGCATAGAAGTCGACGCCAAGCGCTTCCACATCCACGCGCAGGTGTGGCACCGCCTGTGCCCCGTCGCACACCACCACTGCGCCGACGGCGTGCGCCATCGCGACGATGTCGGCCACCGGATTGATCGTGCCGAGCGCGTTTGACACGTGCGGCACGGACACCAGCTTCACGCGCGCATCGAGCACCGATGCCAGCGATGCCAGGTCGAGACGCCCATCGTCCGTCAGTTCCACGATGCGCAGCTCGGCACCCGTGCGGCGGGCCAGCTGCTGGAAGGTCACGAAGCTCGCGTGATGATCCATCGCCGTCACGACGAGCGCATCGCCTGCGCGCACATTCGCCTCGCCCCAGCCGTACGCCACGAGATTCATCGCCTCGGTGGTGCCGCGCACGAACAGCGTGCAGTCGGCGTCCGTCGCCCCGATGAATGTCGCGATCGTCGCGCGTGCATCGTGATACCGCTCGGTGGCGCGTGCCGAAAGCGCGTACGCGCCGCGATGCGGATTGGCGTTGTCGTGTGTGTAGAAGTGCGCCAGGGCATCGAGCACGGCCTGCGGCTTCTGCGCCGTCGCGGCAGAGTCGAGATAGTGCAGCGCCGGGGCGCTGGCCAGCAGCGGAAAATCGCTGCGCGGAGCAAGTGATGTCATCGGGGAACACTCGTCGGGGCAATCATGATCATCTCGTCATCGACGCGTACGTCATAGGTCTTCACGTCATCGCCGCCAGGGCCGGTCAGCATCACACCGGTGGTCGGATCGAACCGTGCACCATGCCACGAACATTCGAGCAAGCCATCAGGCGTCAGTTCACCCGCTGACAAGGGGAAATCGCGATGCGAGCACCGATCGGCCAGCGCGCAGATCCCGGCCGACGTGTGCACGAGGCACAACTTCTCGCCGGACCGCAACACCACGGCCATCAGCGTGCCTGGGGGCAACTCCGCCACGCGTGCAACGGCCTCGAACCCCGTCGCCGGTCGCACGGCGTCACTCAACTCGCGCCGCCCTCGTCGAGCAGCGCGTTCCGGAACGCATGCCATCCCAGCGACGCGCACTTCACGCGCACCGGAAACCGCGAGACGCCACCGAGTGCCGCGATCTGGCCAAGGGACTTGCGCTCCACCATCGGATCCAGCTTGCCCGTCAGCAGGTCATGCACACGATCGAACATGGCGAGTGCATCGGCCGTCGTCCTGCCGCGCACTGCCTCCGTCATCAGCGATGACGATGCCTTCGAGATTGCGCATCCCTGTCCGACGAAGTGCACGTCGGCGATCACGTCGTTCTCGACCGTCAGCCACACCGTCACTTCATCGCCACACAGCGGGTTGCGCCCGCTGGCGTGATGATTCGAGGTCGCCGGCTCGCCATAGTTGCGCGGACGGCGGTTGTGATCGAGGATGATGCTCTGATAGAGCTCGTCGAGATCCGCCACGATCAGCCTTTGCGCGCGACGATCACCGGATGCACCGCCGAGCCCGCGTACCGTTCCAGCGTGAGCTGCTCGAGCGCATGCTTGACGGTCTCGTTCTCGATCGTCTCCAGCACATCGGCCGCAAACGCATACGTCAGCAGGCGCCGCGCGGTCTCCGACGGCACACCTCGGCTCTTCATGTAGAAGAGCCCCGCCTCGTCCATGCGACCCACCGTCGCGCCATGGGTGCACTTCACGTCGTCTGCAAAGATCTCGAGTTGCGGCTTGGTGTCGATCCGCGCATCGGGCGACAGCAGCAGCGTGTGATTGCTCTGCTTGCCGTCGGTCTTCTGCGCGACCGGGTGCACGTAGACCTTGCCGTTGAACACCGCATGCGACGCATCGTCCAGCACGCCCTTGTACAGTTCGCGGCTGAAGCAGTTCGGTTGCGCGTGTTCGATGCGCGTCTGATGGTCGGTGTGTTGTGTGCCCTTGCCGAGATACAGGCCGTTCAGCGTCGCGCCGCAGTTCTCGCCATCCAGCACCGTGTACACGTTGGTGCGGCTCAGCGTCGCACCCATCGCCATCGAGAAGTTCACGTAGTGGCTGTCGCGCGCCTGATGCACCTCGGTGGTGCTGACATGTGTGGCCGACTCCGACTCCCGCTGGATCTTCATGTGATTCACGGTCGCGTTGTCACCCACCACCACTTCGGCGACGTGATTCGTGAAGTACGCCACGTCCGCCAGTCCCACGAAACTCTCGAGCAACGTCACCTTCGACGAGCGCTCGGCGATGATCAGGGTGCGCGGGAACCTGGCCGCGCCCTCCGCCGCCGCGTCGGCCACATGCAGAATGTGAATCGGCGTGTTCGACACCACATCCTTCGCCACGACGACCACCACGCCGTCCTGCATCAGGGCCGTGTTGAGCGACGTCATCGCGTGTTCGCTGACGGCCACCGTGCCGAGGTGCTGCTGCACCATCGCCGGCTGCTCGCGCCACGCGGTGGCCAGGTCCAGGACGAGCACACCACCCGGCAGCGAATCGAGTGACGACAGCGCCGGTGACCAGCGGCCGTTGAGCAGCACGATCGTCGGCCAGTCGGCATTGATCATGTACGGCGTCAGGTCGGCGACGGTCGTGGACGATGCGCCGCTGCCGATGGTGTACGGCACGTCGGCGATCGACGACAGCGACGTGTAGTGCCAGTCTTCGAGCGCACGCGTCGGAAACCCGAGTGCCGCGAACGACGCCATCGCCGACTGTCGCAACGGCGCCAGCCACCGCGGCTCGTCGCCACCGGCTCGGGCAGCGAATGCCGCCTGCCAATGCGGGATGGTCACGCCAGCGCCTCCTGGAGCAGCCAGTCGTAGCCCTTCTCTTCCAGCTCGAGCGCCAGTTCCCTGGTGCCGCTGCGGATGATGCGGCCGCCGGCCAGCACATGCACGTAGTCGGGCACGATGTAGTTCAGCAGTCGCTGGTAATGTGTGACGACGATGGCCGCGTTGTCGGGACGGCGCAGCTTGTTCACGCCTTCCGCCACCACTCGCAGTGCATCGATGTCGAGACCGGAATCCGTCTCATCGAGAATCGCGAGCTTCGGCTCCAGCACCGCCATCTGCAGGATCTCATTGCGCTTCTTCTCGCCGCCCGAGAAGCCCATGTTCACGCTGCGCGACAACATCGCGTCGTCCATCTCGACGATCTTGAGCTTCTCTTCCATCACATCGAGAAACTCCATCGGATCGACTTCGTCGCCGCCGCGCGCCACACGCATGGCGTTGTAGGCGCTGCGCAGGAAGTAGGCGTTGCTCACGCCCGGAATCTCGATCGGATACTGGAACGCCAGGAACACCCCGCGATGCGCACGCTCCTCCGGCGCCAGTTCGAGCAGATCCTCACCCTCGAACCGCACGGTGCCTCCCGTCACCTCATACGACGGATGGCCCGCCAGCACCTGCGCCAGCGTGCTCTTGCCGCTGCCGTTGGGGCCCATGATGGCATGCACCTCGCCGGCGTTCACCGACAGGTTGATGCCCTTCAGGATGTCCTTCTCACCGGCCGAAGCCGTCAGATTCGTGATTTCGAGCATGTTCAGATCTCTCTGCAGCGTGTTGATCGAGCGGGAGTCAGTGCGCCACCGTCTTGCGGTGCCACACTAGCCGACGGAGCCTTCGAGCGTGATGCCCAGCAGTTGTTGCGCCTCGAGCGCGAATTCCATCGGCAGTTCCTTGAACACTTCCTTGCAGAAGCCGGCGACGATCATGCTGACCGCGTTTTCCGCGCTCATGCCGCGCTGCTTCAGGTAGAAGATCTGGTCCTCGCCGATCTTCGTCGTCGACGCCTCATGTTCGAGCGTCGCCGTGTTGTTGTTGATCTCGATGTACGGAAACGTGTGCGCACCGCAGGCGTTGCCGATGAGCATCGAGTCACACTGCGTGTAGTTGCGCGCGCCATCGGCCTTCGGCATCACCTTCACCTGGCCGCGGTAGCTGTTCTGGCCCCGGCCGGCGCTGATGCCCTTGCTCACGATGTTCGACTTCGTGTTGCGGCCGATGTGGATCATCTTCGTGCCCGTGTCGGCCTGCTGCATGTTGTTCACCACCGCCACCGAGTAGAACTCGCCGACGCTGTTGTCACCCTGCAGGATCACGCTGGGATATTTCCAGGTGATCGCCGAGCCGGTCTCCACCTGCGTCCAGGAGATCTTCGCGTTCCTCATCGCCTTGCCACGCTTGGTGACGAAGTTGAAGATGCCGCCGACGCCGTTTTCGTCACCCGCATACCAGTTCTGCACCGTGCTGTACTTGATCGTCGCATCATCGAGCGCGATCAGCTCCACCACGGCCGCATGCAACTGATTCGTGCTCCGCTTCGGCGCCGTGCACCCTTCCAGGTAACTCACGCTCGCCCCTTCCTCGGCCACGATCAGCGTGCGCTCGAACTGGCCCGTGTCGGCGGCGTTGATGCGGAAGTAGGTGCTCAGTTCCATCGGGCACTTCACACCCTTCGGGATGTAGCAGAAGCTGCCATCGCTGAAGACGGCCGAGTTGAGCGCGGCGAAGAAGTTGTCACTGTATGGCACCACACTGCCGAGATACTTCCTGATCAGCTCGGGATGCTCGTGCACCGCTTCGCTGAAGCTGCAGAAGATGATGCCGTGTTTCGCCAGTTCCGCCTTGTACGTCGTGCCGACGGACACGCTGTCGAACACCGCATCGACGGCCACACCGGCCAGCATCTTCTGCTCGTTGAGCGGAATGCCAAGCTTCTTGTAGGTCTCGAGCAGCGTCGGATCGACGTCGTCGAGTGATCCGAGCGGCTTGGCGGTCTTGGGCGCCGAGTAGTAGCGCACGGCCTGATAGTCGATCGCGGGATAGTGCACGTTCGGCCACGTCGGCTCCGTCATCGTCAACCAGCGACGATAGGCCTTCAGCCGCCAGTCGAGCAGCCACGTCGGCTCGGCTTTCTTCGACGAGATGAGGCGCACCACGTCTTCACTCAATCCGGGCGGGATCGTGTCCGCGTCGATATCGGTGACGAAGCCGTACTGATATTCCCGGCCGACGAGGGCCTCGATTTCGCTGCTCATCGTGTCACGCTTCTCCACGCCGGTCGCCGGCGTTGCTCGTTGCCAGATCAGCCGGTCGGCGCGCGATCTGCGCCCCGGTCAGCACGTATTCACAGCTGTTGCATCCGGCGAGGATGTGCTGCCTGCGTTCCGGCGACACCCCGATCACGTCGGCGATGAACTCGGCTTCAGTCGCGCACACTTCCGGAAACTGCTCCGCGACGGCACGAATCGCGCAATTGTGCTTGCGCAACACGGGCAGGCCCGTCTCCGCGTCAACGTCCGCCTCCGCCATGTAGCCAAGCGACGTCCACAACTCCGCGACCAACTGCACGCGTTCAGTCAGCGGGAGCTGTGCCAGCGCTGGTGCCGCCTCGGCGGCCAGTGCGGTCCACTTCCGGCGAAAGAAGTCGCTCACGCCCTGGCGACCATGCTCCGCCGCGATCGACTCGAGCGTTTCCAGCAGCACGTTCGCATAGGAACGCGGAAACAGCGCTTCGCCGCTTCCGGTCAGCGTGAATGCGTGCACCGGACCACCCACGCCGCGCACTTCGCGCGTGAATCGCACGACACCCGCAGCTTCGAGCGTCTCGAGATGACGGCGCATGGCGTTCGGGGTGACGTCGAAACGGGTCGCGAGCTCACGCGCCGTCAGCGGCTGATGCTTCTTCAGCGCCAGCAGCAGTTCCGCCTGAATACCTCTGTACCCGACGAGAGCCGTCCCCATCTCTTCCATGACGACGAATCTACTCGGGAATGCACATTCGTCAACAAAACTGTTGACGAATACCCTAATTCACGCGGCTGCCCGTGACTGGTCCTGAGCTCGCGTGGTACGGCACTCAGACCCCTTCTGGTGATGCCCATGCCATACCCCTCACGCCGCCGTACCAGACTCACAATGTTGAGCCTGCTCTTCGTTTACGTCGGCGCGTGCTCCACTTCGACCGATGCGGAACAGGACTTCGACCGTGCACTGAGCAGGTGGCGCCGTGCCGGGCTCGTCAATTACAGCTACAGGAGCACTGTCCTCTGCTTTTGCGGCGCGGACTTCACGATGCCCATGACAGTGACAGTGAGGAATGGGGTCGTGGTCGGCGTCGTGGACCGGGTCACGGGTGCCGCGAAGCCGCTCAGCTATCGAACCAGCATCGACAGCCTCTTCAGCCAGGCCGCCGAAGAAATCCGCGTCCGCCCCGAACGGCTGCAGGTCACGTATGACGCGGCGCTCGGCTTTCCGCGGAGCCTGACCTACGGCACGCCGGAGAATGACGGTGGCGGCTACATCACCGCCGACAGCGTTGCGATCGTGCCGTAGCAGCACCCGGTCGAGAACCGTCCGTCGGCTGGCCCCTGCGCGAGCAGGCCAAGGCCGCCAGTTTTCTCCGAATGCCCATGCACGCGCTCACTGAATCGCCATTCCAGACGGACGACGACGTCCAGACGCTTCTGACCGCATTCCACCACAGTGTGCTGCCGCGCTCGGCGTGGAATCATCAGGCACACATGACCGTCGCGCTCTCCATCGGTCGCGCGCATGCGCCTGACGTGGCGCTCACCAGCATGCGGGAGGCGATCAATCGCTTCAACGCGGCCGTCGGCATCGTCAGCACTCCCGACTACGGCTATCACGAAACGATCACGGCGTTCTACATGCACGCGGTGGCGCTGCATATCAGAGGTCATCCACGGCCGACGTCAGCCGCAGAAGACGCCAATGCGTTCATGTCGGAATGGGGACGACCGGACCTGCCGCTCGACTTCTACAGCAAGGAACGCCTGTTCTCGCGCGAGGCGAGAGCGGCATTCGTATCGCCGGATCTGCAGCAATTGCCTGATACCTGACATCAGGTGCGCGCGATGTACCCGAGCATCGCGCGCAGTGTCACGGTGCGTCAGACTGCCCGTCGTACCGGCACGTGTGATTCAGCGCCCGCTGGCGGCGTGCGCTGCATGCGCACCAGGGCCACGGCCGGTTTCATGAGTGGTCCGATGTGACGCGACGTTGCCAGCAGCGCAGCGCGGAACGCGAGGGTGGCACGTGCGAATCCGTCGTCCTCACGCAGTTCGCTCGGCACAAGCCCGGTGTATTTCTTGAGTGCGTTACGCAGCGCGTTCGCCGACGGATACCCGACCGTCAGCGCGACCCATTCCACTGATCGCCCGGGCATTTCCAGATACCGCGCGGCCAGCAATACCCGTGACCATGCCCACAACTCGCTGGGCGGCGGCAGCATTTCATTCTGCATCCGATTCACGAGCGTGCGACGGTGCACGCCAAGTGCGCGTGAAATATCATCGATGGTGGGCGCTTCGCTGGCGTGCTCGAGGCAGTAACGGACCAGGTTCGCGGCTTCACGCGGCAGCGATGCGCGAATCTCGGAGAAGACCTCCTCGGCCAGACACCGGCGCGAAGCGAGCTGGAGCGCATGTCTGAGAACGAGGACGCTGTCATCGATGCCCGCCACGATCAATTCGTGCACACCGGCTCGCGCGAAAGACAGGACGTGTGACGACATGCCGGGCTTCATGACGACGTGCCCGAGCACCGAGAGTCGCGGAAAGCGCTCCCTGATGCTGCGAATCATCGACTCCGTGGGTTGACCGGCCGCATCGGTGGGCTCGATGACGAGCACATCGTAGTGCGCACGTTGCAGCGCCGCATCGAGGCGCTCGATCCGATCGAAGGCGTGAAGCACGCCCGTCAATGGCGTCGAGTCGGTGGGTCGGAGTGCTTCCTGCAGCCGAGCCAGGTCATGGCGGTCTCGCACGAGGGCGGCAACGACCCGCTCGAGCGGCCTCGACTGGTTACTGCTGGGCTGTTGAACTAGCGGAAATCCCACGGTTTCCCATCCGGTGAGGGTGGTGCCCGCACCGTGTGCGGTGATCGTCGCCGGCGTCGGCAGTCTTCTGACACACCCCAATCAGGACATTGCAATGACGACGCTCCGCCACCGCATGACCATTGCCACGCTAACGCTGCTCGCCACTGGGCTGGCAGCGTGTGCCTCTGAGCCAACGGATCCGCTCGGCGTCACCGGTCGGCAGCGCCTCAGTGCGGATGTCGACACCAGCGGACGTCGTCCCACAATCCCCTGGGCTACTGTGGAAGACACCGCCAACCGTCGTCCGACGATCCCGTGGGCAGCTGTCGAAGACACGACCAACCGCCGCCCGACGATCCCGTGGGCAAAAGTCGGCCAGGCGACTCCCGCGTCTGCGACATACTGATTCCGGGCGCGATCAGAGCGACGACGCCGCGAGGCCGTTCAAGGACCGAAGCACCGTGCGGAACCCCGTGGATCGACGGACGCTGCGACGAACGGTCTCAGCGTCGCGGCCCGCGTTCGGTCGCTGCGCTGCGTCCCATCGCGCAGTGACACGCTCCGCCCGGTCGATGACCTCGTGAAACGTGTGCGTGTTCGCCAGCGCAATCGCACTGGCGAGCCGCTCACGTGCGGTGTCGATCTCGCCGAGATTGTACAACGACTCGGCAATTTCGACGCCCACATCGGCAAGTGTGTAATAGTCCAGCACCTGCGGCATCATCTCGTCGATGTCGCCGACGTATCGACGCGCATCCTGCACCCGGCGCAGGGCCACGGCGCAGTGCAGCGCGCCGCTCAGCGCATTCAGCCGAAGTCCTCGTTGCGACGTCCACTCGACGGCGACGGCGTACACGCGGATCGCCGCATCGTGTTCGCCCGTCAGTCGGCAGATTTCAGCCATGTTCAGCAGCGCTTCGGCGCGAGACTCCGGTGCGATGCACAAGCGCAGCACATTCCACCCATGCACCAGTGCCGAGTCCAGGTCCCCGCTCGCGATGCTGCAATTCATGAGGCCGTGGTGCGATGACCGGATCATCTCGGGATCCGTCGCGCGTTCGGCGTTCACGAGCGCGCGCTCGAACTGTTCCCGCGCCATCGGGTAGTTGCCTCGCGTGAGCGCCAGCACACCGGTGCCCAGCAACGCGCGTGCAACCACATCCAGCGCCTCGCACTCGTAACCGAGTGTCATCGCGTCTTCGTAATACTCCTGCGCCAGGTCGGTCAGTCCCATCTGTCGGACCACACGACCCGTCTGCGCCAGCACACTGCCCTGCGCCCTCGGCGCTGCACGCTCGCCGAACGCACGCAGCAACCCACTGAGCGTGACGAAGGCCAGCCCGAATGCACCTGAGAGTTCCTGCTCTTCCGCCACGGACTGCGTGGCAAAGAACAGCTCGGCGATCGGTGCATGACCACTCGGCAACACGATCGGCTCATCCAGAGCGCGCAACGCGCGCGCGCATCGCAGCACCGGCGACTGCGCGCTGAGACCGGCAGTCACTGCGCTCACCGCCATCGCATCCGCGACGCCCGGCAATGCGAGCAGCATCTCGCGCTCAGGAACACTGGCGAATCGGCTCAACGCATGGGCCAGCGTCAGCCAGCTGTCGTCGTTCGGTCCGAGCGGCCCGGATCGATTCATCCGTGCAAGATCCGACGCGTACGCCTCGGGCGGACTCGACGAAGGGATCACGGCAGACTTCGATGTCTCGTCACTCATCACAGTACCGAAGAACGGTGAAGGAACAGCACTCGCCAGGACAGTATCGGAATTGCATCGTCGTCCGGCGCGTCGAGTGGGCGAGCGCGCCGATCCGCACATCACGTACCGCGTTCGAAGGTTACGCGCCCGATCCCGCCGTACCCCGGTTATCCTTTGTGAGGTAGAATCGTATTCGTTGGGTGGAAAGCACAAGCTACCCTCGGAGTCCCCTCAGCGTTCAGATGGCCCATCTCATCTTCGGCGACCAGACTCGACCGCTCGGCTTGGGCGTCCTGTCCATCGGAAGCGGCGTCGAAGCGACCTGGCGGATCCGCGAGCCCGATCTGCTCCGGCTCCATGCGCTGGTCATGAGCGACGGCAGTTACGGCGCCCCGACGATCAGTCGCGCCGCCACCGAAGCGGAAATCCGGGTCAATGGCGAGTTGCTCACCGGCGAACCGCATCGGCTCCAGCCCGGTGACGTCATCGTGATGGGCAGCCATGAATTCCGGTTCGAATCGGAAGCGCCCCCCTCCGTGACGGGCACGGGTTCGGGCTGGCTGCGCGATGCCCGCCGCGATCGCGTGTACGCGCTCGGTCAGGAAACGACCACGATCGGCCGGGAAGCCGGCAGCACGGTGCTGCTGCAGGAGCCGGAAGTGCAGCGGATTCACGCCCGACTCGAGCGTGACGGGGAAGCCATCCGTTTGTTGCCGGAACTCGGGGCAATGATGCTGCTGAACGGCAACAAGGTCGAGAAGTCGACGCGCCTCGCTGACGGCGACGCGATCGGGATCGGCCGCACAGTCCTCTGGTTCACCGTCGATCCGCCGGTCCGTCGCGCGCTGGAAACGGCGAACGCGATGCGGACGGACCGCTACACGCGCCGCGTGCCGACGGGCAAGCTCGGTGTCGTCGAGCGACGCGAAGAACGCGAAGTGCGACAGCGCCGGATCTGGCAACGCGCGATCACCGGCCTGGCGATCGCGTTGTTGATCGGAATCGCGTGCGTGCTCGCCTGGCGCTATGGGCTGGTCGATGCGGTGCTGACGTTCTTCGCCTGAGAATGCGCGCCGCACGGCTGGTCAGTGTGTGCACTGCCGTGGCGATCGTGACGTCCGCGTGCGGCGGTGAGAAGAAAGCCGCGAGCACGGTTCCGCCGGCCGCAGCGACGGCGGTGATCGAGACGACGACCGCCCGTCCGCAGGATTCCATTCCGGAAGAGCGGCCCGACACCATTCGTGTCACCCCGCCCGACAGCGCCACGATGATGCTGGCGCTGTTGCCCGTGCCACGAGAGGCGGCACTCGACAGCGAAGCGGCGGCGCTGGCGGAGCGTACGGTGTTCCTGCCCCTCACGCAGCGCTGGTACATGGCGCGTGTGGTCGACAGTGTTCTGGCGATGGACATCGGACGCATCGATGGCGGCGTCGGCACGACGGACGCGGCACGCGCTGCCTTCGCGCGCATGGTTGCAGCACGCAGCCCGATTCAGCGCGGCATGCCATTGACCGTGCACACGCGCGCCGGCGCGATGGCGACACGCGTGACCGACTTTCGTCTCACGGGACGTCGCATCGTGGCGCTTCTCGACGCTCCGCCGCCGGATTCCACGGAGCGCGCCGTGCCGGTCGAGTGGCGTGGTGCGCCACCACTCCCCCTGCGCTCGACGAAGGTGGGCGCGTGCGACGCCGGGGACTCCATCGCGATCGCTGCGGCGATCGCGAAATATCCTGTCGCGCCGAGGAAGGCCGTCAGTGTGCTGCACGGCTGCTTCGGTGATTTCCGGGCGATGCTCACCATTCGTCCGCTGGACATCTCGCCCGATTCAGTGGAGCGCGTGGTGCTCGTGCGCGCCGATGGCACGACACGCAGCGGGAAATTGCGTGATCTGTCGTACCCGCTGCATGACCTGCGCTCGGTGCTCGACATCGACGGCGACGGCGTGAACGAGATCGTCGTGCGCAGCTTCCGCATGTCGATGGACACGTGGGCGGCGTTGCGCATGACGGACTCGATCAGCTTCACGCGATTCGCCAGCGGCTTCACCGTCGAATATCGCTGACGTGTCTGCGATGCCAGCACTCGCTGCTGCCGGTGCGTAGCGTCACGGCACCAATGTCACCCTGTACGCCCCTACATACGGAGTCTGTCGTGATGCGTCGTCTCCTCGCTGCGGTGATGTCCCTCTCGGCACTCGCCACGACGCTTCCCGCCCAGCGCAGCGCCGTGCCTGCGCCATCCAGCATTCTCGGATTCGAGCCGGGCACCGATCGCAAGTTGCCGACCTGGAAGCAGGTCACCGACTACTTCACCGCGCTCGACGCGGCCAGTCCGAACGTGCAGGTGCGCACGCTCGGTCTCACGACACTTGGCCGGCCGTTCATCGTCGCGTTCATCAGTGATTCGGCCAACCTCGTCAACCTCGAACACTTCCGGCAGATCCAGCAGCAGCTGCTCGATCCCCGCACGCGTACCGATGCCGATCGCGAACGCCTGTTGTCCGAAGGCCGCAACATCGTGCTGATCACGTCGAGCATTCATTCGACGGAAGTGGGGGGATTCAGTTCGCCGATCGTGATCGCCGATCGCCTGATCCGCAGCGGGACGCCCGAGGCGCGCGAGATCCTCAAGGAAACGATCATCATGCTCGTGCCGAGCCAGAATCCCGACGGCGTCGACATCGTCGGTGACTGGTATCGCAGCACACTCGGAACTGCGGCCGAGGGAACGCAGCCGCCCGAGATCTACCATCACTACACGGGGCACGACAACAACCGCGACTGGTACGCGTTCACGCAGGTCGAACAACGGATGGTGCTCGATTCGCTGTACGCGCCGTGGACGCCGGCGACCGTCAACGACATCCATCAACAGGGCGCGAACGGCGGGCGCATCTTCATCCCACCGTACATGGATCCGGTGGAGCCGAACATCGATCCCGTGCTCACGATCAGCACCAACGCGCTGGGCATGGCGATGGGTTGGCGGATGATCGCGGAAGGCAGGACCGGCGTCGCGACGAATGCATCGTACGATCAGTGGTCACCGGCGCGTCAGTACTCGCTCAATCATCACGGCGTGCGCATTCTCACCGAAACGGCGAGCGCGCGCCTGGCAACGGCGATCGACATTCCGTTCACGCAACTCGGCACCGCACGTGGCTACGATGCGCGCGTCTCGAGCTGGAATTTTCCCGCGCGCTGGCCGGGCGGTCGCTGGACGTATGGCGACATCGTCGCATATCAGGCCAGTGCCTCGTGGGCGATGCTCGCGTCGGTCGCGCGAGATCGCCGACAGTGGCTGGAGAGTTATCTGTCCATCGCCGATCGCGCGATGGATCCTGCGCATCCGTGGACGACCACCGATGTGCCGTCGGCATATGTGATTGCGCGCGCGCAGAAGGATCCGCAGGCGCTGCAGCGATTGATCTGGACGCTGCAGCACGGACAGGTGGAGGTGTACGAGTCGGTGCCGGCGGGCAGCTACATCGTCCCGACGCTGCAACCGTTCGGCTCCTACGCCAAGGCGCTGCTCGAGCGGCAGCAGTATCCGAACCTGAGTGAGTACCCAGGTGGTCCGCCGAAGCGTCCGTACGACGTGACCGCCCACACGTTGCCGCTGTTGTTCGGTGTGCAGGTGGCTGCGGAGACCGGCGCCGCACCGACGCTCGGGGCGCGCACCGCATCGGTGCCCGAACCTCGGTTCACCGTCACCGGGTTGAGCGGACGTTCGCCGAAACGCATCGCCATCTATCGCAGCTACAGCGCGTCGATGGACGAAGGATGGACGCGCTGGATGTTCGACGTCAATCACATCCCGTATCGCACCGTGCTCGATGCCGACATGCGCGCCGGCAATCTGAAGGCACGATTCGACGTCGTCATTCTCCCCGACCAGAGCCCCGCGCAGTTGCGCCGTGGACTCGGTGCGCCGTACCCCGATTCGCTGCGCGGTGGCATCGGCGATCAGGGTGCCGCAAGCCTGAAGGCCTTCGTGAACGACGGCGGCACGCTGATCACGTTCAATGATGCGAGCGAATACGCGATCAGCACACTCGACCTGCCCGTGAAGAATGTGCTCGACGGTGTCAAGAACACGGAGTTCTATGCGCCGGGCTCATTGCTCGCGATCACGCTCGATCGTGCGCAGGCCATGACATCGCGCATGACGACACCCACGCCTGCCGCGTGGTTCGAGGACAGCCCGGCATTCGAAGTCACGGATCCGACGCGTGCCGTCGCCGTTGCGTCCTATGCCGCCACCGGTGATCCGCTGCTCTCCGGTTGGCTGCTCGGCGGCGCGAAACTGAATGGCAAGGCGGCGCTCGTCGACGTCAGCATCGGCAAGGGCCACGTCATCCTCTTCGGCTTCCGACCACAGTACCGCGGCCAGAGCATGAACACCCAACCGCTGCTCTGGGGTGCGATTCTGCGCTGAGCCCAGTCTGTTCAACTGCATCCGAACAGCCCTGGGCGATAGCACGGGGAGATCGGGGAGTGCGGCGCATGCAACCTTCGTCGAAACTCGCTTGATCGCTGACTTCATTAAGTGGGGAGCGCACGGAGTACGCACGAGGCAAGCGTCTGTGTATCACGCATCAACGAAATGCTTTGGAACTGCAGTTCACAAAAGATTCGGTGATGCCTCGCAACTCGGAAATCGTTGCAACCAGCGCACTCCGTGAGCTCAGTGAGCTCCTCACCCATTACGATTGCGCTCAGCGTGGGCGCTGATGTGTGAGTTCGGCGGCGGTCAGTTCGCGGAGCAGCGTGTCGAGCCGTGTCTGCATCATCTGCACTTCGTACTGCGTCGATCGGGCGTGTGGATCGAGATGGCGACCGGCGGGATCGCTCCAGCGGTACAGACCCCGGTCGCGAAACCAGATCTGATCCACGGCGGCGCGGCGCTGTGTGCGCAACATCTCAAGTCTCGCGCCAAGAAACGCACCGTCGGCAAACCAGTATGTGTCGCGCGAGTGGAACGCCGGTCCTGCACCATCGAGGCGCAGCATCTGCCAGATGCGGCCGGCGCGCCATCCGGTAAGCAAGCCGCTCGTGCCGGCGCCAAGTGCGATTGGCCGGTCGATGCGCTCGAATCGGTCCGTGTCACGCTCGATCTGCGCGACGCGTCGTTCGAATAAAGCGATCGTCGCAGCCGAGTCGGTCGGCAGCGGTTCGATTGGGTGGTTCGTCTCCAGCGCTGCGCTATCGCTGATTCGTGATGGCGGCGACTGATCGCGCGCCCGACAGGCGTCCAGCGCGAGCATGCCCGTCAGCAACAGTGCACACGCCACACGCATCATCGTGCGCGCCGGATCAGTCAGCTCAGACCGCTCCTGCCAGACGCTGCGCGCGTGCACTGCGAAAGCTCTGGATGCAGAGGCCCAGGAACACGAGACAGATGACGAACATGGCGCCCTGCATCTGTGCGCCGAGCGGTCGGGCCACGGCGGTCCCGGTGATGAGCTTGAGGAACGACACGAAACCCATGGCAGAACCTGCGACGCCAAGCAGCGCAAGCACCGACGCTCCGTGCATCGCATGCTTTTTCAGGTCGGGGCGCAGGGCCAGCGCACCGCACGCTTCCAGCAGCGAACCGAACACAAGCGGGATGAGTGCCGTGAGGCTGTGGCTTTCGCTCATCGAATAGCCGAGAATGCCGATGAGCGACAGCATGGCGCCGACGATGATGGTGACGATGGGCACGGGGGTGCTCCTGCAGGGCGGAACCGGCAACGGGTCACGGGACGCGACACGACGGGTAAATTCTACACGGTCCGCTCCACTCTTCTCACTGCGCGCTGCCCGACTTCCATGACCCTCGACGAGTATCAGCTGCTCGCCGCACGCACGATCGGCACTCGCTCGCATGCCGATCAATTGTCCAACATGGCACTCGGGCTGGCCGGCGAGGCCGGCGAGACGGCGGACATGCTGAAGAAACATCTGTTCCATGGCAAGCCGCTCGACGCCGACGAACTGATCAAGGAGCTCGGCGATGTGATGTGGTATGTGGCTGGCATGGCAACGGCCATCGGCGCGTCACTCGATGAGGTCGCCCAGCGTAACGTGGACAAGTTGCGCAAGCGATATCCGGATGGATTTTCAGCGGAAGCGAGTGCGCTGCGCGTCGACATTGGCGAGTAGTTTTCGAAGTGTCTGCTTCATTGCTGTCGTGCTGCTGGCGTCATCATGTCGAAGCGGCAGCGGTTCAATGGGCGCAGGGTCTGCCATCAGGCCGGTGCCGCGTCGGCCAGCGCCTGAGCAGTCGGGTCCGGTAGCCGATTCGTCGCTGTTCGATCCGGCGAAGGGCACGGTCACCGTCGACGACGTCGAGCGTCTCGAGCGCCGGATCCTTGGCGTTCCGGTCCTCGGTGGGTATCCCGCTGATGTACCGAACAGCTTCGTTGCGGGACGGAGTGGTGGTCGACGACACAACGCGGCGGACATCATGGCGCCACGCGGGACACCGGTGCTCAGCGCCGATGACGGCGTGATCCGCCGCCTGTCCACCAATGCGCTGGGCGGCATCACCATCTACGCCACGGATCCGGATGAGCGATTCGCCTACTACTACGCGCACTTGGACGGCTACGCCCCCGATCTGCATGTCGATCAGCGCGTGCGGCGGGGTGACGTGCTCGGTTACGTTGGAACGACGGGAAATGCGCCGGTGAACGTGCCGCATCTCCACTTTCAGATCATGCGATTGCTCGATCGTGATCGCCTCTGGGACGGTGTGCCGATCGATCCGAAACCGTTTCTTCAGCTCCCGGGAGCGTTGCGATGACCATGACCAGCAAGGACCGCGCAGCGCTCCGTGGGGAGGCGCACCACCTCACGGCCGCGGTGCATATCGGTCATCAGGGTCTGACGTCCAACGTCATCGAAACGGTCGACGATGCGCTGCGCACGCGTGAGCTGGTCAAGATCCAGCTCGCGAAGACCACGGACGAAACGCCGAAGGCTGCCGCGACGCGACTTGCCGATGCGACGAGTGCGGAGGTGGTGCAGGTGATCGGGCGGACCTGCACGCTGTATCGATGGAATCCGGATCTTGCGCGCAAGAATGGCGTACCGCCGTGGCGCAGCTGACGCTCGCGCGCGAATTCGCGCCGCGCACCGGTTGCGTGAGCGAAAAAAACGCGTAAATCCAAGGTTTGCCGGACGCGCCCGGTTACTCGAGCGGGTCAGGCCCGCCCTTCACGCACACAGCCCTTCAATCGTCGGATCGGACACATGCCGTACGTGATCACCGAAGCCTGCATCAACACCAAGGACAAGGCGTGCGTCGACGTCTGCCCCGTGGACTGCATCTATGAAGGCCCGGACCAGCTGTACATCCAGCCCGACGAGTGCATCGATTGCGGCGCGTGTGAACCCGAGTGCCCGGTGACGGCGATCTTCCCCGAGGAAGACGTGCCGGCCGCGATGGTCAAGTACGTGCAGATCAACCGCGACGTTTTCAAGAGCCCGACGCCGCCGGGGCGACCGACGCGATAACGCCGTGGTCGGAATGGAGTGCTCCTGGCTCCCGGGTGCGCGACATGCGAGCGATCGTGTGGCGCGTACATTTCGTTGACCGGCTGGGGGGCGAAAGGGCCGGAGGCCGGAGAGTGCGTCACATGCTCTTGTCCGCTCTTCGCGATCCATCGTCTTCAGGGGACAAGAGCGGATGGATGGCGTGTCTTGCCAGCAGCCGCTGCAGCCGGGCGATCGCTGACGTTGTTGGAGAAGAGCTCGCGGAGCTCGCTGAGTGCTCGCGATTCGAGGCGTCACGAGTCGCGTACCGAAAATTGTTTGGGAACAGCAGTTCCAAAACAACCCAACTCGCGCGCTGCGCCGACCGTAGTGATCCGCGCACTCGGCGGGCTCGGTGAGCTCTTCTCCAAAAAAGGTCAGCGATGTTTCGAGATACGATGGTCTGTGCAACCGTCGCACTCTCCGGCCTCCCCGCCCGCTTCATCCAAAGGCTCTTCGGTAGAAGCTCAAAAAAGCCCGGAAACATCCAGAAACTCAGCGATCGCCGCATTGACGACCTTGGGTTGCTCGAGCGGCGAGAGATGGCCGGCGGCTGCCACGGTCACGAGTCGCGAGCCACGGATCGCGGACGACAGGACGACAGCATCAGTCACCGGAGTGAGTGTGTCCTCCTCGCCGACCAGCACCAGCGTGGGCACGGTGATGGTCTCGAGAGTCGGCGTCGAATCGACGCGATCCATCATCGCCGTTGCGGCGCCGATCACACCGATGGCCGGCGCCCGTCGGAGCAGGACTTCGACCTGCGCCATCAGCGCCGGATTGCTGCTGCGCGTCGTCGGGCCCAGTTGTTGGCTGAGCAGCCCCGGGACGATCGCGCCTGCCCCATCGCGCGTCACGGTCGCGATCATGTCGCGGCGTTTCGCGCGCGCCTCGTCGCTGTCACCGGGGGCGCGTGTATCCATGAGCATCAGTGCGCGGACTCGATGTGCGTGACGTCGCCAGAACGCGAGCGCGACATAGCCGCCCATGGACAGGCCACCGATGACCGCCGTGGTCACCCCCGCCGCATCGAGCATCGCGGCGATGGCATCAGCGTACCCATCCATACTTGGCGTCGTCAGTGGCGTGGATCGACCGAAGCCCGGCAGATCCGGCAATAGCAGACGACTCTCGGGGAAAACGCTCGCGTGCGCCGCGACCTGGGCACTCCACAGCCCCCGGTCGTGCGGGAAACCGTGAACGAGCACGACGACCAGGCCCGACTGCCGTGGTCCGACGTCATCCCATGCGAGCGTTCCGTGGGGGAGAGCGAGTGTCTGTTCCATGACGGACAATCTGTCACCGCGACAGCCCTGCGACACCTGGAGCGGTTATGCTTGTTTCATGCCGCCTCGCCCGCCCAGCCATGTGATGCAGTACCTGGATACCGTCGCGGCGGTGGCCGCCTTCGCCCGCGAAATTGCCGATGCGCCGAGCATCGCGCTGGATACCGAGGGCGCAAGTTTCCACCGGTTCGTCGACCGCGTGTACCTGATGCAGCTGTCCACGCGCACGGCAACCGCGATCGTCGATCCGCTGCCCACCGGCGACCTCGCGGCGCTCAGGCCACTCGTCGAAAGTCCCGCCATCGAAATCGTCTTTCATGACGCGGACTACGATCTCCGATTGCTGCGCCAGGATTACGGATGGGCGACGCGGCACATCTTCGACACGCGGATCGCCGCGCAGCTGCTCGGCTACAAGGCGTTCGGACTCGCCGCGCTCCTCGAACAGCATTTCGGCATCGCGCTCGACAAGAAATTCCAGCGCGCCGACTGGAGTCTGCGGCCGCTGAGCGAAGGCATGCTACAGTATGCATCGCAGGACACCATGTACCTGCTCGCACTGCGCGACATTCTGCACGGCGAGTTGGTGGCCAAGGGACGACTTGACTGGGCCGCCGAAGAATTCGCCCGGCTGGAGCAGACGCAGTGGTCGGCCGAGGACTCCTCGCAGCTCTACCTGAAGGTGAAGGGAGCGCGGGACCTGAAGCGTCGCGAGCTCGCGGTGCTCCGAGAGCTGGTTCCATGGCGCGATGCTGTGGCGAAGGAGCTCGATCGATCGACATTCCGCGTCGTGAGCAATGACGTCCTGCTCGAGATCTGCCGCGTCCAGCCGACCACGCGTCAGGCACTCGGCGTCATCAAGGGTATGCCGCGCGGGGTGCTCGACCAGCGCGGGGATCTGGTGCTGGCGTGTGTCGCGCGGGCCATGGAACTGCCGGAAGCGGACTTGCCGAAGTTCCCGAAGGCGCCGCGCTGGGAGAAGGATCCCGAGTTCGACGACCGCGCCGCACGTTTGCGCGCGGTGCGCGACGAGGTCGCGACGAAACTCGAACTGGATCCGGGCGTCCTCTGCTCGCGCGAAAAGCTCGAAACCATCGCGCGCCGCCTGCCTGCGTCCGTCGAGGAGTTGTACGAAACGCCCGATCTGCGCCGCTGGCAGGCCGACCTGCTCGGCCCAGGCATCCTGCGCGCCCTGACCGCCTCACCCGCCGTCGCCACGCCAGCAAGCGTGACGCCTTCGCCCGTCACCGTCAACGCCAGCGCTCCGTCCGACTCGCCGTACCGCGACTGAGCGGTGCTGCATCGTGCAAACGATCGTTGACTCACTCTTGATTCACGAAGCGGCTGCTGGAGCAACTGTTTCAGAAGCGACCGTGTGAGAACCAACTGCTTGAAGCGCAACTGCTTCAACGCAGAACTGCAAGAAGCCGCAAAACTTCACTCGCGAAAGCAAGACTTTTGCGCTGTTCGGCAAAATTGAAATGTATGAACTGCGTTTGACTGACTCGCCTTCGCGGTTCTGCGGCAGTTGCGGTTTTGCGTTGAAGCAGTTGTTCTCCAGCAGTTGTTCTTCGAGATGCCGCACTCGCGATGTATGCCGATCGAAGGCTCAGGGTGCGATGAGGCGGGCGATGTTGTCGCTGGTGCGCAGCCAACCGACGCGCGGGCTTTCGATGCCGACGCGGTCGATCCAGCTGATCCAGTAGCCCACGCCTTCGCCGGACGTCGCGGCGACGGCGAGCGTCAGGATCTCGGTGTCGGCCGCGCGCAGTTCGCTGCTCCAGTTGCGACCATCCCATCGCGAGATGATCCACGTGCGTGCCACCACGCCGGGCGGCAGGGATGCGATCAGGAACGTCGCACCAGTGCGCAGATCGCGTTCCTCGCGCACGACCGGCGCCGTCAGCGCAACCGTCGGCACCGACAGCCATGGCGACGACGGCACCAGCGCCGGTATCGCATAGGTGTCGCGGATCAGGCGTGACGCAAGCGAGTCGCGTTGCTCACGCGCATTCGACATGCCCTTCGGCGGCATGAACACCGACATGCTGAAATGCACGTTGCCGGTGGACGCGCCCTGCCGTCGTGTGATGGCGATCTGGTTCACGAGTTCGTCGGCAGTCCACACCGGCGTCGTTCCGACACGACTCGTGAAGTTGCCCGGCCACATATGGCGTGCCTTCACGTTCTCGCCGGCCCACCAGTTGAGCAGCGATGGATATGGCTGACCGTCTTTCGCGATCGGCCAGTAGAGCTGCGGCGTGGCGTAGTCCAACCACCCCTCGCGGAGCCACTTCCGCGAGTCGCCGTACAACTCCTGAAAACTGTCGAAGCCGCGCACGTCGGCGGGGTAACCCGGACGCCAGATTCCGAACGGGCTGATACCCACCTTGACCCATGGCTTCGTCGCTTTCACCTGCGCGTACATCTGCTGCACGAACGTGTTCACGTTCTCGCGACGCCAGTCGTCGACGGCGAGTGTACCGCCCTTCGACGTGTAGGCGTTGTAGCTGCGATCGTCGGGGAAGGGAATCACCCTGCCGCGATTGTCCCGTTCCTTGTACGGATAGAAGTAGTCGTCGATGTGCACACCATCGACGTCGTATCGCTTCACCACATCCACGATCACCGCGATCGACTTCGCGATCACACTCGGCTCGCCCGGATCCATCCACAGATGCGTGCCGTAACGCTTGACCGTGGCCGGCCTCGTGACGGCGATGTGTGTCGGGTCGAGCGGGCTCTTGTCGCTCGGGTGACGCGCGCGATATGGATTGAACCAGGCATGCAGTTCGATCCCGCGCAGGTGTGCCTCGCGGATGGCGAATGCGAGCGGATCCCACGAGGGCGACGGTGCGCGACCCTGCGCGCCGGTGAGGTACACCGACCACGGCTCAAGCGCCGACGGATACATCGCGTCCGCCGCCGGTCGCACCTGGAACACGATCGCGTTCATGTGCAGTTCCTTCGTGCGATCGAGAATCGCGATCAGCTCGGCCTGCGATTGCGCCGTGGTCAGGTCGCGACGAGACGGCCAGTCGATGTTGTCCACCGTGGCCACCCATGCGGCGCGAAACTCGCGCGTCACGCTCGGCGGTGCCGGCAGCGACGCGGCACCGCGCATCGGGATGCCGGTTTCGTTCGGCACCACGACACGCCGAGGATCGACATTTACACCACCAGGCTGCACCGGCTGCGGGACGCTCTGCACTGGAGGCGCCGGTTGCGGCGTGGGAACCGGAGGAATCGGAACTGGTGCCGGTGTGGGACGCGTGCACGCGGCGAGCAGCGCGGTGATGGCAAGCGCGCGGGCGTTGCCGCGAAAGATGGATACAGACATGTCGTTATTTCGGTGCGGCTGACGGCGCCTTCGGCGGCGGTCCAGCGGTCAGGGCCAGGCTCACGCGTTCCACCTGATGTGCGTTGTCGCTGAGCAGAATCGCGAGGAGATTGTCGTTCACGAGTACGGTCGGCGTACCCGGCCACATGGTGAGAGTGTCACCGCGCGGTCGTGCGTGGAGACTGTCGAGCGCGACAAAATCGGCATGTCGCGCAAGGCTGTCACGATATCGGAACGCGTGAATCGTCGCGGTACCGATGCGCCATGTCTGACCGGCGATTTTCAGGAACGCAAACCGCACGGTGTCGCCACGCTGCGGAGCCAGTCCTGCGCGCTCGAGTCGATCGAACACCGTGCACGCTTCCCAGTGTCCGGTGCCCGGACACGTCGGCAATGGCGCCGGACCAGGAACGGCACTCGGCGCTGCGGATCCGACCCGCGGCGGTTGTCCCTTTTTTTCTGCGGGTCCGCAGGCGACGAATGCGGCGGTGCCAAGCGCGAGCCAGGCGTACCGCAGTGCCGAACGACTCAGAAGCCGAGGTACGTGCGGACGCGCGGCTCGATGCGGTCCGGCGTCCATGGCGGTGACCAGATGAGGTTGATCTTCACGTCGCCCACACCGGGCACGGTGCGCAGCTGCTTCTCGGCCTCGCCCATGATCTCGGGTCCGGATGGACAGCCGGGCGACGTCAGCGACATGTCGACGTTGATGTCCGCGCCGTCAACCTGAATGTCGTAGATCAGACCGAGATCCACGATGTTCAGGTTCAGCTCCGGATCCTTGACGCGCCGCAGCACCAGTTTCGCCTGATCGAGCGTGACTGCGTCGACCGACCCAGCGCTTTCCTCGATATCCGGCGCGCCGGTGGCGTCGGGACTTGCAGCGGGGAATTCGGACGGCGTCTCCATTGGGAGCAATCTACTCGGGGACGGGAGCCGACGGGAGAAAATCGGCGACACGGTCGCGACGCCGAAGGGGTCAGTGCGCTTGACCTGATCAAGTGCACTGACCCCTTCATGACGAAACATTGACCGGAAACGGTCTCAGCGACGCTTCTTCTTCACCGGAGCCTTGGTGCGCGACACGGCCGCACGCTTGCGTGCCGATGCGCTGCTTCGCGAACGAGCTGATGCGCTCCGACGTGCCGACGCGGAGGTGCTGCGTCCGCGGCGCACAGACACCGCCTTGCCCTTCGCGCGGCTGCGCGAGCTGCTGCTGCACGCGACGCGGCGGGACTTCGAGCTGCGGCCGGCCGATCGGCGGGCCAGGGCACGACCGCGACTGACACCGCACGACACACGACGGACGCGCACTTCAGGCGCCGGATTCCAGCCCGTGGCATAATCGGCCCGGAACTCCGGATCGCCGTCCAGATCAACCGTCATGCCCGGCGCGGTGACGGCCCATGCCGACGCATCGGCGAGATCTGCGCGGATGTCGGAGATGACGCGTTCCGGACGACGGGCACGCGACTCGAAGACCCGGTTCGTCAGCAGCACCACGAACATGTCGCGCTCAGGATCGATCCAGATCGACGTTCCGGTGAATCCGGTGTGGCCGTAGGCGCGCGGCGACATGTATCGCCCGCAGCCGACGCCATTGTGTTCGGCGCATGTGTCCCAGCCAAGCGCCCGCGAACCGGCGACGCGTGCCGTGAAGCGTTCGACCGTGGAATCGCTGATGATGCGCGTCCCGTTGTACGTGCCCTTGTTCAGCATCATCGTTGCGAACACGGACAGGTCACCGGCGGTGCTGAACAGGCCAGCGTGTCCGGCCACTCCACCGAGTGCGTGGGCGTTCTCGTCATGCACATCACCCTGCAGTGAATAGCCGCGGACCGACATCGTCGCCGTCGGCGCGGTGCGCTCGCGCACGCTGGCCGGCACCCGATACCACGTCTCGCTCATGCCGAGCGGTGTGAACACGCGATCCTGCAGCAGCTCGTCGAGCTTCTTGCCGCTGACACGCTCGGCGACGAAGCCAAGGATGTCTGCGCCGAGATCGGAGTAGATGTAGCGCGTACCTGGGGCGTACTCGAGCGGCGTGTCGAGCACGAGTCGCTGCGCATCGGCCGGTGACCAGGCAAGACGCCAGAGATCGCGACCCGCCGGCAGACCGCCGCGGTGCGTCAGCAGGTCACGAATAGTGACGAATTCCTTGCCACCACCGGTGAATTCCGGAAAGAACGTATGGACCTGATCATCGAGCCTGATCTTGCCCTCGTCATACAGCAGCATGATCGCGGTCGTCGTTCCGATGACCTTCGTCAGACTGGCGAGATCGTAGACGGAGCGATCCGGTGAGACGCTCGGCGCCTCGGCAGCCCACGACAGACGTCCGAAGCCCTGTGAGTACACCGCAGAGCCACGACGACCGACGACCACGGCGGCGCCAGGAAAGCCACCTTCGGAAATGCCACGGCGCACGACTCGCGTGATGGCATCGAGCCGAAGCGCACTCATCTCTACGGTTTCAGGACGCGCCTTCGGCAGGCCGTCGCCTCCAATCCGTGCGGGATTGGCGGGCAGCGCGGCAATGCTGAACGTGATGGCGGTGGCGAGTCTGACGATCACGGGCACTCCGGAAGTCGCGCTGCGGCAGGACGTGCGAGGACTACTTGCACAAGGATCGGCACGGTCAGTCGCTACCCTGAACGATCGATCCAACACTCACCTATGAGACGACGCTGACGGCGGAACGTTCCGCCGCGACCCGTGGATGCATGCTATGGCGCCCTCCAGAGGGAGTCAAGTGTAGAGTCTGCAGCGGTTTGCGTGCTCTCACGTGAGCTGACGTCGGAGGGGAGCCGAGGCGCGGCGGCGGTGAATCCTGCCGATCGATGTCTCCGTTGTCCGGCATGTCACCTCGCGTCTGGCGGTCGTCGATCACCGGCCGTGCCTGGAGTCCATCGCCGTCGACGCGTGATCAGCCGGCCTGGTCTGTCGTTCGCGGCGACGCGTAAACCTTTCATACCTGCCTGCGTGTCCCATGGCCGTGCACAGCATCGCGCCCGTCCCGGCGCCGGTCGCCCTCCCCACCGTTCGTCCGTACCACGCCGTTGACTACCGATGAGGAGTTGATCGCGCGAGCAGTCGCCGGGGACGAGCTGGCGATGCGAGCGCTCTGGGCCGAGCACGCGCCACGGGTCGATGCCGTGGTGCGGCGACTGGTGCACGACCTGGATGAGGCGGCGGACATCGCACAGGAAGTCTGGATCCAGATCTTCCGGGCGTTGCCGACGTTCCGGGGCGATGCCCAGTTCTCGACGTGGGCGCACCGGATCGCGGTGAACCGGACGTTGAATGCGTTGCGACGCGCCAGGCGACTGCTCGGCGCACACGAAGAGCTGACGGAGGAGACGGCGATGGTGGAAGACGATGTCGAGCAACCGTTCGTGCGCGAATCGATCACGCAGGCGCTCGACAAGCTGCCGCGGGGAGCCCGGACCGTGTTCGTGCTGCACGATGTCGAAGGATTCACGCACGAAGAGATCGCCGGCCAGCTGGGCATCACCACCGGCGGCTCGAAATCGCAGTTGTTCAAGGCGCGGGCGAAGTTGCGACGCCTGCTCGCGCCGTTGATGGACCACCTGTCCTCACCGACCATGGAAGATGGCTATGCAGCACCTCTCGCCTGAACGAATCGCCGCGCTCGTCGACGAGCCGGCGACGCACGACGAGCGCACACATTTCGAGCAGTGTGCGCGGTGCCGTGCGGACTTCGTCGCGGTGCGACGGATCGTGGCCGCGGCGGCATCGGAGCGTGATCGTCCGACCGCACCGCTGCTCTCATGGCAGCAGCTGAGTACCGCGCTACACGTTGACGGGGTGCTGGCGCCGCAGCGTTCAGCACTGGTGACGCCGCCGTCCGAGATTCGCCCGATAGCGAGCGCGCCGAGTCTCGCGACACCGTCGAGCACCTCCGGGCACGGGTTCCGCGGCTGGCAGCGCGTGACGGGTCTGGCGGCTGCGGCGGCGATGCTGATCACGGTCGGTGTGGCCGGGGGTCGCATGACGATGGGTAGCGCGACAGCCTTGGGCGATCCGTCGCCAGCGATCGCGGCGGTGCAGCCGGCGGGACCAGTGTCATTGGCCGCACAGTTTCGCACGCCCGACGAGGCGCGTGCCTCGCTGCATTCCGCGGAAGAGGTGTACAGCGGCGCGCTGCTGTGGCTGGCGGCGCACGACAGTGCCATCGCACCGCGGCAGATCGGCGGTGCGCAGGCGGCGGCATCCGATTATCGCCATCGCCTCGAGGTGCTGGACGCCGCGATGGCCACGGCGCGTCGCGCCTTGTACGAGGCACCGGATGATCCGGTCATGAATCGCTACTATCTCGCCACGCTCGGTGCCCGTGAGGTGACCCTGCGTCGCCTGACCACCGTGTTGCCGGCGTCGCAACAGGTGCTGGAGTATTGATGCTTATCGCACGGGGGACGATGCTGCTGGCCGTGTTGCTGGCCAGCGCCGCGCCGATGTCGGCGCAGGAAGGCACGAGTGAGGCGGAGGCCCGGTCGCGCGAGCTGTCGAAGCGGATGCGGGTGACACTCGAGCAGCAGGCGCGCGCGCTGTTGCGCATGCAGCGCGACCTGCAACGGGCGGCGCGTGCGGACTCGCGCGTGCGCGATTCGATCGTGCGTACGACATCGCAGCGCATCGCCGAACTGGCGACCGAGATCGCGCAGGTGCAGGCTGAGGCGGATCGCGTGCAGACGGCCACCGTGGACGAGGACACGCGTGCACAATTGCTGGCACAGATCGCCAGCGCGCGTGCGATGGCGAACGTGACGCGTGCGCTCGCCGGGCAGCAGCGGGCACTGATCTTCAGCACCCGATCGATGCCACGCGGATATCTCGGCGTCACGTTGTCGGGCGAACAGAACACCGAATTGCGCGATGGCAAGGTGTTCACCGTGTTTCTCTCTCCCGTCGTGATCGCGTCGGTGGAAGCGGGCAGCCCGGCGGCACAGGCCGGGCTCGAGGCGGGCGATACGATCGTGACGTTCGGCAAGCTCGGTGTGCCGGGGGCGGTGCCGCTGGCCGACGTGATGACGCCGGGCGAGAAGTTGCCGGTGCGCATCCGGCGGCAGGGCCGCGAACGTCAGGTGACGGTGCAGGTGGCGGCGCGCACCTCGTATTCGTATTCGACGTCGGGGAGCTACGGCGGTGATGGTCCGACGCGTGTCTGCATCGGTGAAAACTGTTCGGTGACGATCACGGGACAGGCGCGCATCCAGGAGCCACCGGCTGCGACGGCGCCACCTGCGCC
>JACMLX010000266.1 GCA_014379355.1 Gemmatimonadaceae bacterium
GGTGAGACGGAAGAGCGTGCCGGGACCATTCCGCACCGCCCACACGACGCCGGTCGGAAGGCCCTGCAACGGCTGGTAGAACAGGCCACTCATGTTGCCGCCGAACACGCCACCAGCATCGGCGGTCGCGATGGACTGCTCACCCGGCCACGCCGCGAACACCAGGTCACCGGGGCAGTTGTTCGCTGCACCCTTCGTGGACGCGGTCGTCGTGACGAACGGTCCGCTGCCATTCGGGCACCGCCCGTATGTGGTGGCAGCGTGTGCCGTCCAGACATAACTATCGACGAGCGTCGTGCCGCCGGGTGCGAACAGTCGCGCGGCATCCGCCGCACCAAGCCCGAAGCCGAACTGCGCTTCATCAACGACGAGATAGCTGTTCGCGGCGATGATCGTACCCGCCGGCAGCGTGTAGCCGGCGGCGTCGTTGTTGTCGCGCACGACATATCCGGCGAGATCCTGCGGCGTCGTACCGGCGTTGAAGAACTCGATCCAGTCACCGGGTACGCCGCCGTTCGATTCGATCTCGTTGATGCGAACCGCCACCGCGCAATCATTCGCCGTGCCCTTCGTGGAACTGGTGCTGGTGCGGAACTCGCCGTTGCCGTCCGGGCAGCGTGCATACGTCGTCGCAGCGTGCGCGGTCCATGCATAGCTGTCCGCGACCGTGACGCCGCCCGGGGCGAACAGTCGCGCGGCATCCGCGGCGCCGAGTCCGAAGCCGAACTGCGCCTCGTCGAGGACGAGGTAGCCGCCCGCCGGAATGACCGTGCCAGCGGGCAGGATGTATTCGCGCGTGTCGTCGTTGTCGCGGAAGTAATAGCCTGCCAGATCAACCGGTGTCGCTCCGGTATTGAACAGCTCGACCCAGTCACCCGGCGTGCCGCCGTTCGACTCCACTTCGTTCACCTTCACCGTCGCGACCGCCGCGGTGCACACGTTCGGCGCGGCTTTGGAGGCCGACGACGTCGTGATCAACGCGCCGACGCCATCCGGGCACCGGCCGTAGGTGGTCGTGGCGTGCGCCGTCCAGGCGTAGCTGTCGACGAGCGTGGTCCCGTTGACGCGAAACAGTCGCGCCGCATCACTCGCCCCGAGCCCGAATCCGAATTGCGCTTCGTCGAGCACGAGGTAGCCGTTGGCCGGAATCGACGTACCGACGGGAAGGACATAGCCGTTCGCGTCGTCGCCGTCCCGGAAGACATACCCTCCGAGGTCAACGGCCGAGCCGGACGGGTTGAAAAGCTCGACCCAGTCGCCGGGTGTCCCACCGCTCGACTCCACTTCGTTGATGCGGATCAACACACTGCAGTCATTGCTCGCGCCCTTCGTGGACAGGCTGCTGGTCGCGAACGCGCCGGTACCGTCGGGGCAGCGCGCGTACGTCGTTGCCGCATGTGCGGTCCATGTGTAACTGTCGATGATCGTCGAGCCGTCCGGCGCGAACAGTCGCGCCGCATCGGCAGCGCCGAGGCCGAAGGTGAACTGTTCCTCGTCCAGCACGAGGAAGCCATTCGCCGGCACGACAGTCGCCGTCGGCAGGACATAGCCGCGCGTGTCATCGTTGTCGCGGAACACGTACCCGGACAAGTCGATCGGTTCGGCGCTGGTGTTCACCAGTTCGACCCAGTCGCCGGGTGTGCCCTGATTGGATTCGACCTCGTTGATGCGGATCGACGTCGCGGCACTTGCGGGGCGTTGCTCCGCGGCGGCATCCGCGCCGCGCGACGCTGCTGCGGGTGAGGTGATCGATCGATCCGGGGCACAACTGGCCAGTGCGCCCAGACTGATGAGGGCGAGGGAAGCACGCAAAGTCGCTCGGAGCACGACGGATCCTGTCGGAGGTCATACAGCCTGTGAACTGCTGGCGCTGCTCGTGGTTCGCAGCTGCCCGCAATGATCCGACGTCGCGTCACGTCACGACATCAACATTGTCTCGGTGTCGTCACGATGATCCTGAGATCGCAGTCTGATGTATCGCAGAGTGCCGCAGCCCGTCGCGGTACCGCGCTGCGTACGCGAAGCAGTCGCGCAGCGATCTGCCAAGACTGCGTCGTGTATGCGTCGCGCGATGCCATCAGCGCGCCGCCGAGGACCCGCGGCACACCCGCGACCAGCGCCAGTCGTGCCGCGCTCCCCGGCAACCATCTGGCTGTGCGGTGCGGCCAGCGGTAAAGTGCCCTCAGCGCGCATGGCGAGCGTCGCTGGACAGCGAGACGTGCGCGAGCGCGAGAAAGTCCGGCGTCGACGCGACCGGGGTGTCAGACGTCCAGTCCGTCCCCGAATCAAATCCAGTTCATCGCTGCACGCGGCATCGTCGCCACAAATCGCTCAACGTCCTGCCGCACTCCCCAACCCGGGAATGGTTCTCATGTCACGCAAACGCATCGGCCCTTCTGTCCTCTCCGCCGCACTCAGTTCATGGCTTGTACCTGCATGCGTTGTCACGCTTCAGGCGCAGACGACGCGCCTGCCGAGCGAGGCCTGCGCCGGCGTGCCGGCCCGTGCGATGACATCGAACGATTCGACACCTGATCTCGCCGGCATCTGGGACTTCAAGATCGATATGGGAGCGCAATTCTCACCCGGCATGCTGGCGCTGGGTCATCTCGACGATGCGTACGGCGGATCGTTGACGCCGGACGCCACCAACACCGTGGTCATCCGGCGACTCACACTCCGCGGCGACAGTGTGCACATGCGCGTTGCGTCGCGCGAAGGCGACGTGCTCTTCACTGGCCGACTGGGCGCCGATCGAAGCGTGATGTGCGGGACAGTCGCGTATCACGGCGGACAACGTTTCACGATGCTGGCGACGCAGCGGCGTCGTTCCGCACAGCCTGCGGCGCGACCGTGAGTGCCACAGGTCACAACGACATGTGTAACCGCACGTCGACCAACCGATTCCCGATCAGCCGAAAGCGGTCTTGATCTTCCGAGTGGCGTCGCTGATCAACGGTCACACCATCCCGCACTTTCACCTCTCCTGCTGCCACTGTCAGCCGCGCCGGGCTTCCCGCCACCCCGTGCACCAGCGCGTCGTGCACATCCGCCAACGGCATCGCCGCCAATCCGTCGAGCGGAAACGCGCACAGATCCGCTGGCGCGCCAACGCGCAGCACACCCACTCCGTCCCACAGGCCGAGCGCCTGACCACCACCTTCGGTGGCGTGCCAGAGCGCGAGCGCGGATGGAAAAGTTCGCCACGATTGCGTCTGCGTACAGGCCATCAGGTGTGCCACACGCGCCTCGTCCAGTACGTCCATCCTGTTGTTACTGGCGACTGAGTCCGTGCCGATACCGACGCGCAGCCGCGCATCGAGCATCTCCCGAACGGGCGCGATACCATGTCCGAAGCGCGCGTTCGAGACCGGGCAATGCGCGATCGCGCAGCCGGATTTCGCCAGCAGAGCGATGTCGTCCGCATCCACACGCACCGCGTGAACGATCAGTGGCCTGGCACGCAATGCGCCCGCTTCGTACAACAACGCGACACTCGAGCGCGCACGCGCACCATCCGGATCGATGCCCCGGCTGCGCCAGTTTTCCGCATACGGCCCCGATCCGCGCACAACCAGATCTTCCTCGAACGCACTTTCAGCCAGGTGCACCGCCATTGGCAGCTCCTCGGCGATCGCGTAGCTCGCGACTGCGCCGAACAGCGCCTTCGAAACTGAGTACGGCGCGTGCGGCGATACACCGACCCGCACCACGTTTGTCTCCATCGCGCGCAACTCACGCACCGCGTCACGGAGTTGGGCGAGTGACGCCGCGCATTGCAGTGGATCCGGCCCGAACACTTCCTTGTACACCACACCACGCACACCCATCGACGCCATGGCGCGCATGATCGGCGCTGCAGTGTCGCTGGTGTCGGCGTACGTCGTGATGCCGCGCAGCAACCCTTCTGCGATACCGATGCGTGCGCCGACCTCGACGTCTGCCGGATCGGCGAGCTCCGACTTCCGCAGGTGTGTCAGCGTGCGAATCCACTGCGCGAAATCGAGGCCTTCCAGCAGATGCCGGAGCGGTGTCAGCTCGAGATGTGTGTGCACATTGACGAGGCCCGGCATCAGCGCCGCGTCGCCGAGATCGATCACCGTGCCACCAGGCGCACCGTGGGCCGCACCTACGTACGTGATCCGGTCACCGTCGACCGCCACCGCACCATTCGCGATCGGAGGCTGCGCCATCGGCAGCACCCAGCTCGCGCGGTACACGGTCACATCAGCCACGCCGGGTTCCGTGCACCGCCGGATCGTACAGCGCGTCGTCGGTCACGCCGAGTGATCGCGTGAGTGCAAGCGGCCACTCGAGGTTGCCGACCTGGTCGCGCGAATGCCCATCGGAACCCAGCGACAGTCGGACGCCATGTGACACCGCACGTTCGACGAGCCGCGTGTGGGCGCGATATCGATTCGAGACCTCGAACGCGATGTCGTTGCGCTTGAGCGCGAGCACGAGCCGCTCCTCGTGCGCTTCATCCCACAGATCCTCGGGCGGAAGATCACGCAGCGTGTACGGCAGCAGCGTTGGGTGCGCGAAAATTTCGATCGGCATCACATCCGCGAGCGCCTCCACCGCAGCGACATGAAATGCCATGTACGCTGATGGTCCAAGGCCGGTCGGCAACTCCTTCTGGAACATGCGGACCAGCGAGCCATCGGCGACGGTCACCGCATGCAGCGATCCAATACGATGCGTCAGTCGATCAAGGTGTCGGTCCGACAAATCGCGCCATAGCGAGTCGTGCGAGCAGAACTCCATGCTGCGATACGGCAGGTGTGCGATCAGCGACTCGTACTCCTCCACGTCGGCGACCGACTTGAGCGAGTAGCGCACGTCACGGCTCGCATGATCACTGACCGTGCCACGCACCCCGCGAGCCGCTGCCGTTGCGATCACCTCGTCCGGACTCAGCACACCATCGGAACAGGTGCTGTGTGCATGGCAATCGAGTGGTTGCCAGGAACTCACGGGAGACGGAACGGATTCGCGGTGTCGGAGGGTGACTTCTTCTTCGGCAGGGGCGTGGCGCCCGGCAGTTCGAACGCGTTCTGCATGCTGGCGCTGTCGCCCATCGGGCCCATGATCGTGCCGTCGCATTCCTGCGTCGGTTCGGTGCCGGGGACGAAATAGTCGATGATGACACGATCCGCGGGACAGAGAGAACCGGCGCGATATCCGGTGAGCTTGTCCACGGCCACGGCGACCAATCCTCCCGGGCCGGCGAACTCACCGCTGACCCCGCGTCGGCGGTACACCTCGGTCATGAACGCCGTCCACGCGGGTGCGGCCAGGTCACCGCCCTGCGCGTTGCGCATGATCGTGCGCGGCCGGTCGAGCCCCATCCACACGCCCGCGACAAGATCGGGCGTGAACCCGATGAACCAGACATCGGCGCCATCGTTCGTCGTGCCGGTCTTTCCGCCCGCCGGCACCTTGAGCCCCGCAACGGCGCGCGCTGCCGTTCCGCGTCGGACGACGTCACGCAGCATGTCGGTCATCAGCCACGCCTCGCCACTCGAGAGCACGGCGCTGCGTTGCGCCGCCGGCTCCCACAACACCTCGCCCTTCGAATTCTCGACGCGGACGATGCCGGTCGGTTTGGCGCGGATGCCGCCCGCCGCGAACGTCGTGTAGGCGGCGATCATCTCCAGCGGATAGACATCGGCCGAGCCGATGTGAAGGCTGGGATACGGTGGCATCGGCGTGCTGAGCCCGAACTTCTTCGCCATGTTCGCGACGCTTTCCTCGCCCAGCGACATGCCGAGTCGCACCGTGGCCTGATTGCGCGACAGGTACAGTGCGCGGCGCAGCGGGATGTACCCCATGCTCTTGCCGTCGAAATTCTGCGGCGACCAGGTGCCGCCGCCCGACTGCGGCACGCTGATCGGATCGTCTTCGAGCGCCTCGGACGTGGTGTGCCCGTTCTGGATGGCGTCCGCGTACACGAACGGCTTGAACGTCGACCCTGGCTGACGCAGCGCCTGCGTGGCGCGATTGAACTTGGAATCCGTGTAGTCGCGGCCACCGATCATCGCGCGAATGCCGCCGGACTTCGGATCGAGTGCGATGAACGCGCCCTGCAGGTACGGCGTGACACCGGCGTCGGCGCGATCGTCGTCCGCCGCGCGAGAGAGATACTGCTCGTAAGTGAGGAACTTGTACGGTCCGAGCTTGCCCCCCTCGATCTTGCGCAGTTGCTGCTCCATCGCACGCTCGGCGGCGAGCTGCATGTCGATGTCGAGCGTCGTGTACACCTTGAGGCCCTGCTCGTAGAGCTGACGGCCGAACTGTTCGTCGAGTTGCTTGCGCACCCATTCCACGAAATACGGCGCCACGTCACCCGTCTCGGTGCGCTGCGCGAGCTGGAGGGGATACGCCTTGGCCAGCGACGCGTCGGCGTCATTGATGATGTGTTGATCGCGCAGCAGTTCGAGCACCGTGTTGCGACGCTGCACGGCACGATCGGGATCCGCACGCGGGTTGTAGCGGTTCGGCGCCTTGGGCAACGCCGCGAGCAATGCCGCTTCGGCCAGGTTCAGTTCGCGGACATTCTTGCCGAAGTACCGCTGCGCCGCGGATTCGACGCCATATGCGCCATTACCGAGGTAGATCTGGTTCAGGTACAGCTCGAGGATCTTCGCCTTCGAATATTTCCGCTCGATGGCGAGCGCGACCTTGCCTTCGCGCAGCTTGCGCACGACCGACTTGGCGCGCTCCAGACGTTCCGGAAAGATGTTGCGCGCGAGCTGCATCGTGATGGTCGAGAATCCCTGCGCATACCCACCACGCAGCACGTTCACCACCGCCGAGCCGAAGACGCGATAGAAGTCGATGCCGTGGTGGCTGTAGAAGCGCCGGTCCTCGGTGTAGACGAACGCGTTCTGCACCAGCGGAGGGATGTCCTGGATGCGGGCCACGGTGCGGCGCTCGAGCCCGAGTTCGGCGAGGAACCGGCCGTCGGCCGCGTACAGCTTCGACGTCTGGCGCGGCTGATACTGGTCGAGCACGTCGACGCTCGGGCACTGATTGCCGGCACAGACGAGTGTCCAGCCGGCGGTGAACGCCCCGATGCCCATCGACGCGCCAAGTGTTCCGAGCAGCACGACCGCCCGGACGACGCGATTCTGGAGGATGCTGCGCAATCCGGCCATGGTGCGGAAGCTAGTGGCGTGCGCCAGCACGCCGGGGCCGTCTGGCTCTACGGTTTAGTTTGTCGCCATGACCGGAACTGCCTATCTCGACGAGCTCGCATGGCGCGGGTTGTTGTTCCAGCACACCGAAGGTGCCGCCGCCGCACTCGCGCTGGGCACCGTGACGGGGTACTGCGGCTTCGATCCGACCGCGTCCAGCCTGCACGCCGGCAACCTCGTCGCGATCATGTCGCTGGTGCATCTGCAGCGTGCCGGCCATCGGCCGGTGGCGCTGGTGGGCGGCGGCACGGGCATGATCGGCGATCCGAGCGGCAAGACCAGCGAACGGCAGCTGCTGACGACCGAGATGGTGGATGCGAACATCGCCGGCATCAGCGAACAGCTGTCGCGCGTGCTGGATTTCGATGGCCCGCGCGGCGCGTTGATGCGCAACAACGCGGACTGGCTGCGCTCGCTGGACCTGATTGGTTTTCTCCGTGACGTGGGCAAGCACTTCACGGTGAACTACATGCTGCAGAAGGACAGCGTCGATTCACGCATCGGCAGCGAGTCCGGCATCAGTTACACCGAGTTTTCGTACATGCTGCTGCAGGCGTACGACTTCGCCGAGCTGTATCGACGCGACGGCGTGACGCTCCAGGTTGGCGGTAGTGATCAGTGGGGCAACATCACCGCCGGTACGACGCTGATCCGGAAGATGTTCAGCGCCGAGGCGCACGCGGTGACGATGCCGCTGCTCACGACGTCGGCAGGTACGAAGTTCGGCAAGAGCGAGGCGGGCGCCGTGTGGCTCGACTCGGCGCGCACGTCAGCCTACCAGTTCTACCAGTTCTGGATCGGCGCTGACGACGGTGATGTCGGTCGCTACCTGCGTACGTTCACGCTGATGAGTCGCGCCGAGATCGAGGCGCTCGATGCTGCGACGGTGGCCTCACCGGAGAAGCGCGAGGCGCAGCAGATCCTCGCGCGATCGGTGACGGCGATGATTCACGGCGCCGAGGCCGCGCAGACAGCGGCCGAGATGTCGACGCTGTTGTTCGCGAAGGGTGATCCCGGCGCGCTGTCGGCCAGCGCATTGGCCGCCCTCGCGCGCGAGGTGCCGTCGGCATCAGTCGAGCGTACCGAGGTGTTCGACACGCTCACCCTCTTCGTCACCGCCGGCCTCACGGCCAGCAAGGGCGAAGCGCGTCGACTGCTGCAGCAGGGCGGTCTCTCCGTGAACGGCGCGAAACTCTCCGCCGACGACGCCTCGCTTGCGGCCGAGCGCCTGCTTCGCGGACAGTACTTCCTGCTCCGGAAAGGCGCGCGCGACTACGCACTCATTTCTGTCGCATCCTGACTGACAGCGAACTGCGGGTCTCGCGCAGAGACACAGAGCCACAGCGAGTTCCACAGCAGGTGCAGACACACTTTTCACGCGGGGATCGCGAGGGACGCGGGGAAGAAACAAGGGCTGGTTGAATTGCGCTCGCGAGACGCAGTTCCAACAGCCTTTTCCGTTGCCCTTCCCCGCGTTCCCCGCGAACCCCGCGTGAAAAGTTTTCCGAACGTGGCAGAACGCTCTGTGACTTCGTGGCTCTGTGCGAGACCCGCAGTGCAGTTCAGCCGAGCACGAGCGACAGCACGCGTTCCCACTGCGCCGGCGTCGTGTACCAGTGCGGCGACAGGCGGATGCAGCGTTCGCGGACGGAGTGGAAGATGCGGTTGGCCTTCAGGCGCGCGGAGGTCGCGTCGAGTTCGGGGGGCTGTATCGCGAAGACGCCGGCGCGGTGCGGACGATCGCGCGGGGTCACGAGACGCACCTCGGGATGCGCGTCGCAGAAGTCGACCAGACGGTCACCCAGCGACGCGAGATGTTCCGCGATGTTCGCCACACCCAGCTCCTGGAACAGCGCCAGGCTCGCATTCATTCCCGAGAAATCCGGGAACGGCAGCGTGATGATCTCGAACTTGCGCGCATCCTCGAACCAGACCGGATCGTAGGTCAGCATGTTGAACAGATCGTCCGAGCCGCGCGTGCTCATCCAACCGACAGTCGGCGGTTCGAGCTGCGCGATGCGCTCCTTGCGCACGTAGGTGAATGCCGATCCCCACGGTGATTGCAGCCACTTCTGTGCGCCACTCGCGAGGATATCGATCGGCGTCTTCGAGACATCGAGCGGCACGGCACCAAGACCCTGAATCGCATCGACCACGAACCAGATGCCGCGCTCGCGACACGCCGTCCCCACCGCATCGAGGTCGATGCGCGCGCCACTGCAGAAGGACACCCAGCTGACGGCCACTACCTTCACATTCGGACGCGTCGCGATGGCGTTGAGCAGCGCGGCTTCGTCCGGCACATCGTTCACACACGGCAGGCGCACGAGGGTCGCTCCGGTGCGTTCGGCGCGCTTGATCCACGGCAACGCGTTGGCCGGAAACTCGCGGTCCACCGTCAGGATCTCGTCGCCCGTCGTCAGCGGGATCGAGAACGCGGCGAGGTTGACCCCATGCGACGTGTTCGTCGTGAGCGCAATTTCCGCCGCGCTCGCGCCGATGAGTTGCGCGACCAGCTCTCGCGAGCGCTGGAGCGTCGCGAAGAAGTGTTCCGGCCTGAGCGTGTGCGGCATGTGGCGCAGCGACACGTACGCCGTGACCGCATCGGCGGTCGCTTTTGGATATGCACCCGTGGACGCGTGGTCGAGATAGATGACGTCGGAATCCGTCATCCACGGATACTCGCGCTGCTGCAGTGCCTGAAAGTCCGTCATGGGTCTGCCCTGCGCGCAAGTCGGCGCGTGAGTTGGCGTGGATCGGTGGCGTCGCGCAGCGCATCGCCAAGCAGATTGAAAGCAAGCACCGCGCAACCGATCGTCAGGCCCGGCGCGAGCGATGTCCACGGCGCCCGGCGCAGCTGTGACAGGTCACGAGCGTCCGCGATCATTCCTCCCCAGCTGGGCGTCGGTGGCTGGACACCGAGTCCGAGAAAACTGAGCGACGACTCCGCCATGATCGCGGCGGCGATGCCAAGTGTGCCGACGATCACCAGCGGTGCCGTGACGGCCGGCAGCACATGCCGCGCGAGAATGCGCACATCCGTGCCGCCAAGCGCCCGCGCGGCTTGCACGTATTCGAGACCGCGCACCACCATCACCTGTCCACGCACGAGACGCGCGACGCCGGCCCAGCCGACGATACCGATCGTCATCGTGACGACGGTGAGACTGGGCTGAAATGCGGCGACCATCGCGATCAGCAGCAGCAGAGTCGGGAACGCGAGCGTGACGTCAGCCACGCGCATCACGAGTTCGTCGACCCAGCGGCCGTAGAATCCGCTCACCAGGCCAAGAGTTCCGCCCACGAGCAGCGCGATCGCCTGTGCACCCAGCCCGACCGACAGCGAAATACGCGCGCCGAACAACAAGCGCGCAAACACGTCACGACCCTGGATGTCGGTGCCGAACCAGTGTGCACTCGACGGCCGCATGAGTTGCTGGCCGAGGTCGATCGATGTCGGATCGTACGACGTGAGCAGTGGAGCTCCGACCGCCGCCGTCACCATCGCGACGATCATCAGCACGCCAAGCACAGCGCGCAGATCGTGTCGCATGACGATGAGCGCACTGCGATCCATCGGCGGTGCAACCACGGCGGCGGCAACGGCCATCCTACATCCCCTCGGGCAGCGGCGGTGCACCCGCCGGCTGATACTTCCAGCGCCGGTGCTGCCAGAAATACTGACCAGGGTACTGTCGCACCCAGTATTCGAGTCGCGCCGTGTAGTACGCGACGAGCGCGATCGTATCGGCTTCGCGATCGCCGGAGTGCACGACCTCGATCGGTTCGACGATCAATCGGTACTTTCCCGATGGCTGGCGCACTGCGACGGTGAACACCATCGGCACCCCAAGCTTGAGTGCAAACACCGCCGGTCCGCGTGGCGTCTTCGCGAGGCGACCGAAAAACGGCACGAACGTCGACGCCAGGCCGGCCACGCCTTGATCGGAGAGAAAACCCACCACGCGATTGGCGCGCACGCTGCGCGACGTATGGCGGACGGCATGTTCATCGAACACGACCTTCACCCCGAAGCGCTCACGGACACGCGTCAGGTAGCGCTCGAACACACGATTGCTCATGTGGCGTGCGATCGCATCGACTGGCACACCGCGGGCCGCGATGTAACTGCCGCCCAGCTCCCAGTTGCCGAGGTGCCCGGTCACGAGCAGCGCACCGTGTCCGCCGCGGACGGCCGCCTCCATGTGTTCCCATCCATCGACGCGATCGAACTGTGTGATCAGGTCGGCGGGTGTGCGCTCGGCCATCAGTGCCGCTTCGATCGACGTGCGCCCGAGATTCCTGTACGCCTGCTTCGCGACTGACTTGATCTCGGTCGGCTGCATGGCGGGAAATGCGAACGCAATCTGGGTTTCCACGACGCGCGATCGGATGCCGAGGCGATAGGCCAGCACACCGAGCCCGGCGCCGATGCCGGATCCGACGCTGAACGGCAGACGCGCAAGCAGGAAGACGATCGTTCGGATACCGGCGTATTCGAGCCGATGCTGCAGGGTGGGTGGCTTGACGACTGCGACGGGCACAGCGGCGGTCGTCAGGCAGCCGCCTGTGCAACCGCGGCGTCGTTCAGCACCGTCATGAAGGCATCGCACACCGCGGACAGGCCACGCCACGATCGGACATCGGCCTGCGCCATTTCGCCGATACGCTTCAGGTGTGCCGGATCGGACTGCAGCATCGTGATCAACGCGGCACTCGCCAGCGCATCATCGCGCTCGGCTATGAGCCCGGTTTCATCGTTCCGCACGTATCGTTCGGCCATCGTACCACGCGTCGCGACGACGGTGCAGCCAAGCGCCATCGCGTCGAGCACGGCGATCCCACCATCATCGTGATCGGCCGCCACCCACACAAGATCGGCGGCCGCGAGCATCGGGGCGCGATCGATCGGATCGCCGAGAAACGTGATCGAATCGCCGAGTCCGAGCGCGGTGGCATGCACGCGTACTTCGTTCACATCGTGCGGCGTGCCGATGAGCAGCGCGCGCAACGGGTGCCCGCGTGAACGCATCGCGGCGATGGTGCGCAATGCGGCGGCGGTGGCCCGTTGCGATTCCGGGTCGGTGACAATCGCGATCGTGCTCGTGCCGATCGGCGTCGGTGCTGCAATCACACGGTCGAACTGCATCGGATCGATCGCCAGGTCGGCGACGATGCGACCGCGCAGCCGCTTCAGAGGCTCCGACGCGCGCGCTTCAGCCTGCGAGCTGTGCACGAACCAGGTCGGTGCGAGTCGCACGGCGAGTCGAGTCTTGACGGTGACGGGCGTTGCGATCCCGGTGCGCATGCGACGGAAGACCGCACCGCGTCCGAGCCGACGTACCGCCCAGGCGGCGGTGAGCTGTGCGTCGTCACCAGCCACCACGATCGCGTCGCTGCCGTATTCGCGCAGCGTCGCGGACAGGCGAACCCCGTCGGCGAACCACGTACCGCGCTCTTCCACCGGCAGGATGTCCAGCAGGCCGCATGCGTCGGCCACATCGGAGAAAGGGGGACATGCGACGGCGACCGCGACGGCTCGCGCAGCCAGCGCCTTGCCGACTTCGAGGTAGACGCGTGCCAACCCGTCCCACTCCGGCGCCGGATGGTAGAAGACGATGCGACTCATGCGTCCACCATGACGACGTCGGCGCTGAGGTCACGCTCACGGAATTGCATCGTGTAGAGCCGGTGGTAGGCGCCGCGCCGCGCGAGCAGGGCGTCATGGGTGCCGCGTTCGATGATCCTTCCGCGCTCGAGCACGAGAATCTGCTGCGCGTGCTCCACGGTACTCAGGCGGTGCGCGATCACGAAGACCGTGCGGCCGGCCAGCAACCGGTCGATCGCCTCCTGCACGAGGCGCTCGCTCTCGGTGTCGAGCGCCGAGGTCGCCTCGTCGAGAATCAGGATCGGCGGATCGCTCAGGAGTGCGCGCGCGATGGCGATGCGCTGACGCTGGCCGCCGCTGAGCCGGGTACCGCGTTCGCCGAGCACCGTGTCGTAGCCTTGCGGCAGCTCGGTGATGAACTGGTGTGCGTTCGCGGCGCGCGCGGCCGCTTCGATCTGCGCCTGCGTGAACACACCCGGCGCGCCGAACGCGATGTTGGCGCGGACCGTGTCGTTGAACAGCACCGTGTCCTGGCTGACGATGCCCGTCAGTCGGCGCAGCGATGTGAGCTTCAGCTCCTGCAGATCCACGCCATCGAGCCGGATCGTGCCGGACGTCGGCGCGTTGAAGCGTGGCACGAGATCCACGAGTGTGCTCTTCCCCGCACCACTCGCGCCAACCAGCGCGACGATCTCGCCCTTGGGGGCGTCGAAGCTGACGTCGGTCAGCACGGGCTCGTCACCGTACGTGAACGAGACATTCTCGAATCGCACACCGTCGTTCAGTGCCACGACGTCGCGTGTCCCACGATCCGCTGCTGCTTCGGTCGTTTCGTCGAGCACCTCGAACAACCGCTCGGCGCTTGCCATCGAGGACTGCGCCGTCGCCGGAACCTGCGAGATCTGCTTCAGCGGTTGCAGCATTCGCAACACGACGAGCAGGAACGTGATCAGGTCGGCGCCATCCAGCGTACGATCCACGAGCACCTGCTGGGCACCGATCCACAGGACCAGCACGGCGATGCCGGTGCCGGCGACTTCCGTGAGTGGCTGCGACAACACGCCGAGCGCGGCCACGCGTGTCATCGCCTTCGCGTAGCGACCGCTAGCGTCGGTGAACCGTCCGGTCTCATGCGGCTCTGCCCCCGTGGCTTTCACGAGCCGGATACCGCTCACCGCTTCCTGCACGATGCTCGTCATCTCGCCGTATTCGTTGCTCAGGCGCCGATGACGCTTGCGCAATTTCTTCAGGATCGGCTGCAGCAGGCCGATCAACATCGGCGCCAGCACGAGTGACACGAGCGTCAACTTCCAGCTCAGCGATACCAGCACCACGATGCTGACGATGATCGTCGCACCGCTTTGCAGCGAGCGTGTCACGAGTTCCGTGATCAGTGCCTTGCTCTGCGACGTGTCGGTCAGGATGCGCGCGACGACCTGCCCCGTCTTGGTACGCTGGAAGTACGACAGCGGCAGCTGCAGCAGATGTCGGTAGACCAGGTTGCGCAGGTCACGCGTCACCAGTTCCTGCAGGCTGGCGCCCAGCTGCCCGCTGATCCACGCGAAGATGTTCTTGAGCGCGATTGCCGCCAGGATCACCAGCACGACGCGCTGCAAGGATCCCATCTTGTCGCCCACATCCAGAAAGCGTCCCAGCACCTGATCGAGCATCCGCTGCACCCCGCCCGTCGCCACCTTCTGTGTCGTCGAGGCCTGCAGCCCGAAGAGCGTCTGCAGGAACGGGATCAGCAGCGTGAGCGAAAAGACATCGAGCCCGGCGACGATCAGGTTGCAGGCGATCGTCGCCCCCATACGCCATGAATGCGGGCGCAGAATCCCCAGCAAGCGGCGATACACGGTCAGCGGCGGGGCACGAGTTTGACGAGCGGCAGGATCATTTCCTCGGGGCTCACGCCCCCGTGGAAGAATCCGCCGCGATACCGACCCTGATACTCGCGCAGCTTCGTCGGATAGACGAAGTAGCAGTCCGTCGCGGCCAGCAAAGTGTTCTTGCCCAGCCCGCGTCGCGGTAGGCGCAGCGCATCCGCATTCGGAAACAACAGCGCCTGCTCTGATTTCTCCGCGCGCAGATCCTCGCCGAACTTGTAACGCAGGTTGTGCGTCGCATCACGTCGCGCGAACACCGTCGCCGGTGTCTGACACAGGATCGAGCCGTGATCGCTGGTCAGGATCACGGTGATATTCTTGCGCGCGGCCTCCTTGAGCACACTGAACAGCGCCGATCGTTCGAACCACTGCCGCGTGAGCCGGCGGAGTGCCACTTCATCCTTCGCCACTTCGAGCAGCACGGAATTGTCCGACCGGCTGTGCGTCAGCAGGTCCACGAAGTTGAACACGAACGCGCTGACACCTTCCGGAACGACCGCCGACGCGATCTTCCGCTCCAGTTCCTCCGATTCGTGCGGGGTGCTGATCTTGTGGTAGCGCACCGGCACGTTGTGCCCGAGTTCCTTGAGCTGCAACTCGAGCAACTGCCGCTCGTGCGCGTTGAGCGACTCGTCCTCGCGCTCCTTCCACCAGTCCGGATGCATGCCGGCCATCTCACCGGGAAACAGCCCGCTGAAGAGTGCGTTGCGCGAGTACGGCGTGGCGGTGGGCAGGATCGAGTAGTAGTGCGATCGCTCCTCGGTGTACCACTGGCCGAGCAGTGGCGCGAGAATCACCCACTGATCGAGTCGGAGGCAGTCGACGACGATGAAGCAGGCGGCCTTCTCGGTGGTCAACAGCGGCGCGACATGTTCGGACACGATGTCGATCGACAGCGGCGGGCGGTCGCCCTGCAGGTCGGCCAGCCACGACGGATACTGACGACGAATGAAATGTGCGAACTCGCGGCGCATCGCGGGATAGAGGCCGACCAGCGACTCGCGCAGTCCGCCTTCACCCGCCTCGTCCAGCGCCACGTCCCAGCGCGTGACTTCGGCGGTGCGTTCGATCCAGCCACGCCAGTCACTGCTGTAGCCCTCGATCTCGAAGGCCCGGAATCGCTCGACGAACTCGCGCGCCAGCGCCTGCTGACGCAGTCGCGTGCCGTCGAGGATGCGGGTGATGGCCGTCAGCACCTGCCGCGGATTGACCGGCTTCACGAGATAGTCGTGCACCGCGGCGCCGAGCGCCTCGCGCAGCGTACCGTCTTCCTCGCTCTTGGTGATCATGACGACCGGGAGCATCGGATCGATGGTCTGCACGTCGCGCCACGTTTCGAGCCCTCGCTTGCCGGGCATCTGTTCATCGAGCAGGAGCACGTCGAACCGGCGACGCCTGAGCAGCTCCAGGGCATCCTCCGAATTCCGCGCCATCTCGACGTCGTATCCCTTGTCCTGCAGGAAGATGCGATGGGCCTCGAGCATCTCGGCCTCGTCATCCACCCACAACACGGCTTTTGCTGGAGGGGTCATGATGGGAGGAAACTACCCCATCGGGGGCGCCGGGGTCGCGCCGGCGCGCCCACAGCGAGCGGGATGGCGGCCGACGCGACCGGTTCCGTGCATGCGTCTCGAGCCGGTCGATGCGCGTAAGCACGGATGTAGCTTTGCGTCGTGCAACGTCCCGCCGCTCTCCTGCCCCCTGTGGCTGCGCCACTCAAGGCGCTGGTGGCCCAGGCCGCTGCGCTGCCGCAGCTGCGCGACCGAACGGCGGCGCTCGCGTGCTGGATGGTCGCGCGTCTGGCGCTGCCGCGGCTCCCGCGCGAATCGGACTTCAACGACGTCGACGCACTCCAGCAGCGTGCCGAGCGGACACGAGGATGGCTCTCCGCCCAAGCGCTGCCGATCGATGTGAGTCTGGCGGCGACGCGGGCGTGTGACGTCGCGGCCGAACGTGAACCCTCGCTGCTGGCGGACGCGATCGACGCGATGCGGGATACGGCCGATGCCGTACTCAACAACAGTGCGCGCGCCGAGCTGACGACGCTTGCGCAGCTGCTCCGCCGATCCTCTCTCGCCGCCATGCGCTGATGCCGACCAGTCGCGAATTCCTGTCGGGCCTGTTGCAGCGGCTCGCATCGGACGACAGCAAGCCGCAGCCGGCGCCCGACCTCATCACGACCGGCTACCCCTCCCTCGACCGCCTGCTGGCGGGCGGTCTGCGACGCGGTGAACTCACCGTCCTGATCGGCGACGCCGGCGCTGGCAAGACCGCGATGTCGCTCGGCATCTCGATCCGGGCTGCCGTGGCCGGTCATCAAGTACTGATCCTGACGCATGAATCGAGCATCGAGGCCTGCTGGGAGCGACTCGTGACGGCCGAGTCCGGTGTCACGCAGATCGCGATCCGAACGGGAATTCTGCCGAGCGGGGCCGGAGATGCGCTGAAATCGGCGGCGGATGTGTTGCGGCGGTTTCCCGTCACGGTCGAGCGCGCACCGGTCACGGCATCGACGCTGGGAGAACGGCTCGATGCGGCATCACTCCCTGCGCTCGTGATCATCGACGGACTGGCAGCGATCGACCAGCCGCCGCGACCGGTGGCGGAGGCACAGGCGCAAGTCATCCGCACTGCGAAGCGCATCGCGGTGGATCAGGACATCGCGATCCTGCTGACAGCGCCGATGTCGTGCGACCGGACGCTCGCGCTGCCACCACGCCCGACGCTGTCCGATGCCCCAGGCACGGCCGCGTCGGTCGCCGACGTCGTCCTCGGCGTCTTCCGCGAAGCGCTCTACGACGATGCGCCGGACGTCGCCGGCGCGTTTGAGGTGCACGTCCTCAAGCATCGCGCCGCGCCGGGCACGTTCACGGACCTGTATATAGAGCCGGGCGCCGGCCGGGTCGAAGACCTGATCGAGTCGTAACCGGTCCCGACTGGCTTAGCTTTGGCGGCTGACCCCAAACGCAGAACTGCACGGAGTTGTCATGGCTGGCCACAGTAAGTGGAAGAACATCAAGCACGCCAA
>JACMLX010000267.1 GCA_014379355.1 Gemmatimonadaceae bacterium
CCCCACCAAAAGCCCGGTGCCAACCTGCCACCGCGCGACTACACCTTTCTGGAACGCTCAAGACCGGCCCCTGACGCGCCGCCCATCCGACATCATCCACCCGCCGCTCCACCATGACCCAGTCCACGCCTTCCGCCGCCCTCCGCCAGGATCGCAAACTCGCCTCCCCCCGCTTCGACGGCCGTGTCTTTCGCAACCTGACCAACGCCAAGCCAGGTCTGAAGCCCGGCACCGTGATGCCGACCATGAAGGACTACCTCTGCGGCGGCGAACGCCGCGTCCCCGGCGCCCCCCTCCCGCTCGAGGACCCGCGGGCCACATGGCGCACCAAACCGGAATCAGGCCTGAGAGTCACCTGGCTCGGCCACTCCACCCTCCTCTTCGAGTTGGACGGCGCCAAAATCCTCTCCGACCCCGTCTGGGCCAAGCGCGCCTCACCACTCCCGTTCGCCGGCCCCAAGCGCTTCCACGCGCCGCCCGTCCCGCTGTCCGCACTCCCTGAGCTGGACGCCGTGCTGATCTCCCACGACCACTACGACCACCTCGATCGCGCCGCCGTCCGCACGCTCGCCAAGCGCGGTGTCCGCTTCATCACCTCACTCGGCGTCGGCACACACCTCGAGGCGTGGGGCATTCCGGCGGAACGCATCACGGAAATCGATTGGTGGGAATCGGTCACGCTCGAGCCAAGCGGCGTCGTGATCACGGCCACCCCCTCGCAACACTTCTCGGGACGCACACTGCTCGATCGCAATGCGACGGCGTGGTCGTCGTTTCATCTGCAGGGTCCGAAGCACACGATCTTTCACGGAGCCGATACGGGTCTCACGCCGGAATACAACGACATCCGTGACCGCCTCGGAAAGTTCGATCTCGTGCTGCTCGAAATCGGCGCGTGGCATCCGGCATGGGGCGACATCCATCTCGGCCCCACACACGCCGTCGAAGCGCACGCGATGCTCGGCAGCGGACGCCTGCTTCCCATTCACTGGGGCACGTTCAACCTCGCCATGCACGCGTGGGACGAACCCATCGAAACGCTCGCGTCTCTCGCGGCATCCAATGGCATCGACCTGCTCACACCGAAACTCGGCCAACCCATCGAACCATTACGTGTTGATGAACTCACGCCGTGGTGGCGCGCAGTGGTTGCCGAAGAAATGACCGCAGGCAAGAATGGTGCTGAACCAACGACGTCCGATGACGACTCGGCGGTGAGCTGGCCGGTGGACTGACGTGAACATGTAAATTCCCGATCCCGCGAGCGTGTGATGGCCGAATCATCCGACTCCCCCACGCCCGCACCCGGCGCGCCATCCGATTTTCTGATGGCGCTCTACATGGGTGATCGCGACAAGGCCAAGGCGCTCGCCGAGTCGCTCACACTGACGCTGCCGGAACTGGCGGCGCTCGGCGATCTCCCACACGTCGCGCGACACGTCACACACACGTCCGCTGATCTGCAGGCGTACAGCGGTGATGGATGGACGGCCCTGCATCTCGCCGCATTCTTCGGCTACGCCAGCGTCGTCGTCGTGCTGCTGCGCGCAGGCGCGAATCACTCCGCATCGTCACACAACGCACAAGGCAACACGGCACTGCACGCCGCACTCGCCGGTCGCTGCGAGATGACGGTGATCGCCGCACTCCTCGCCGCGGGATCTTCCGCCGCCGTTGCTGACATCCAGGGCTACACGCCGCTCCATCTCGCAGCCTCGCGCGGCGATCGTGCGGCATCCGAGCTGCTGCTCGCCTGCGGTGCCGAGCGCGACGCACGCACACCCGATGGCAAGTCGCCGTCGGACATCGCACTCGAGCGCGGACATGTCGATCTCGCGGAATGGTTGTCGCGACCCTGATGATTGCTGCAGTCACCAGTGCCCGCACGCAACTCACCGTGCGACGCGTGTTCGGAGTGGCGCTGGCCTCCACGATCGCGCTGGCTTCGCGACTCCACGCACAGCCGTGGCGTGAGCAGGCGACACACGTCGGCACCACGGCCCGCATCATGATCGTCGGCACACGTCCCGACGACGAAGACAACGCCCTCATCGCCTGGCTCAGTCGCGCGCGACACATCGAGACGGCCTATCTCTCGTTGACACGCGGCGAAGCCGGTCGCAACGTGGCCGGCGCCGAGCGCAATGCGACGCTGGCGGTGGTCCGCACGGCGGAGTTGCTGGCCGAGCGACAGCTGGATGGCGCGCATCAATACTTCACGCGCGCGTACGACATTGGCGCAACCGCGAAGGACACACTCGTCGCGGCCGCGGGGCCGCGCGACTCGGTGCTGATCGACATGGTGTCGGTGATCCGCGCCTTCAGGCCACATGTCGTCATCGCGCTCGCATTGGCCGACAGCGGCGACGATGCGGCGCGACGATACACCGCACGCCTGCTGGCCAGTGCGTTCACAATCGCCGCCGACACGCTGCTGATGCCGTCGCGCACGAGTGGTCGTCTGCCGGCATGGTCGGTGGCGCGACTGTTCACACGCGTCGACAGTGCACGCGTCGGCAACGCACGCAGCCTGCGCGTGGACGTTGGCGAGTTCGATCGCACCGAAGGTCGCAGCTACGCGGAAATCGGCGCCCGAATCCGCCGTCTGCAGCGCACGCACGGCGTCACACCGGCACCCGCACTCGGCGCGTCGCCACGCTGGCTGCGGCTGGACAGCGCCCGTGTCGGTGGCGAGGCGTCGCTGTTCGGCACACTCGACACAACGTTCCTCCGACTGCGACCGGCCGTCCGACCTGAGTTCGTCTCGCAGTTCGATACACTCGCCGTCGCACTCGGCACACTCACGTCGCAGGCCGCACGCGTCGATGCCGACTCACTCGCCACTCGCCTGGCGATGATCGTTCGCCTCGCCATTTCACTGAGAGTGGAGCAGGAATGTCGCGACGTGGCGACGGTGCCGATGTGCAGTGGCGCAGAGGGCGATCTGGCCGTCTCGCTGCATTCGATTCGCGAGCGTGCGTCCAGCGCGCTGCTCGATGCCGCGGGAATAGTGATCGATGGCAACGTCGAGCGTGAACTCGTCGCCGCGGGTGACTCGGCGGGTGTCGTGCTGACGGTCCACAACGGCGGTGGGCTGCCAATCACGCTGAAGCGTCTTGCGCTGTCCGCCGAAGGGCGCATGTCGGTGGTGCTGCGCGACACGAACGTCGTCGTCGCGCCGAGTGCGACGAACCGGTGGAATGCGCAGATGCGATTCCTCTCGCCGACGTATCACTGGTGGCAGATCAACGGGCTGGTCGAGCGGACGTTACTGCAGAAGACGCTCGCGTCGAACCAGAATCCGGTCGTGCCGCAACAGCTCATGGGCGAAGATCGCATCCGCGCCAGCAGCATTGAAGCGACGATCCTGATCGCCGGTGTAGAGGTGCCGGTGATCGTGAAGCCGCTCGCGTATCGGAGCGCCACCGCACTGCGAGGCGACACGAGACATCCGGTGATCGGTGTTCCGGAAACGTCGCTCCTGTTCGAGCGTAGCGCCGAGTACGAGCGGGCAGGGATGAGTGTCGACCGACTGTTCCGTGTCTTCGTGCAGAACGCGCGCTCGACGGCGGACACCGTTGCCGTCTCGCTCATGCTCCCGATGGGACTGCGGCCCGATTCCGCATCGAAAACGGTGCCGCTGCCGCCGTTCAGCGCGCGCAACGTGTTCTTCCGCCTGCAGGGTGCCCTACCGATGGGCTCGCACACCATCGAGGCGAGTGCGCATAGCGTCGCCGCGAAGCCACCGGATGCGCAGTCCGGCGCGACACGCGAATTCACGCTCGGCGTGGTCATCAACGACTATCCGCACATTCCGTCGCAGCACTTCGTGCGCTTCGCGAAGGATCGCGTCGAGAGCCTGAATCTTCGGCTGCCAACGCCGTTCCGGGCGGCATACATCCGCGGCACGGAGGATTTGCGGCCGGCGTTCCAACAGCTGCGGTTGAGCGTGCAGGCGCTCGACCTGGCATTGGTGCCGGTCGCAGATCTCTCGAACGTCACGGCGGTGCTGATCGGCGCGGGTGCGCTGCGCAGCGACGCGTCATTCCTTGCGGTGCCGGCGTTGCGCGCGTTCATGCAGCGGGGTGGTGTGGTGGTCGTGCTGCCCGGCGGCCGGGAACTCTCGCGCAGCCCGTTGTTCCCATATCCCGTCGACTTTCGTGACGCCGTTCCGGACGACGATACGCGCGGCTCCGATCTGCAATTCGTCGACGAGCGGTCGCCGCTGTTCAACTTCCCGAACGTGATCAAGAGCAGCGAACTGGAATCGTGGGGCGGTGATCGCAACTGCAGTTTCTCGCAGAATCTCTACGCGCAGTACACGGTGCCGCTGGTCGTGACTGATGCGGAGCGGACATATGTCCGACCCTCGGTGCTGATCGCGCCGGTGGGCAAGGGCAGAATCGTCGTCACGTCACTCTGCCTCGCGCAGCAGCTCGAAGGGGCGCAGGCTGGCGCGGCAAAACTGCTCGTGAACATGCTCAGCATGCGCGGCGCTCCGCGTTGATTGGTGACGACACCGCGACCGTCACGTGTCGAGTCGGCCTTTGCAGCCGCGCGACTCACTCTCGCTGACCGGCAGCCAGATGCTCACCGTCGTGCCGCGTCCCACATCGCCGGACAGCGTCACGGCGCCGAGGTTCTGCTCGACGAGATCGTGCACGATCGCAAGCCCAAGACCGGAGCCGTGTTTGCGGGCCTCCGGCGAACCGCCCTGCCAGCCGCGCTCGAACGCCTGCGCCTGCTCGCCAGCACTCATCCCGGGACCATTGTCCGCGACGTGAATCATGACACCGTCGCCGGCTCGCGCCGCCGAGAGGCGTACTTCGGTGCCGGATGGACAATACTTGACGCAGTTGCCGATCAGGTTGCAGAAGACTCGCAGCATCTGCGCGTAGTCCACCGACACCGTCGCTGTTGCATGATCGATGACGGACAGGCGGAGTCCGGCATGGTCGCTGACGACTTTCATCGTCTCGACGGTGTCCCGGAGCAGCTTGCCCGTCGTCACGGGCTCACGTCGCGCGACCTGCGGTGCACCGGCGGCGTGTTGCGACAGGAGCACGTCCACCATCTGCTTCATCGCGCCGACGGCGTGCTCGAGACGATCCACATGTTCACGGATCGTCGAATTGCCCTGGCGCGACAGCAGCGACGCCGTGATGCCGATCACCTGAAGCGGTGTGCGCAGGTCGTGAGCGACGACGGCAATCAGTTCTTCGTTCGCACGAGCCAGCGCACGTGCGCGACTGGAATCGATCGTCACGGACTGCAGCGTGCGTCGCAAGTCGATCTCGCGTTCCGCCGAGCGAGTCAGCTGCACGAGTGTCTCGACCTCGACATCCGTCCACTCGCGCGGGGTCATGTCGAGGACACAGAAACTGCCGATCGCATGGCCATTCACCATCAGCGGCACGCCGAGATACGAACGGATCCCGTGTGATTGCACGGTCGGCACGGTGAGCCACACCGGACTGTCGTGTGTATCGTTGATGACCAGCGCTTCTTCGCTCGCGATCACGAGCTTGCAGAAACTGTTTCCCGTGATCTGTCGCTCGGAGGCGATCGGCTCGGGCATGCCGCACTGACTCTTGTAGAAGTCCCGGTCGCTTTCGACGATCGACAGAAAGCTGATCGGCGCACGCAGCAAGGCAGCAGCGAGCCGACTCAGCGAGTCGAATGTCTCTTCGATCGCCGAGTCGACCAGTTCGGTGCGTCGCACTTCAGCCAGTCTTCCACGATCGTGCAGCGCCGCTGTCGCGAGTGACAATCTCTGTTCCGGAGAGATCATGACCATGGTCGGGAGTTGATGCGCAGGGCAGGCGTGGTGGTCGGTGACGATCGTGTCAGTGTGGCAGCGGTACGGCGAGGAGCAGGACAGGTGCCAACGGCGATCCTGCCGCACGGACGCCGGCATCATCGTATTTGTCCCACTGGCTGTTCGCAACATACACGTAGCTCCGCCCCACGATGACACCGATCGTCGGTTCGTCGGCCAAGGCAAGGTTGCGATCGATGACGTCCTGCCGGGCAATTCGTGTGCCCGACACATCGAGAAGAAATCGCACGATGCGCGGCGGCGCGACGCCGTTCTGCACGCCGATCAGCGAGCCCTCGAACCACACCAGCCCATCCACGCCGAGCGATGTGGACGATGGCGCATCGGCAAGCCGGGTGACGGCGCCCGTTGCAAGTTCGAGTCGCAGCAGGCCGTGCGAATAGTCCGCGACGTACACGTGTTGTCCATCCGGCGCCGGCGCCACACCCTGCAGCGAACGAAACAGCGGATGGCGATATGCGTCGAGCACGGCGCTGCCTTTGCGCAGCCGATAGAGCACAGGCTCGCGTGAATCGCTGGTGAACACATCGCCGTTCGCACCGACCGCGACATCACCGAGCGTGTGGCCGTCGGAACCCGGCGGCAGGTCGAAACGCGTGACGATTTTTCCGTCGGCGATGCGTACCCTGAGCAGCGCGGCGATCGCCGAGTCGGCCGGCACGTATCCCGCCATCTGGGGAATGCCGGCAGTGGTGGCCCAGAGATGCGCGCCGTCCGCATCCATCGCGACACCGAGGATCGCACCGACGTTCTTGGGCATGCCCGGCCAGAGTGCACGCGTCGTCGTGTCCGAATGTTCATAGATCGTGCGATGGCGCACACTTCCCACGAAGAAGCGCTTAGCGCGTGCGTCGTGCGTGACCCCTTCGGGCCAGATGCTGGAGTCGCGCAATGACGCAAACACGGTGCTGCGCACGAGCGGTGCGCCGTTCATGGCGAGCGCCTCTCGTACGGCATCAAGGCGAGGGCTCGCGGCCCATGGTTTCAGCAGTCGATCGGTCGCCAGCCCACGGCTGCCGCCGAGTGCGACGAATTGTGTCAGTGCGGTCACGACGTCGTTCGTGTCGTGCGTCGCTGCGGCCAGCTGAGCGCGTGTCCACAGATAGGCGGGTTGCGTCGGCCATACGTCGGTCGCGCTTTTCAGGCCGCGATGCGCAGCGATGGTGTCACCCGCGCGCAGTGCGGCGACTGCCTTGCCGACCAGGCGTCGCGCGCTGGCGGCCGAGTCGGCGGCGTTGACGGGCACCTGTGCATCGGCAGTGGGCGAGACGCATGGCAGCGACAGCGTTGCGAACAGCAGCGTCCTGACGCGACGCACGAGGGTCATGAGAGCCTCCCCAGAGGATGTCGAATACCGTGAGCTGGCACGATCGTGTTCCGTGCCCTACACTCGCCGGACACCATTCGTTTCGAGAGTCTTGCGTCCTCGCCTCCATCGTCGCAGGCGCAGGGCGCGTCGCGTCGGCCACCGGTACGATGGTGTAGCTGGCGATCGAGGGCGTATTCTGTCTCGTGTCGCCGGTCCACCATGCCTCCATTTCCTTTTCCCGAATCTTCATGGACATCTCCGATATCGTTTCCAGCATGGGCGGACTGCAGTCGATCGCCAGTGAACTGGGCATCTCACAGGCAGAGGCCTCGACGGGTGCCGCCGCACTGATTCCTGCGATTCTTGGCGGGTTCAAGAAGCAGGCGCAGGCCGCTCCCGCCGGTCTCGACGGACTCGGTGGTCTGCTGAGCCAACTTGGTGGTGGTGGTCTGCTCGACTCGGTGTTGTCACCGACGCCGACGGATGTCACGCCGGGCAACAGTGTGCTCGGGGAGATCTTCGGGTCGAAGGACGTCAGCCGCACCGTGGCGCAGGGCGCCGCAGCGCAGACCGGCCTCGATGTGAGTGTGCTGAAGAAGATGTTGCCGCTGCTCGCCATGATGGTCGCCGGCTACATGGCGAAAAAACAGTCCGCTGCGGCCCCTGCGCAGACGAATGACGCGCAGCCCGCGGGTGGCGGCGGTGGACTCGGCGGACTGCTGGGCGGATTGCTCGGTGGGCTCAGCGGTGGCGGTTCGGGCACGTCGTCCGGCGGCGGCCTCGCATCCATGATCGACATGAACAACGATGGCAACGCGCTGGACGACATCATGCGCATGGCCGGCAAGGTGATGAAGTGACATGCCGATGCTGACGACACTGCTGGCGATGCTCATGATCTCGCTGCCGCAACCGTCGAACACCGGCAAACCAGAGACGTCGGTGACACCGGACTCGCCCGTCACCGCCGTGCCGCTTCGCATCGGGATCGTCGGCATGACGCACGATCACGTGCACGGACTGCTGGGTCGCGAGAAGCGGGGCGATATCGAGATCGTCGGTATCGTCGAGACGGACACGGCGCTCGCGCGCCGGCTCACGACGCGCTACGGCCTGAGCATGGACCTCGTGTTCGACACAATGCGCGAGATGGTCGACAAGACACGTCCGACGGCGGTGGCGTCGTTCGGGAGCATCAAGTCGCATCGGAGCGTGGTGGAATTCGCCGCACCGCGCGGTCTTCACGTGATGGTCGAGAAGCCGCTCGCGGTCAGCCTGATCGATGCTCGGCAGATGAAGACACTCGCCGACCAGTATCATATCACGCTGATGGTGAATTACGAAACGACGTGGTACTCGACGCTCTACGAGGCGATGGACCTGGTGCAGTCCGACCAGATCGGCCCGGTGCGCAAGGTGGTCGTGCGCGACGGGCACAAGGGCCCGAAGCTGATCAACGTCAGCGACGAGTTCCTGGCCTGGCTGACGGATCCGGTGCAGAACGGTGCCGGTGCGCTGATCGACTTCGGCTGCTATGGCGCGAACCTGATGACGTACATCATGCACGGCGCGCGACCGATCTCGGTCACCGCCGTCACACAGCACCTGCAGCCAACCGTGTATCCGAAGGTCGATGACGAGGCGACGATCATCGTCACGTATCCGAGCGCGCAGGTCGTGATCCAGGCCTCGTGGAACTGGCCGATCTCGCGCAAGGACATGGAGATCTACGGCACGCGCGGCTACGTGATGACCGACAATCGCAGCCAGCTACGGTTGCGCACGTCGGAAGAGGCGAAGGAGACCATCCGCGCGCTGCCGGAGCGCACGGCGCCGATGGACGATCCGTTCTCGTACTTCAAGGGACTGATCGCCGGCGAGATCACGCCGGCGGCGTTCAATCCGTCATCGCTCGAGAACAACATGCTGGTGATGGAGATTCTCGACGCGGCGAATCGGAGTGCGAAGGCGGGAAGGACAATTCGGTTGTGAGGCTGCTCGGACCGGAGATGCAGGGTACACCGTTATCCGGAGAAAACATCGATGATGGGATTGGCGGAGTTCGAGCGTGTCCGGAACGATCCCCTGATTCAGGTGGACATCGCGCGGTTCTACGACAATCGGGATGTGAAGAACAACAAGCTTCGACATCACGAGATCGGGTGGACGATCAAGGTCGTGGAGCCGGGACAGAAATGGGCGTTCGGATACTTCCACGTCCACTGGACCGCGCCGCTGCAACATGCGACGTATCCTGAAATCAGCGCGCACTTCAAGGAAAGCCACAAGAGCAACAAGACGCTCAACAAGAATGGTGCGTCGGGTGACCTCAGGCTTCAGGATGCCGCGCGCCTGTACAACGGCTTCGGCCTGCTGCATGCGAAGTGGGATGATCGGTCGCCGTCGAAACCCACTGGCGTGGCAGGCGGCTGGACGCCGATCACGAAGCGGATCACGCTCGCCATGGTCGAATACTTCCGCAACACGAACAACGAGGCCGCGCTCAGGATGCTTGGCCAGAATCCACTGTACGACCTGAACATGTGGGACAAGGAGGCGTACACGAGTTTCGTGTGGTGGATGGCGACCGGCGCATGACACTGGCCGACTTCGCGTTTCGGTCATCCTGAAAAGCGGAGGGCCGCCACGATGTCATCGTGACGGCCCTCGTCGCACTCAGACTTTCGAGTAGATCCTCAGATCACGCGTGCTGCGCCCACGCCGGATCACCCTGCGTGTACGGCACACACGGCTGGAACGGACCGGGCGACTCCTTGTACCGCAGCGCCTTCGTCATGCCGGGCTCCGACGTGAAGAAGCCGAGCATCGTCAGCTCCTTCATCATGCGGAAGTAGTGTTGCGGCTGGTCCTTGCGCACCTTCTGGAAGTCATGCTGCTCCTTGTCCATCGCAGTCAGCAGAGCGGTCCGCTGTGCTGGCGTGGCGGCGACGAACGTCGCGCCACCATTCGCCTTCTTGCTCGCCTCGTTCAGCGCCGTCATGCCATCGCGGAAGATCTGCTGATCCGCCGGTGCGTACGTGTCCGTCACCATCACGGCCATGAACGCGCCGGTCTTCGCGGCCTTGGCACCGGGTGACTTCGCCGTGTCCGGCAGGATCGTGTCCGCGACTTCATCGAGGAACGCGATGTCTTCGGCAGTGAACGCACTCGTGCCAGCCTTCGCCACGGCGGCACGGTCCTGATTCGAACAGGCGACCAGCAGGCCCGAACTGCTGCCCACCAGCGCGAGTCCGCCGAGCATGAAGCTGACGCGCTTCACGGCCTCGCGACGATCGATCAAGGATGGTTCTTCATGGTTCGACGACATGCTCAATCCTCAGAGGTGTGCGGTGTCCGTGACACCGGGGACGACTGCAGTGAACGGGGCCGCATCAGAGGTTGTTCTTCTTCAGCTCGCGGACCGCGATGTCCGCCGCGCGCGCCGTGAGGGCCATGTACGTGAGCGACGGGTTCACCGCTGCCGCCGACGTCATGCACGAGCCGTCGGTGACGAACACGTTCGGCGCATCCCACACCTGGTTGTTGCCGTTGAGCACCGACGTCTTCGGGTCGCGGCCCATGCGCGCCGTGCCCATCTCGTGGATGCCCATGCCCGGGAAGTATCCGCCGTCATACGTGCTCACGTTCTTCACGCCGCACGCGGTCAGCATCTCGGCCATGTCGGCCATCATGTCCTTCCGCATCAGGATTTCGTTCTCGCGGATCTCGCAATCGATGTTGAGCACCGGCATGCCCCACTTGTCCTTCTTCGTTGCGTCGAGCGAGATCTTGTTGTCGTGGTTCGGCAGCATCTCGCCGAAGGCGGTGCTGCCGACGCTCCACGGACCGACCGTCGCCGCGTTGTCCTTGTAGTCACCACCGATGCCGAGTTCCGCCACGGCTCGGCCCCACTCGCCGCGGCTCGCGCCACCCTGGTAGCCGAAGCCGCGCAGGTAGCCACGCTTGTCGGTGCCGATGTTCTGGAAACGCGGGATGTAGAAACCGTTCGGCTTGCGGCCGTAGTAGTACTTGTCTTCCATCCCGTCGATGTCGCCACGTGCACCGAGGCGGAAGTGATGGTCCATCAGGTTGTGCCCGAGCTCACCCGAGCTGCTGCCCAGACCACCAGGCCAGATGTCCGTGGCCGACCGCATCAGCAACCAGGTCGAGTTGAGGGTCGAGGCGCAGACGAAGATGATCTTCGCATTGAAGTCGCGCGTCTTCATCGTCATCGCGTCCATCACGCGAACGCCCGATGCGCGCTTCTTGTCCTTGTCGAAGATGATTTCCGACACGATCTGGTACGGCATCAGCGTCAGGTTGCCCGTGGCCATCGCTGCCGGCAGCGTGGACGACTGCGTGCTGAAATACGCGCCGTAGATACAACCGAGCGAACAGGCGTTACGCGACTGACATGCGCCGCGACCGTGATGTGGCCGCGTGATGTTGGCGGCGCGCCCAGGGATCAGGTGACGCGACCCACCGAACTGCTTCTTCAGCTGGCCGGAGAGCATCTCCTCGGCGCAGTTGAGCGCGATCGGCGGCATGTAGTTGCCGTCCGGCAGTGACGCGATGCCGTCACGCGTGCCGGAGATACCGGCGAACGTTTCAGCGTACGTGTACCACGGATCGATCTCTTTGTAGCGGATCGGCCAGTCGACCGCGATGCCTTCCTTCGCGTTCGCCTCGAAGTCCAGATCGCCGTGGCGGTAGCTCTGCCGGCCCCACATCAGCGAACGACCACCGACATGATAGCCGCGATACCAGTCGAAGCGCTTCGTCTCGACGTACGGCGATTCCTTGTCGCTCGCCCACCAGTCGAGATTCTTCTCGTTGAGCGGATAGTCGCGCTTCAGCACCGGATACTCCGCTTCCATGGCCTTGGTGCGACCACCACGATGCGGATACTCCCACGGCGCTTTCTGCGTGTTGGTGTAGTCCTTGATGTGCTCGATGTTCTTGCCACGCTCGAGCATCAGAACCTTCAGCCCTTTTTCGGTCAGTTCCTTGGCAGCCCAGCCGCCCGAGATTCCTGATCCGACGACGATCGCATCATACTGCGGCTCTTGCACTCCGACCTCCCTGGTCGATGGCATTACTGGTGGCACGACGCTCGCAGCCCGGCTCGGTTTCGTCCGGGTCAACCTGACAGGAATATGACGGAGTGCACAGGCAAGGGAACCGTGCCGTGCCGCCACGATTCACGAACGTCTCAGGCCGCCTGATCGCTGAGCTGCTGCCGATGCTCGGTGGCGCTGCCCGCCATGCTCAGGAATGCGGTCACGACGGTCGGATCCAACTCGACGCCGGCCAGTTTGCGAATCAGCTCCAGCGCCTTGTCGCGTGGCCACGGATCATGATACGGCCGCTTCGAGCTGACGGCGTCGTAAATGTCGCTGACGTGCACGATGCGGCTCGCGAAGTGGGTTTCGCGCGGGTACCTGAGCTTCGGATAACCACCCTGTCCGTTGAACCAGATGTGGTGCTCATACGCGACGGTCGCCGCGAGGCCGTTGCCGAGTCCCCGTCCGGTCAGGATCTTCGCCCCTTCGACGGCGTGCGCCTGGATGATGCGCCGTTCGTCGTCCGTGAGCTGACCTGGCTTGATCAGGACGTCCTGGGGAATCCGTGTCTTCCCGATGTCGTGCAGCAGCGCGGCCGTGCCGATGGCGCGCGTGTCGGCGTCCGACAGCCCGAGCTGATCACCGATGCCCATCGACAGCATGGCGACGTTGCAGCAATGCGACGTGGTGTACTCGTCGAAGCTGCGGATCTCGAGCAGCGGCATGAGGCAGCCCTGCTCGCGCCGGATCGTGACGGCGAGCGCGCGGACGATGCCATCCACTTCGGCCAGTGGAATATCACGACCGGCTTCGACCTCGCCGTGCATGTAGCGGACGGCGTCCACTTCGGCGCCGAGGCCGATGTGTCGGAGAGCGTCGTCGACGCTGTTCGCCAGATCGCGCTCGGCCTTGTCGGCCACCTGGACCGAGAGGGGACCGGCGCGAAATCCCTTGTGCACCCACGCCGAGCCGGTGCCAGCGGGTTGGCCGAGGCGCTGTCGGATGGCGAGCAGCATGGACGACACGTCGTCGAGCGTCGGGGCGGGTTCGACGGCAATCTCCAGACGTTGCACGCCGACGGCCCAGAGTCTCGGACTCCACTCCCAACCGCGCATCTCGCTGATCGGACGCGTGCCCGCGATCACTTCGTTCTCGAGAAACGAGAGTCGCAACGCGCCGTTCTGCAGCACCGCGCGGAGTGCCATGTGCAGGCGCGTGAGGGCGGCCTTCTGGCTCGGGTGCTCCTCGCTGTACAGTGCCTGTGCAGAGAAGGCCTGGCCGAGCGCGGTGAGGAATGCGATTTCGTGTTTCACGTCGCGCGCTCCGCACTGCTGCCCGTGTCGCGCACCTGCCAGCGGGGATCTTTGGCCACCTTGACCGCCACTGCGTGCACGCCGCGGGCTGCCGGATCGTCGGCGTACACCCTGGTCAGCACATACAGCGCGCTCACGGCCGGCAGCGAGGGCTCGACAAGTAGCAATTGGCGAAGAATCGGGCTGCGCTTGCTGACGATGTTGATCAGCCAGTCGCGGACACCGTCGCTGCGCGTGTGCATGAGCGCGCGGATGGCGCGCGCGCGCACCGGCTCGCTCGGCTTGCCGCTGTCGACCAGCGCCATGATCTGCGACACGAGCGCGTCGGGAACAGTGCCGCGCTCGGCGCTCGACTCGGTCAGTTCCTGCAGTGCCATCACGAGCACACGTTCGTTGTCGTCCGCCAGCGCGCGCCCGAAGGCGGCGGTGCGCGTGTCCTCGTTCATGCGTACGAGCACGCGCAATGCCTCGATGCGCACCTGGACCTGCGCGTGGCCCTGCAGCGAGACGAGTGCGTCCATGCTGCCACCGCCTTCACCATCGGCCGTGGACATCTCGACCAGCAGCGACAGCACGTTGCGAATCAGGTACCACGGTCCATCCGTCAGGCGTGCGACGAGGCGCGGAGTGATCGCGTCCCCGAATTCGGCGAGGCGCTGACGCACGAGGAGTCGCGTGCCCTTGCTCGACGCTTCACCGAGCACGTCGAGGAGGGTGTCGGCAGAGTCGACGTCGAGTTCATCGAGCAGCGCGCGGGCCTGCAACCGGTCGACCGGCTCGGTCAGCAGCAGCTGTCGCACCACACGAGGACTGGTCATGACGGCGCGCAATTCCCGTGCGACGGGCAGCGTGCCGGCGGCGGTGATCCACGCCATCATGGTGCGGCTTTCACCCGCGGCGACGAGCGCCTCGACGGCGGCGACGGTGTCCTCGCCGACCATCTCCAGCTCGAGCGCCATCTGCACGAGTCGTGACGACTCGATCGTCGAGCCGCTGCGATCGGTGCGACGCGGTGGGCCGCCCTTCGACGTCCGCTCGAACGCGGCGATGCGGTCGAGCAATTCGACGTGTTCGGCAGGATTGGGATCAGGAAGCGACCAATTCGACACGATCTCGCGGGCCGCGTCCCGGAATGCCGTTTCGGTTCCCTCGTCACCACGGTCGTCGGCCACGGTCGAGAGCTTCGACATCAGGCGCACCAGCTGATGCGAGATCTGCTGTTCGCTGGCCGCCGCCGCCGCCTCGAGCCAGGTGACTGCTTCCGCCACCGGCAGCACCTCGACGACACCTGAAACGAATTCCTGTTGCTTCGACCCGTCGACGAGCCCTTTCACGATGGGGCCGAGCGACGACTGGCCGAGCCGTTCGAGCAGTGTGAGCATCTGCTCACCGATCAGCGCCTTGCCTTCACGCGTGGTGGCGACGCCATGATTCGTGAGCTCGAGCAGCGCGACTGCCGTGCGACGCGCGACGCTCGGATCAGCGAGCGTGGTCGTCAGCGCCTCGAGAATCGCGTCGGTGTCGAACCCGTGATCGCCCGACGGCGCATCGTCGAACATGAGTGGGAGGCCGGCATACTCCTCGGCCATCGCGGCTTCTCGCGCCGATTGCTCGTGGCGATCGGCAAAGATTCCGGTGACTTCGGCCAGCGTGCGCCAGAGAGACGCGATGGCCGACTGCGCATCCCGGATCGCGTCGTCGAGAATGAGCAGGTCGTACGCCGTGCGTGTGATGTGAAAGCCGCCAGCGTTCGGCGGGACGTCATTGACGGCACCCGGCTCGAGCACGAGCCATGCGAGCGAGCTCTGCAGGTCGTCGAGCGCGAGGCCGGCTTCGAGCGTAATTGCGCCTACGCCGCGCCGATGAAGTCGGTTTGCAAGCTCGCGCGCGATGCCGTTCTTCAGCTCCCAGAGCTCACCATCGACGATCAGCTCGTTCCGCGCCACGCCGATGGACATCGTGGAGCGCGCGCGCAGGGCATCACCGATCGACGCGAGCAACTGCTGTTCCGCCGCGACCACGATGGGATGCGCAGGAGAGTAGGCACGCCGTCGATTAAGCGTGCCGGCAAACCGGATGAGCAGCTGTTGCGTCGAAACGTCCATCAATCAGGCAGGTGCGAGCAAAGAGGAGGGTGTGAGCATTGTCGAGAAAAGAGATTACAAACGCCTAATTCGTGAAGATGTGTGGACGGTCTCTCAAATCAAATGTTTACCGCGCGCACATGATGGCCGATATGACCGCGTCCGTGTGCCTGAGGTCGGTTGCACGCCCGCACGCGTCAGGTCTGTCGCGTTCATGCGTTTGTGGTATCGGCCGGTGGTGAACTCGACTGCACCCTGAGGGATCGTCGTAACTTGACCGCGGCGTTTCCCGCCCGATGGTCGCCGGATCGCACCGCCCCCCACGAAACTCCTGCCCCCAGTCATGTCCACGGTTCTCCCAGTGCGCCGAGTCGTCATCGGCCAGAATGCGCACGCGGCGATGACGCGCCTGATCAGCGCCAGCCGGCCGGATCTGGAGATCCGCGGCAATGTGTTCACGGAGATCTCGGATGACGATCTGGCCTGGGGCGACGCGTACATCGGCTTCAAGAGACCGCCATTGCCGACGATGGGCAACGTGCGCTGGGTGCAGAGCACGGGCGCCGGCGTGGACTCGTGGCTCCAGCCGGTGGAGCTTCCGCGCGACATCGTGCTGACGCGCACGCCGGAGTCGTTCGGACCGATGATCGCGGAGTGGGCGCTGTCGCGAGCGCTGGCGTTCGTGACGCAGATCGTCGACCTGGCCGCTGCCCAGCGCGAGCACCGCTGGGCCCCCGCCGACATCGGCATGCTGCGTGGCACGCACGCGGTGGTCGTCGGCACCGGCGACGTCGGCACACAGGTCGGCCGCGTCTTTGCGTCACTCGGTTGCAGGGTGACGGGTGTGTCGCGCACGGGACGCGGTGACGGCGCGGTGTTCGGGGCGGTGCACACCAGCGATCGATTGGCACAGGTGGTGACGACGGCTGACTGGGTGATCCTGACGCTGCCCCTGACACCGGACACGCGCGGTCTGGTGAACGAGTCGGTCCTGCGTGCATGCAACGGTGCCGTGCTGATGAACGCGGGTCGTGGCGCGGTGGTGGACGAAGCGGTGCTGCCGCGTGCACTGGACGCAGGCTGGATCCGTGGTGCCGCGCTGGATGTGTTCGAGGTCGAGCCGCTGCCGGCATCGTCACCGCTCTGGGCTGATCCCCGCGTCATGATCTCTCCCCACGTGTCCGGCCTCACGACGATCGACGGCGCGGTGAACGGGTTTCTCGAATGCCTGGCAATCTTCGAGCGCGGCGAGATACCGCGCTGGATCGTCGATCGCGACCGCGGATACTGATTCGAACTGCACCGGCGCAGCGCACGAGCGCTGACGCAAGGGCGCAACTGCGTGAATACGAACTGCCTCAACGCAGAGGCGCAATGCGAGTTAGAGGGCCGATACTCGCACGCGACCTTCGTCGGCGCACGATGTCGCTACGTTTTGTTGGAACTGCACCAGCGAAGGCAGTTCCCACGAAGCTTTCGCTTCACGTATCAGCGGCCGCGGAAACGCGAAAAGAGCGCGCGCTCTCCTTTCCTTTGTGCGCCTCTGCGTTGAAGCAGTGTGCTGAGTCACGCTGCGCCACTGCCTTGATCCGTACGTCGCTCAGGACTTCGCCGAGCCGATCGCGTCGCCGACGGCGTTGCAGGCGAGCACGGTGAGGAAGATCATCGCGCCGGGAAAAATGGCGAGCCACGGTTCGCTGGTCATGGTCGTTTGCGCCTGATAGAGCATGTTGCCCCAGCTGGCCGTTGGAGGTTGCACACCGACTCCGAAGAAACTCAGTGCGCTCTCGAGCAGGATCCCGCGGCCGACGGCGAGGGTCGTGGCGACCGCAGTGGCGGGGAGCACGCCGGGCAGCACGTGGCGCAGCACGACGC
>JACMLX010000033.1 GCA_014379355.1 Gemmatimonadaceae bacterium
CTTTCATCACATATTGCCGAGCAGGCATTCCAGAATTCGGGCGTACGAATTTGATACGCGACGTCTTCCACCATGCCCTTGATTTTGCCGTTTTCGATTTCGTAGAACAGCTGGCCGCCGAACTGCGCGTTGTAACGCTGCTGGGCGATCGAGAAGCTGCCATCGCCGACGATCGCGATGCCCTTGTCGGTCGCCGCGATGATGTCCTCGTACGACTGCTCCTTCGCACCTGGCAACACCGACACGTTCGGCATGCGCTGGAACTGCACACTGCTCCACGCATCGCCATACGAACAGCCGTGACTGCGCACCGGCTTGCCGTTCTTCTCGTACCACCACTTGAGCCAGCTCGCCTGCTCACGCGTCGTCTGGTAGTCGTTCACCATGCCGTTCTTGATGATCAGGAAATCCTCGGGCACGACACCTTCGTCGTCGAAGCCGACCGTGGCGCAGGCGCCGGGCTGCGAACGGTCACCCTGCACGTTGAGCATCTCCGGGCCGTACTTGAGCGTGCCGAGCATCTTCTCCGGCGGACTGACGAAGCTGGTGCCGGCGTAGTTGGCTTCGTATCCGTAGGCGCGGTCGAGTTCCGTCGGATGGCCGACCGACTCGTGAATCGTGAGCCAGAGATGCGACGGATGCAGCACGAGGTCGTAGCGTCCCGGTTCGACCGGCTTCGCCTTCAGCTTCTGCGCCGCTTCCTCGCCCCACTTCCGCGCGTTGCCGACGATATCGGCCTCGGTGATGTGTTCGTAGCCGCGCCCGGCGGGTTGCACGGTGTTGCTGCGGCTCTGGAAGTCGGTGAAGTCCGCCGAGATCGCGGTGATGCTCATCGGCGCCCAGCTGCGCACGATGGTCTGGGTGGTGATGCTGCCTTCGGTGTTCGCGTAGTTCTTCTCTTCCTTCACGAAGAACATCTGGCTTGCGACGTACTTCACCCCCGCGACCTTCATCGCCTCGGCATTCGCCCTGAGCAGCAGGTCGGCTTTCTGCTCGACGGGAATGGTCCACGGGTCGATGGTGAAGCCGTTGGACCAGGTGCGTTCGCCGAGCGACGGTGCAGCCGCGAGTTCGACCGAGCGATCACGCGCGACGCGATTCGCCTTCGCAATGGCCGCCGCTTCCTTGCCCGCCGCCGCCACTCCATCGGCGGTGAGCGTGCGTGTGGCCGCAAAGCCCCAGCAGCCATCGACCAGTGCCCGGATGCCGCACCCCATCGTATCGGTGTCGACGATCTCGATGATCTGCTGCTCGCGCGTGATGACGAAGTTGCGGCGCGTGCGACCGATGCGCGCGTCGGCGAACGACGCGCCGGCCATCTTCGCGGAATTGAGCGCCGCCATCAGCAGATCCTTTGTCGGCGCGTCCATCGGGGGCTGCACGTGCGGCTGCGGCAGTGGTGGACCGAAGCGGCGTGTGAGGCTTTCTGCATTGGCAGGCAGCGATGCGATCGCCATCGCCCCGGCCGCGGCCGCGCTGCTGGCCAGAAAATCCCGGCGTGTAGTCATACGAAGTGGGCTCGGGTAACGGTTCGATACGATTGACGGATCCAACGATTCCAGGCGCGTGCGACGTGTACGTCGGCGCTGTCACTTTTGATTCGTGCGGGCGACCCACGGTTGCCTTGGACAGCAGTATATATGGGCATGCACAACGAAAACTCGCCGTCGCTCTCGCCCGAGAGCCTGCTGGCCGCGCACCCGGAGTGGTACCACTCGATCGAGTTGGCGCCGGGTGTCGTCACCCCCGGTCGCGCGCCGCTGTCGTCGTGGCAGACGGAGCTCCGCGACCTGCGGCTTCCCGACCTGCGTGGCAAGTCGGTGCTCGACATCGGCGCCTATGACGGCTTCTTCTCGTTCGAGACCGAGCGCCTCGGTGCTGCCCGCGTCGTCGCGCTGGACCACTACATCTGGTCTGCCGACATGGTCGCGTACATGGCGGACTTCCGTGCCGCGCGTGCCGTCGGCAAGACCATCCCGTCGCCGCACGACACGGCGCACTGGCGCCCCGATGAGCTGCCGGGCAAGCGGCCCTTCGACGCGGTGCGCCGGTGCCTCGACAGCAAGGTCGAAAGTGTGGTCGGCGACTTCATGACGATCGATCCGGCTGAGATCGGCACGTTCGATGTGGTGCTGTTTCTCGGGGTGCTCTATCACCTCGAGAATCCGCTGCTGTCGATGCGGAAGGTGGCGCAGTTCGTGAATCCCGGCGGTTTGTGTGTCGTCGAGACGGCAGCGATGGAGATTCCGGGCAGCGGCGATCGAGCCTTCTGCGAGTTCTTTCCGGGTCAGGAACTGAACGACGACGCGTCCAACTGGTGGGCGCCGAACGCCGCCGCGCTCTGCGGCCTCTGCCGCGCTTCCGGCTTCAGCGCCGCACGCGTGCTACCCTCACGCAAATCGCAGAGTCCGGTTCGCAAAGCGACCCGCGCGGTCAAGAGCGTCGTCGCGCAGCTCCCGCTCGTGTCGATGCCACTCCGCTACCGCGCCATCGCGCACGCGATTCGCTGATTCGTCGCGCACACGACGTCTGAACTGCTTGTCTCGCACACAGCCAGGGCGAGCTCGCTCGCGATCGAACCGAACACTTTTCACGCGGGGCCCGCGGGGAACGCGGGGAAGGGCAACTGCAAAAGGCTTTTGGAACAGCGTCTCGCGCGCGCAGTTCCA
>JACMLX010000034.1 GCA_014379355.1 Gemmatimonadaceae bacterium
AACGTCGAACACGTCGTGACGTACAGCGACATCACATCGACGAACGGCAGTGCCGACCCGTATCCGGTGAGCGGCGTCCTGACGTCATCGTCCGCGCACGAATTCGGCGCCATCGCAGCGCCCACGCGCGCGTTCTTCAACCTGCTCGTCTACTTCGATGGCACGCGTACGCCAGAGGTCTACATGAACGGCCATCGCTACACGTTGGACCTCGAGACCGGCATCGCGACGCCGAAGCCGTAGTTCGGTTCGCATTTTTTGGTGGGGCGATAGGCCGGAGAGGCCGTAGAGTGCGCCGATTGCAATCCTCCTCGAGTCGCGACGCATCGCTGACTCCTGAGGGGGAGCGCACGGAGCTCCCGGAGTGATCGCGTGGCAACGATCGGCCCGTCGCGCACCGACGAACATTGAGGAAACAGCTGTTCCGACAAGGAGTCAGCGATGTCGCGCACGTCGAGGATTGTTGCCACCTGCGCACTTAGTGCGCTCGGTGTGCTCCCTTCCCACGGCCGTTCGAGATGGAGCGCGAAGAACGAACGTTCGAGCAGCACGCACTCTCCGACCTCACGCCCTATCGACCCGTAGAAAAATCCGAACAAAAGTGACGAGCTCGACCATTGAAGCGTCCTCGACCAGAACGGCACGGCTCCATTCCGGAGCTCCGCCACACGCTGGAGCGACGCAATGGATCGTGCAGACTGGCTTCGGATCACGGCGGCGTTTGGACTCGCGCTCATCAGCAGTGAATCCGCCATCGAGGACGTGCGCGACATGTACACCTCGGCGCGTGACGCTTTCGTCGTCGAGACGGCGACGGACCGGAGCAGCGTCAATCTCGAGCCGATGAACGTCGGTGCGATGCTCTCGCTTCCCTATGTCGAAGGCACGCGACAGATGACGACCGTACCCGTCGCGACGCGCGATTCCGCGACGACCATCGACACGACCTCGGCGCGCGCGTCACGTCGCGCCTATCTCCCTGTCGCGGTGCCCGCTCCGACCTACTCGCGCGGCTATGCACCGCGCGGCATCAAGCGCTACACCAGCTGAGCGCACGAGTGCGGCGTCAGCCGCGCTGCATGACCCGCGGCTCGCGACCGTTGTCGGCATCGATCAACGCCTGCAGGCGCTGGATCCACGCCTGACGAATGAGCGCTACCGGCTCCGATGCGCCACGCGGCTTCACCTTGCGCCACTCACCGAACGCCGTGTCGGGCGCATCCATGATCGCGCGCGCCCGCGCGCTGCCGGTGCGATCGTGGTGCAGCTGCAGCAAGCGCTCGAGCAGCATCTCGTCGTCCACCTCGAGCTCCGAAAGCAGGACCATCTCGTGATTCACGCGACTCGCGAACGTCCCGGCTTCGTCGAGCACATACGCGACGCCGTTCGACATGCCGGCGCCGAAATTGCGACCGGCGCGACCGAGCACCGCCACCACGCCGCCGGTCATGTATTCACAGGCGTGGTTGCCGACACCTTCCACCACCGCGCACGCACCGGAGTTCCGCACGCCGAAGCGATCGCCGGCCTGCCCCGCCGCCAGGAGCAAGCCGTCGGTGGCGCCGTACAGCACCGTGTTGCCGACAATCATGTTCAGGTGGCTCGAGCCCACGTACCGCGCATTGCGGAACGGACGGATGCTGATCTCGCCGCCGTTGAGTCCCTTGCCGACGTAGTCGTTCGCTTCGCCTTCCAGGTCCATTCGCATGCCACGGATCGCGAACGCGCCGAAACTCTGCCCGGCGCTGCCCTTGAAACGCGCGATGACCGTACCAGATGGCAGTCCGGCATCGCCGTACTGTTCGGCGATCGTCCCTGCGACGCGTGCACCGACCGCGAGATGGTGATTGCGAATGAGATACGAGCCATCCGACGCCGTCGCGATCCTGATGGATTCCGCCGAATTGCGCAGGATCAACTCGTCCAGTGAGAGGACACCGGGACGGACGTTGCGTGCAAAGGTGCGTCGACGCGGTTCGTCTTCGCGCACGGCTGGCGTCAGCAGCAAGGACAGGTCGAGCATCGCCGACCGCGGCACCTCGGGCCGATCGGCACGCTGCAGCCGTTCGGCGCTTCCCACGATCTCGTCGATGGTGCGCGCACCGATCGACGCGAGGATCTCGCGCACATCGTTGGCGACATGCGTGAAGTACGCCACCACCTGATCGGGATTTCCACGAAACTTCGCGCGCAGCTCCGGACGCTGCGTCGCGATTCCGGTGGGACACGAATTCAGGTGACACTGCCGCGCCATGTCACAGCCCATCGCGACCAGCGGACCGGTGCCGAAACCGTACGATTCCGCGCCGAGCAGTGCCGCGATCACCACATCGCGACCTGTCCGGAATCCACCGTCCACCCGCACTTCGATGCGGTGGCGCAAACCGCTGCCCACCAGCACATGCTGCGCCTCCGCGAGGCCCAGTTCCCACGGTGCGCCGGCGTGCTTGATGCTCGACAGCGGCGAGGCGCCGGTGCCACCGGAGTGACCCGCGACGAGCACGTAGTCCGCAAACGCCTTGGCGACACCGGCTGCGACGTTGCCGATGCCGGTGGACGACACGAGCTTGACGCCGATGCGCGCCGTCGGGTTGACGGCCTTCAGGTCGAGCACCAGCTGCGCCAGATCCTCGATGGAGTAGATGTCGTGATGCGGTGGCGGCGAAATGAGCTGCACACCCGGCGTCGCGTGACGCAAGCGCGCAATGAGTTCCGTCACCTTGTGCGCCGGCAGCTGTCCGCCTTCGCCGGGCTTCGCACCCTGCACGATCTTGATCTCGATCTCATCGGCGCGCACGAGATATTCGGTCGTCACGCCGAATCGCGCGGACGCCACCTGCTTGATGCGGCTGTCCGCACGATCGGCTGACGTCTGCCGGTAGTGCGCCGGATCCTCTCCTCCTTCACCGGAGTTCGACCGCGCGCCCATTCGATTCATCGCAATCGAGATCGTCTCGTGCGCTTCCGGCGAGAGCGAACCGAGCGACATGGCACTCGACACGAAGCGCGCACGAATCGCCTCCATCGGTTCCACGTCGGAGAGCGGCACCGGCGTCGCGTCACGAAAGGCGAGCAGATCGCGCACCGTCGTCGGTGCGGCGGCCTCGGTGCGTGCGACGAATCCTCGCCACGCCTCCTCACCGGTCGCCGTCACGCGCGACGAGCGCGCGCTGCCGACGGACTGCTGCAGCGCAAGCACGGACTGTGGTGCCCACGCATGTGTCTCCCCTTCCTTGCGGAAGCGAATGCGTCCTTCGTCCGGCAATCCGGACGACGACGCGGCGTCGATCCCGTACGCAGCGCGGTGCCGCGCGATCACGTCCTCCGCCAGTTCGCGGAACCCGATGCCGCCGATCGGCGACGCCGTGCCGGCGAAGCAGCGGTCGATCACATCGGCACCGAGGCCCAGGGCCTCGAACACCTGTGAGCCGCAGTACGACGAGAGCGTCGAGATGCCCATCTTGGCGAGGATCTTGAGCAACCCCTTTTCCATCGCCGTGCGGTAACGCGACTGCGCCTGCGCCGGCAACGGCCGCTCCGCATCCGCGTCGGCGTTGCGCTGGCTGCTGGCTTCCGTGAACAGCGTCGCGATGGTCTCGAGCGCGAGCCACGGATACACCGCTTCGGCCCCATAGCCGACCAGCGTTGCCACGTGATGCTGCTCCACCACATCACCGGCTTCGACCACGATCCCCACCTTCGCGCGCAGGCTCGTGCGCACGAGGTGTTGACGAATTGCGCCAAGCGCCAGCAGGGCCGGAATCGGCACACGCTCGACGCCGGACTTCCGGTCGCTGATGATCAGCAAGCGCGCACCCTTCTGCGCCGCCGCTTCCGCCCGGCGACACAAGCCGTCCAGCGCCGCTTCCAGCGCCTCGGGGCGAGAGCGCGCCGGCCACGTAGCATCGAGCGTGACGGCCTTGAAGCCCGGAAAGTTGCGCAGCTGCTCCATCTCTTCCGGCAGCAGCACCGGATGCTCCACACGCAGCATACGCGCGTACGTCGACTTCTCCTCGAGCGGCGAGCCGCGCTGCCCGAGGTGCATCCGCAACGACATCACCATCGACTCGCGCAGCGAGTCGATCGGCGGATTGGTGACCTGCGCGAAACGCTGACGCAGGAAGTCGTAGAGTGGCGGCATCTTGTGACTGAGCACCGCGAGCGGCGTGTCATCGCCCATGCTCCACACGACTTCCGCCGCCGTCGTCGCCATCGGCTCGAGAATCAGGCGCAGGTCCTCGTGCCCGTACCCGAATGCCAGCTGCAATGGTCGCAGCTGTTCACTCGGCTTGACCAGCGGCTCGACACCGTCCTGCGTGGCGAGGGTGGCCATGTACTGCTGAATCCAGCGCGCATACGGACGACGCGTCGCGACTTCCCGCTTGGCGGCGAGGTTGCGCACGATGCGCCGCCCCGCCGTGTCCACGAGCAGCACACCGCCGGGGCCGAGCTTGCCGCTCTCCACCACGTCGCGGGGATCGAAATCCACGATGCCCACCTCGGAGCCCGCGACGACCATGCCATCTGCGCGGATCTTGTAGCGGCACGGACGCAGGCCGTTGCGATCGAGCGACACGGCCACCTGCACGCCATCGCTGTACGCCAGCGCGGCCGGGCCATCCCACGGCTCGATCACACACTGATGGTATTCGTAGAACGCCTTCACCGCGGGCTCGACATCGGGATACTTCTCCCACGCCTGCGGCACGAGCATCATCGCGGCGTGCACCGGACTGCGCCCGGCGCGCACGAGCAGTTCGAGTGCGTTGTCCAGGCTCGCCGAGTCACTCCCGCGCGGCCGGATCGTCTCACGCAGCCTGGCGCCATTCGTACCAAACTGCGACGAATCAAGCAATCCGGCACGCATCGTCATCGCGTTGCGATTGCCCCACAGCGTGTTGATCTCGCCGTTGTGGCCGAGCAGGCGGAATGGCTGCGCGAGTTCCCAGCGGGGGAGCGTGTTGGTGGCGTAGCGTTCGTGGAACACCGCGATCGCCGACTCGAACGCGGGATCGAGCAGGTCGGGATAGAACTCGGCCAGCTGTCCACCGCTGAAGAGTCCCTTGTACACGACCGTACGACACGAGAACGAACAGAAATAGAACGGCGTCAGGCCAAGCGCTTCCGCGCGGTGCTCCATCTCGCGCCGCGCCAGATACAGCAGGCGTTCCCACGCATCGTCATCCGTCACCCCGGCTGGCCGACCGACGATGACCTGCCGGATCTTCGGCATCGCATCGCGCGCGGTCTTGCCCAGCACATCGGGACGGACCGGTACATCACGCCACCCGAGCAATGGCAGGTTATCGGTCGCGAGCACTTCCTCCACCACGCGCACCGACAACCGCAGGCCATCGGCATCCGTCGGCAGAAAGCACATGCCGATCGCGAACGACGCGTCCGCGGGCAGATGCAGGCCCTGGCGTGACGCCGCGAGGATGAAGAGGCGGCGCGGAATCTGGGTCAGGACGCCGGCGCCATCGGCCGACTTGTCACTGCCGATCGCGCCACGATGTGCGAGGCGGGCTGATGCCTCGAGCGCGAGCTTGACGACTTCGTGCGTTCGCTCACCGCTCTGTCGGGCAATGAAGCCGACACCACAGGCATCGCGCGGCGCGAACGGCGAGCCGGTGCTGTCATCCGTGACGCTGCCGCGCCGCTCGTGCCTGGAATCCACGTCCGCTCCTGCCGCCCATAGGAAAGTGCCGACGCGCCCACACACCCGTCGCATCATAGCGAATTCCGGGGATGGTGCAATCACCTCGTTGCGGCGAGATTTCCCCTCGCATCGCAACCCCGGGAGGGTTGGCAGAATGGCTATTGCACCGGTCTTGAAAACCGGCGTCCGCAAGGACATCAGGGTTCGAATCCCTGGCCCTCCGTACCATCATCCGCGTTAATCGAGAGAACGCTTTTCACGCGGGGCCCGCGAGGAACGCGGGGACGAGCAACGGCAAAGGCTGTTGGAACGGCGTCTCGCGAGCGCAGTTCCAACAGCCTTTGCTTTTCCCCGCGTTGCCCGCGGGCTCCGCGTGAAAAGTTCGATGTGTGAGAGCGCGTGAACGCTCGGTGCCACTGTGGCTCTGTGCGAGCAGCAGTTCAGGTCTACCTGTCTGAAGGAACGCGCGTGAAGGTGTAGCCGTCGTCGCCGTTCATCACGACGCGAGTGACCGTGCCCGCGGCGTCCAACTGGAACATGAGAAAGTTCGCCCCGCCACGACCGTCGCCGAGGAATGTGCGAAACGTGTCGTAGTGGAACTGCTCCAGTGTGCCGCTGTTCGCGGCGTTCGGGCCAAGGTGTGCGCTGAGCGTGCCGTTCGTGTCGCGAATCACGAGATCGCCCCACACCGGATGTGCGTACGTGCCCGCATACATGCCGATCGGGAGTGTCGGCTTCGTGTCCTTCGCGCGCTTCGCCTCGATCGCTACCGTCGCGGAATCCCCCTTGGCACGCAGCCCCTTGTAGAGCGCCAGGAACTCCGTGCTCCAGTTCCGCGGCGCACCACCATTCGTTCCCGCGAAAATGTCCATCACCTGCAACAGGAGTGCATGGCGGAACTCGGCGTGATCGAGATTGCCGGCGATGAACACGCCGACCTTCGCATCCGGCAACAGTCCCATCATCGCCGTGCGACCATCGAGACTGCCGGTGTGAAACGCGAGGAACCGCCCTCGGAAATCCTGCTGGAACCACCCCAGTCCGTATGTCGTCCAGTGCGGTTTCGTGATCTGCGCCGTGGGATAGAACTCCGACCGCGTCACGAACGAGTGCGGCTCGAGCAACGCGCGAAATTGCCGTTCACTCACCAGTCGCTTGCCGCTCACGCGACCACTGTCGAGCAGAAAACGGACCCACTTCGCCATGTCGTTCGCATTCGACCAGATGGAGCCGGCCGCCGGCAGCACATCGACCGTCTCGTCCGCGATCACTCGAATCGTGTCGCGGATGCGGAAATGCGGCTCAGATCGATTGGCGCCCGACGCGGCATGCATGCTCGCGTACGTGGTATAGGTCTGCGCCATGCCCAGCGGCGTGAGAATCCGTGTGCGGACGAAATCCTCCCACGACATGCCGGACACTCGCGCGATCACCTCGCCTGCGGCACCGTACATGATGTTCTGATACGTGAATCCACCCCGCAGGGAATACGCGGTCGGGACATACCGCACGCGCTTCAGGATCTCGGTGCGCGACAGGTCGCCACGCGCCCACATCAGGTCCGCATTCCCCAGTCCGATGTTGTGCGTGAGCAGATCCTTCACCGTCGCCTCGCGCGTCAGGAACGGATCGCTGAACTGAAACTCGGGCAGATGCTTCGTGATCGGATCGCCCCACGCGACCTTGCCTTCGTCCACCAGCATCGCCATCGCCAGCGCCGTGAACGCCTTCGTCGTGCTCATGATGCCGAATTCCGTCTCCGCGTCGACGGCACCCGGTGCAGCGAGCCGTCGCACGCCGAAACCCTTCGCGAACAGCACCGAGTCGTTCCGCACCACGGCGACCGTCAGCCCGGGAATGTCCCAATCCTGCACGCCCTTCGTGATGTACGCCTCGAGCTCACGAATCTGCGCGGCGCGCGTCTGCGCGCGTGCAGGAGTGACGAGCAGTGCGACGGCGCTCGCGACGACGATGGCACGACGACAGGCGACACGACTCAGCATGAGAGAATCAGGACGGAGGTGGAAAGCAGGTTTGCCTGTCGATTGTACCGACAGCGGCGATATGTGTCACTGGTCATCCAGTGATCGTGGCCAGTCCTCCTTGAGCAGGCGCGACATGGCTCGATCCGCGAGCAGCCGACCGCCGGTCTGGCAGCGCGCGCAATAGTTCGTCTCGTTCTCGGCATAACGGATGCGCTGCACCGGCGCGCCACACACCGGACACGGAAGCTTGTATCGACCATGCACTGCCATCTCCGGCCTGAACGCGGTGACTTTCTCGGGCCAGCCATCGGCCGCCTCCGTGCGCAGACGATCCGTCCATCCGGAGAGCGTCGAGCGGATCGCCGCGACCAGTCGGACCGCCGCGTCATCGGTCAGTTTCGACGTCAGCTGCATCGGCGAGAGTCGCGCGGCGTGCAGCATCTCATCCGAGTACGCATTGCCGATCCCGTCGAAGAGCCGCGGGTCCGTGAGGGCACGCTTGAGCGTGTGGTTCTCGCTGCGCAGTCGCGCGATGACCTGCGCATCCGTGGCGAGTTGCACATCGAGGCCGCCCCGATCCATCGCCCGCAGCGCGAGCCGACCGGACACCGCCGTCAGCGATGCTCGACGTTTCGTGCCCGCTTCCGTCAGCACAAGGACGCCGGTCTCGAAGTCGAAGTACGCCAAGCCGCCCTTCGGTGGTGCCTTCCTGCCCGCCGGCGCCCACTTGAGACGACCGGCGATCATCAGATGGATGACCAGAAACAGCTCGCCATCGAGCGCCATCACGATACGCTTGCCGAGGCGCTCGATCCCGACGATCGTGCGTCCGGCGAATGTCGAGAGCGGCGGGTCGACCGAGCGAAGGACGAATGGCGTGCCCACCGTCACGCCGTGCAGCGCGCGGCCGAGCACGCGAGCCGCGAGGGCTTCCGTGTAGACGGTGATGTCCGGCAGCTCAGGCACGGATATAGCCTACCGCGCGTCACCGCAGCAGACCAGCGCCTGGACGCGTAGCCACGACGGTTGCACGCCTGTAGTCTCAGGGGCGACACGCCAAGGGCACGCCGGACCGCCTGTGCCCATACATCGCATCTCCGGAGCCTCGCATGACCGTATCCCGTCGCACGTTTCTGGCCTCGTCGGCGACCATCGGCGGCGCGCTGACGCTCGGCCTTCCCGACGTCGTTCGCGCACTCGAGGCGCACACCGAATCGCCTGCCCGTCGTCCCGTCGCGCCGCTGCGCATCCTGATTCTCGGCGGCACGGGATTCATCGGGCCCTATCAGGTCCAGTACGCGCTCGATCGCGGCCACAAGGTCACGCTCTTCAACCGCGGTGTGACCAACACCGCGCTCTTTCCGAACGTGCCGCGCCTCGTCGGCGATCGCAATCTGCCGGACGGGCACAAGGCGCTCGAAGGTGGCGAGTGGGATGTCGTGATCGACAACCCGACGTCCAATCCGAAGTGGGTGCGTGACGCGGGCAACGCACTGCGCGGCCGCACGAAACACTACCTGTTCGTCTCGACCATTTCCGTGTTCTCCGACAACTCGAAGCCGATCGACGAGAATGGCCCGCTGCACCTTCCGAGCGACATCGATGCCGCATACGATGCGAAGGTCTATGGCCAGAACAAGGTGCGCAGCGAGATGGAGGCGAAGACCCAGTTCGGGAACGACGTGACGATCATCCGGCCCGGCCTGATCGTCGGCCCCGGTGATTTGTCGGACCGATTCTCGTACTGGCCGGTGCGCATCGACCGCGGCGGCGAGGTGATGGCGCCCGGCACACCGAACGATCCGGTGCAGTACGTCGATGCGCGTGATCTCGGTGAATGGATCGTGCGCCTCGCGGAGACGAAGACGCTCGGCACGTTCAACGCGACGGGGCCGAAGCTCCCGACCACCATGTCGGAGATGTTGTACGGCATCAAGGCCGTGACGACGAGCGGCGCGCGGTTCACGTGGGTCGCTGCCGATTTCCTCACCGCCAATCAGGTGCGTGCGTGGAGCGACATGCCGGTGTGGGTGCCGCCGACCGGACGTACGGCGGGCTTCGCGCGCGTGATCTGCACCAAGGCGTACGCGGCCGGGCTCACCTTCCGGCCGCTCGCAGAAACCGCCGCCGCGACGCTGCAGTGGTATCACGCCCGTCCTGCTGCCGAGCAGGAAAAGGCACGCGCCGGACTGGCGGCGGATCGTGAAGTCGCGGTGCTCGCGGCGTGGCACGCGTCGGGCCGGTCGGAGTGAGCACGGGGGACGGCGTCCTGCAGCGACCCGGGTGGCGCACGTCGTGCGCGGTTATGCTCTGCGCGTCACAGCTCCTCATCGCCTCACACGTCTCGTCGCTGCATGCGCAGGTGCCGTCACGCACCCAGATCGTCATACTGGGTACCGGCACGCCGATTCCCGATCCCGATCGCACCGGGCCGGCGATTGCGATCGTGGTCGACAGCACCGTGTATCTGTTCGACGCAGGTACCGGCGTCGTGAGACGTGCCGCCGCTGCGGCGAAGCTCGGGATCACCGCATTGCGGGCTTCGAAGCTTGGAATGCTGTTTCTCACGCATCTGCATTCCGATCACACGATGGGACTGAACGATGTGCTGTTCACGCCGTGGATCCAGTCACGTGCGCAGCCGCTGGAATTGTACGGACCGCCGGGCACCGCACGTCTTGCGAATGGAATCGTGGATGCATATTCGGAAGACCTCGGCGAGCGACTGGCGGCATCCGGTGGGCCGATCCCCGGCGCGTTTCGCGCGAATGTGCACGAGATCAGCGAAGGTGTCGTGTACACCGATGACCGTGTCAGCATCCGCGCCTTCGACGTACCGCACGCTGGCTGGAAGCATGCGTTCGGCTATCGCATCCAGACGCCCGACAGGCTGATCGTGATCAGCGGCGATGCGCGTGCCAATCCCGCGATCGCGCGCGAGTGCAACGGCTGCGACGTCCTCATTCACGAGGTGTACTCCGATGCCGGTTTCGCCACCATTCCGCCGGTCCGCCAGAAATACCACGCGAACGCACACACGTCCGCGACACAGCTCGGCGACATCGCGACGCAGGCAAAGCCAAAGCTGCTCGTGCTCTACCACCAACTGTATTTCACCGCGAGCGACAGTACGCTGGTCGCAGAAGTCAAATCCGGATTTTCCGGTCGCGTCGTGTCTGCGGTCGATCTGCAGATCTTCTAGAATCGCGTCAGCCTCGTCGCTGTATTTCGCATGTTCCGGTTGCAACGACTGGCCCGCACACTGCCATCGCTGGCTTCTTGTGGGGACAGGCCGGGGAGCCCGGAGAGTGCGCCCTCTTCCAGGCCCCGCTCTTTTCCCAGCATCCTCAACTGCGTGGGATGAGGAGCGCACGGAGCGCACTGAGTGCTTCCATTGCAACGTCCTTCGTAACGCGCGACATCGCTGACTTTTTTGGAACTGCAGTTCAACAAAGAAAAGCCGTCGCCGCGCAATCCGCGAAGGGTTGCACCGCGCACACTCCGTGCGCTCCGTGCGCTCATCCCCTAAAAATTGCCGTCGGTGCGCGATACGCGGAGCGTTGCAACCGACGCACTACCCGGCCTCCCCGCCCTATCGCCACACAAAGTCGACGATGCCCCTAAAAGTTCGGAGCATCGCAACCGCGCACCTTATGCCGGCACCGCCTCCGGCCTCGACGACGACAGCACCGTCGCGGCGAGTCGCCCGATGTTGAGTGTCCGCGCGTTGGAATCGATGATGTCGCGGTAGAGGCCACCGCCGAGGTACAGAGACTCGTGGGTGCCGTGCGCCACGATGGCTCCCTCGCTCATGACGTAGATCGAGTCGGCGTCCATGATCTGGCTGATGTTGTGCGAGATGATGAGCACCGTGCGATTGTGCTTGACGGCGTCGATGCTCTCCTTGATCTGCTCGGTCGTGATCGCATCGAGACTGGCGGTCGGTTCGTCGAAGAAGATGATCGGCGGGTTCTTGAGGAACAGGCGCGCGATCGCGATCCGCTGCTGCTGGCCGCCGGACAGTTCGCGCGCCTGCGTCTCGTAGCCGTGCGGCATCTGCAGGATCTGCTCGTGCAGGCTGGCCTTCTTCGCGGCCGCGATCACGTCCTCCGGCTTCGCGTCGAGCCAGCCGTAGCGGATGTTCTCCTCGACGGTACCCGCGAAGATGTGGTTCTTCTGCATCACCAGCCCGACGTTCTCCCGCACCCAATCCGCGTCGTACTCACGCAGGTCCCGTCCGTCGAGCAACACGCGCCCGCGCGTCGGCTCGTAAAAACCGGCCAGCAGGTTCATCGCCGAGCTCTTCCCCGCGCCGGACAGCCCGACGAGCGCCGTAGTCCGTCCGCGCTGCACCGTGAAGCTCGCGTTGGTGAGCGCCTGCTTGCCGTTCGGGTAGATGAAATCGACCCCTTCGAACGTGAAATCACCGTGCAGCGAGTCACTGGTGACACCGCCGACCTTCGGCAGGTAACCGTCGGTCTCGATCATCTCGAAGAAGCCTTCCGAGTACGTGAGTGCCTCGGTGTACTCATCGTAGATGCGGTGCAGGTGACGCACTGGCGCCGACACGTTGTTGAAGAGCATGATGTGCAGCAGGATGGCACCGACCGTCATCTGGTGGTTCAGCACGAAGTAGATCGTCAGCGTGAACACCGCCATGATGCCGACCTGCTCGGCGATGCCCTTGAGGCCATCGAACAGGTAGTTCGTGCGATGATGCGTGATCTCGTTCGTCACCAGGCTGCCATTCAACACCTGCTGGCGATTGGTCTCGTAGCCTTCGCGGACGAATGACTTCACCACGAAGATCGATTCCAGCAGGCCGAAGAGCGCGTTGGTCTTCTCCTCGCGCACGTGCTGGATGTTGCGACGGATGCTTTTCTGGCGCAGCGTCTGCGCGCGGCTGATGTACGCGTACAGTGGCAGCAGCACCGTCGCCACCGCGCCCACCCAGACGTTCTTGCGGTACATCAGCGCCAGCGCGAGCCCGGCATTCGCGAGCATCGGCAGGATATCGACGAACATGTTCTTGATCGTCTTCGTGATGCTCTCGATGCCCTTGTCGATGCGCTTCTCGAGCTTGCCGGTCTGGTTCTGCGACAGCGCGAAGAACGTCAGGTGGTACGAGACGATTCGTCCGATGGTGTAGTTGTAGAGGTCACCCGACAACCGGAACCGGATTCCGTCGCTGAGAAAGCTGCGCCAGAGCGTCAAGCCCAGGCTGAGGATCTCCTTGCCCAGCAGCACGGCCACCAGCGTTCCCACGATCCGGATGATCTGCCGCCGATCCACCGGCTTGTCGAGCAGTCCCTGCACCGTGTTGACGGAGTATTCCATCACCAGCGGCGTCACCTGCGCCAGCACGGCGCCGATCATCGTCAGCACCAGCGCCAGTGCGAGGCTGCGCTGGTACTTCCGGATGAACGGCCACAGCTTCCGGATCAGATGAAAGGTGCTCATCGCACAGCGCTCGTCGCGTTCGCGATCACGTCAGTACTGGACGCATGAACTCGCGTGTCGCCATCTGGGCATCGTTCTCGTAGTCGAAGAACAGCTCCGTCATCGACGCCACGATGTGCGGGTCGTCGGTCAGGAACGCCGTCAGCTTCGATGCGCGGCCGCTCGTGCTCGAGCCGCTGCCGAGGATGCACACGCACAGTCCCTTGTAGATGCCGGGCTTGTTCTCGATCGGGGCGGAGATGAAGAGCTGCACCGGCAGCGTCTTGGCGAGCTTGGTGACGCGAATGCCCAGTTCCTGCATCTCGCGGATCGCCTGCCCCTGCTGCTCGTACAGGCGCTGCACGAGGAATTCCTGCGCATTCGGGATGTCACCGTTGGATGCCGGTACCAGGAAGCGCTTGTGGTGCGGCACACCGTCCATGTCGTTCAGCGCCACATTGCTGCCGGGCCGGTACGTCTCCACGATGACGTGTTCGTTGAACACCTTGCCGAGATACTTGAGGAACGGATGCGCGACGGCTGCCTGCGCCTGATCATTGAGTGTCACGAACTGCACGCGCGCATCGGCCCCGAGATTGCGCAGGTAGATCGAGACTTCCTTGATCTTGTTCTCGACGTCGGTGCAATCCCGCTGCAGCGCTTCGGCCTTGCGTGAATAGTCGAACTGCGTCGCGTTCTTCAGCTCGTGCGGCTTGAGGTTCGCGTGTTTCGCAACGTATTCCATGCGGTACTGGGACACCCCTTCGATGCGCGCGGTGTTGGAGAGCACGAGCAGGTGATTGCCCTGCGATCGAACCGACTCGATCACCTTCGTGATGCCGCCCAGCACCTCACCCGTCCCTTCCATGAGCTGCACCTTCTCGTTCACCTTGCCACTCACGTCGATCATCAGCGTGTTGAGCGATTCGGTGGCCTGCACCAGCAATGAGGTCTGCGTCTTGATGCGGTCCATCTCCTGCTGATTGAGCCGATCCTTCTGGCGATTCAGCTTCTCGGTCGTGACCGTGATGTAGAGACCGACGAAGATACCGACGATGCCACCCAGCAGGCCGGCGATGTCGAGCTCACGGACGTAGCGGTCGACGCCGGGATTGAAGTACGGTTTCTTGTCACTCCACACGCCCGTGCTGTCCATCGTGAAGTTGCGCAGGTAATGCGTCGTGTCGGTGAAGACGTAGTGCCACTTCATGCCGAGCGAGATCAGCAGCGCGATCAGGGGCAGCAGGAACAGCGCGATGAAGATCACCGGATGCTTCTTGGCGATGTCGTACAGGACGGAAATGAAACTGTCTTCCGTGGGCGCGTCGGACGTCACAGCGTTGTTCATCATGGCACGCGAAGTGTCGAAGGGGTGAGTGAAAGCCGACGTGTCAGCAGAACTTCGTAGTGGTCACGACCGGATCGACGGCCGGAATCGGGTTGTAGCGGCCCGTCAGGTCGGCCATGAACACGAGCGTGTCGCTGCCGGTCGCGCCGGCGCTGTCGGTGGCGCGGACTTCGAGCGTGTGCTGCCCCTTGGACAGCGTGTCGCCGGCGATCGGGCCGTGCCAGCCGCCATCGCGCGCAGCGCTGTAGCCGGTCCACGCCCCACCGTCGACACGCCCTTCGACCGATGTCACCGGATCGGTGGACCAGAGCCGCACGCGTGCCTCCGTCGGACCGGTCACGATGTGATCCGCGGTCGTCGCGAGGATCAGGCGGCGCGGTGACGTGATCTGCACCACCGGTCCGCGATCCTCCACGCTCCGATAGACGATCGCCAGCGTGTCATCGTCGATGGTCACGACGGCGTACCCTGCCGGTCCACCTTCGGGCTCGCCGATCGAACGCGTCGCGACGTACACGTTGCGTCCGTCGTTCGCCATCTGGCCGTAGTGCGTGTGACCGGAGAACACCGCCATGATCGGTCGCGTCTGCATGATCTTCCGCCAGGCCACCATGCCGGGAGCGTTGCCGAAGTCCTCCATGATCTGGAACGGATAGTGATGCTGGAAGACCACCACGCGTTCACCGCGCTGCACGGCCCCGTCCACTTCGTAGCGGAACCAGAGCACCTGCGCCGGCGTCATGCCGAGCGGCTTGCTCTGCATCGAGTTGAGGCAGATGAAACGCACCCCGCCGACGGTGTACGCCTTGTATGTCGCACCGAGGCGCGACTGATACGCGTGGCATCCCGGATCGTGATGCGCATCATGATCACCGACGAGTGCATGCCATGGCACCGTCAGCCTCGACGTGACTTCCTCGAACAGCGCCCATTCCGAGTCGCGCGCGTGCTGCACGTTGTCGCCGGCGAACTGCACGAAATCGGGCCGGATGAGCGTCGACACTTCGTCGGCCATCCAGAGCGCGGTGGTGTGGTTGTCGCGACCGGCGACATCGAGGTGCAGGTCGCCCGGCCAGACAAACGTGACGGCGTCGCGGGACATCGGAGGCGGGGTGCGATTGGGGTGACGGACCGGCCGCATCAGCGACCGCTGCTCCTGGCTGACCCGACCGGGCCGGACCCGAAGCGTCCTCACCTGATCACGCGCATTTCGCCGTCAAAACGGCTCACGCGGCGTCGGGTACGGTGTGCGGATCGTGAAGTCGCTTGATCGAGAGGCGGATCACCCGACAGGACCCGTGCGGGATCCAACACTCCAGGGCCGCCCGCGCGTACATTGGGAGGCCATTTCCGGGAGCACACATGCGCACTGCCGTCGCCCTCGCGTCCGTCGTCACGCTGACGCTGACCCTGACCCACGCCGCTGCGCTCAGCGCGCAGTCCACCGTCGCGGGAACACCCTCGGCCTCGGCCTCACCCGAGTTGCTCGAATGGGCGGTGCCGTACGGCGCCGACACGCGGCCTCGTGACCCGTACGCTGATGCGCAGGGACGCGTCTGGTTCGTCGGACAGAACGGCAACTACATCGCACACCTCGATACGCGCTCGGGCCAGTTCAAGCGCTACGAAATCGACGCCGGCACCAATCCGCACAATCTCGTCGTCGAGAAAGGCATGGTCTGGTTCACCGGCAACCGCAACAACCGCCTCGTGCGACTCGATCCGGCCACCGGCAAGCTCACGACCTTCCTGATTCCCGACAGCACGGTGCGCGATCCGCACACCATGATCTTCGACCGGAAGACCGGCGTTGCCTGGTTCACCGCGCAAAACTCCGGTGTCGTCGGGCGTTTCGAGCCCACCACCGGCCGGTTCCGCATCTGGCGCACCGGCGACGGAACGAAGCCCTACGGCATCGTCCTGGATTCCAGGGGACAGCCGTGGTTCGATCTGTTCGGCACCAACAAACTTGCGACCATCGAGCCGGGCAGCGCACAGATCAAGACGTTCACCATCGGCACCGAACGGACGCGACCGCGTCGCATCGCGATCACATCGAACGACCAGATCTACTGGGGTGATTATTCGCGCGGCTTCGTCGGCCATCTCGATCCGCGCACCGGCGCGACCGAGGAGTGGGCGATGCCCGCCGGCGGCCTCGCGTTGCCCTACGGCATGGCGACCGACGATCGTGATGTCGTGTGGCTGTCGCAGAACGGGCAGATGAACACGCCCGTCACCCTCGTCGCATTCGACACGCGTGCAAAAACCTTCGGCACACCGATTCCCGTCGGCCGGCCGGGGCCCAATACGATTCGCCACATGACGTTCGATGCGGCCACGCGACAGATCTGGTTCGGCACCGATCAGGGCACGATCGGTCGCGTCACGATCCCGCCGGCGCCACTGGTGCGCTGACGGTCGTTCGCTCCGCGCATCATGGCCGCTCGAACACCGTCCGTCCGCCAACCACCGTGCGCATCACGCGCACGGTGCGAATCTGGTCCGGCGGAATGGCGGTGATGTCGCGCTCCAGCACGGCAAAATCGGCCAGCATCCCGATCGACAGCGTGCCGCGATTGGCCTCGTCGAATCCGGCGAACGCACTCCCCGCCGTGTAGGCGCGCAGCGCTTCCTCCACCGTGATCTTCTGTGCCGGCACCCACCCGTTCGGCATGCGATCATCGAGTGTGCGACGCGTCACGGCCGCATAGATCCCCTCCAACGGACGCGGTGGCGCCACGAACCAGTCGGATCCGAACGCCGGCGATGCTTTCGCATCGATCAGGGAGCGGAACGCATACGTACGTGACGCGCGCTCGGCGCCGATGACCTGGTCCGCCCAGCGACCGTCATCGATCGCGTGATAGGGCTGCATCGACGGAATGACACCCAGCTTCGCGAATCGCCCCATGTCGCGCGGGCCGATGTGTTGCGCATGCTCGATGCGGAAGCGGCGATCCCGCGGACCGTTCGCTTTTGCGACGCGCTCGAACACATCGAGTTGCGTCGCGATCGCCCGATCGCCGATCGCGTGCACCATCACCTGCAGCCCGGCCTTGTCTGCGCCGAGCGTGCGCGCGTAGAGGCTCTCTGGCGGCGTGACGAAGAACCCCTTATCCGCAGGTTTGTCGGTGAAGCCGTCGAACATCGCCGCCGTGTGCGAACCGAGTGAGCCGTCCGCAAAGCCCTTCAGCGCACCGATGCGCAGCCAGTCATCGCCGCGACCTCGGAGCGCGACCGTGTCGCGCAGCCGCGTCCAGTCCGACAGCGGAATCGCCGCATGGATCCTCGTCTTCTGGCGCGCCGTGCCATGCGCGCGCTGGAAGATGGCCAGGTCGTGCCAGCTGCCCATGTTGTGTACACTCGTCACGCCGTACGACGCCACGTACGCCATCGCCGCGTCCAGCGCACGATCCTCGATCGCAGGCGCGGGTGTCGGAACGACGGCGAACACGCGACCCTGCGCATTGTCCTTCAGCACGCCGGTCAATTCGCCATTCGCATCACGCACGATTTCGCCGCCTGCCACCTCCGTCGCTTCGCGCGTCAGGTGCGCAGCAGTCAGTGCCAGCGAGTTGGCGAGGTGCATGTGCCCGTCGAGGCGGTTGATCCAGACCGGGTTGTCCGGCGTCACCGAGTCGATCCAGCTCCGTTGCGGCAGGTCGCCGCCCCAGTTGGTGTGATCCCAATCCCCATTGGTGATCCACGCCCCTTTCGGCAACGTCCGCGCAAAGTCGCGAATGCGACCGATGAACTCGGCCTTCGACTTCGCGTCGCGCAGTTGGACCGAGGCCAGCGCGAACCCACCGTCCACGAAGTGCACATGCGCATCGATGAATCCGGGCACCACCATCTGGCCCTTGGCATCGATCACGGTGACCGCGCTCAATCGTGTGACCTGCGCGGTGGTGCCGACGGCAGTGATGCGACCCACCGTGTCGACCGCGAGCGCCTGCGCCCAGGGTTGCGCGCTCACGCCCGTCCAGATCCGCGCATTCACGACCGCCAGCGCGGGCCTCGGCCCGGCGTTCGCGATGATCCGGATGCACGCGGTGAGACTGACCGCAGCGGCACACAGCAGGACAGCGGCAAATCGCCGAGGGACCATCGGACGGACTGGAGTCATAAAAGGATATTGTGGTCTGTATATCTGATGATGTGTCGCGCGCCGGTGTGGGCCGGGGTCAGCGGCGGCTGAGCGCGTCGGCGATCGCCTTCGCCGCCAGGTCGGCCATGATGCGATAGCCTGCTTCGTTCGGGTGCACACCGTCGTCACCGAGACCGGCGCGCAAGCCCTCGCGGTCGTCACGCATCGCGCCGTGGTAGTCGAGATACACGGCGCCGACCCGCGCCGCGTATGCCTTCATCCACGCGTTGATCGCGACGATCTTCGGCGCCGGCGTCAGGCCGCGCTTCCACGGATAGTCGAACACCGGCAGCACCGATGAGAGCACGACACGAATCCCGTTCGCCTGCGCGATTTCCGTCATCGCCATCAGGTTGTCCTCGATCATCTCGATCGTGGACGGCCCGGTGTTGCCGGCGATATCGTTCGTGCCGCCAAGGATCACGACCACCGCCGGTCGGAGCGCGATGACATCGGCGTGGAATCGCACCAGCATCTGTGGCGTCGTCTGTCCCCCGATGCCGCGCCCGACGTAGGGCTTGCCGGGAAACATCGCCGGGAAATAGCGGACCCACCCCTCAGTGATCGAGTTGCCCATGAACACCACGCGTTGCTCGCCAGCGGCCGGGGCGCCGAGTTGCATGTTCGCTGCGCGGTACCGCGCGAAGTTCGCGTAGTCGTTCTGGAACGCGGAGTCGGCGGCGCGCTGACGGGCCATGGCGGGATCGGGAGAGGTGGCCGGAATCGCCGCCGAGACGACGGGCGTACGCGGCGCACACGCGGCGCAGAGCAGCAGCACGAACGCACACATCTGGGAATGACGCATCGGGAGGCACGGCGTTCGAGGAATCAGGCGTCGGAGCGAGGCGCCGCCACCCGGCCGCGCGTCGGGAACGTACATCTGGCGGACGGCCATCCGGTACCTCCGCATGGACTCTCCATCACCGGCCATCCCCCACGCGAGGCCGCATGGCGGTCGATGCGCACGCATGCCAACTTGGCTCTGCGCGTCGGCAGCGTGTCGATGGCGACCTGTGTGGACTCATGACGGCGTGCGGAGGTGTCGGTGGCAGAAACCTGGGATGCGATTGTGGTCGGATCCGGAATAGCCGGTGGCTGGGCGGCGAAGGAACTGACCGAAAAGGGCTTGCGCGTCCTGATGCTCGAACGCGGCCGCAACGTCGAACACATCACGGATTACACGAACGCGACCAAGGGCACGTGGGAATATCCGCATCGCGGCGGCGCCACGCGCGCCATGCGCGCCTCGCATCCGGTGCTCGAGCGCAGTCGTTTCGCACTCAACGAAAAGAATCCCGACTTCTGGGTCAACGAAACGGACGCACCGTACACGGAAGTGAAGCGGTTCGACTGGTATCGCGGCTATCAGGTCGGCGGTCGCTCGCTGATGTGGGGACGCTGCAGCTTTCGCTGGAGTGACCTGGACTACGAGGCGAACGCGAAGCAGGGCATCGGGACCGATTGGCCGATCCGGTATGCCGAGATGGATCCGTGGTACAGTCATGTCGAGAAGTTCGCCGGCATCGCCGGATCCATCGAACAGCTGCCGCAGTTGCCCGACGGCGATTTCCAGCCGGTGATGCCGCTCAACTGCGCCGAGGAATGGTTCGCCGGAAAGCTCGGGAAGATGTACGACGGGCATCGTCGCATGATCTCCAGTCGTACCGCCAACCTCACTCGGCCGCTGCCCGGGCGCGGTGCCTGTCAGTCGCGTGATGCCTGTTGGCTTGGCTGTCCGTACGGCGCCTACTTCAGCACGCAGTCATCCACACTGCCTGCCGCAATGAAGACGGGCCGCCTCACGCTCAAGCCGCACTCGATCGTGAGTGAAGTCGTGTACGACAGGAACACGAAGCGTGCGACCGGCGTGCGCGTGATCGATGCGCTCACCGGTGCCGCGATCGAGTACGACGCGCGCGTGATCTTCCTGTGCGCGTCGACGCTCAACTCCACCTGGCTCCTGCTCCGGTCGGCCACGGACGTCTGGCCCGGTGGACTTGGCAGCAGCTCCGGTGAACTCGGTCACAACCTGATGGATCATCACTTCCGGCTCGGTGCGGAGGGCCGGCTGGATGACATGTTCACTGACCGGATCCAGGTCGGACAGCGTCCGAATCCGAGCTATATCCCGCGGTATCGCAACCTGATGGGCGACAAGCGCAACTACCTGCGCGGCTTCGGCTACGAAGGGGGCGCAAGTCGCGAAAGCTGGGCGCGCGGCGTCGCGGAAATGGCCATCGGTGGCGAATTCAAGGATCGCATGGCCGAACCCGGACAGTGGACCATCGGCGGCACCGCCTTCGGCGAAATTCTGCCGAACCACGACAACACGGTCACACTCGACGAGACGACGAAGGACAAGTGGGGCCTGCCCGTGCTCAGTATCGATGCGCAGCCGGGCGAGAACGAACGCCTGATGCGGGTCGACATGATGAACGACATGGCGGAGATGCTGACCGCTTCCGGTGTGAAGGATGTGAAAACCTTCGATTATGGCTACGCCATGGGACAGGGCATTCACGAAATGGGCACGGCGCGCATGGGCACCAGCCCGAAGAACTCGGTGCTCAACAAGCACAACCAGGTGTGGGACGCGCCCAACGTCTTCGTCACCGACGGCGCCTGCATGACGTCGGCCGCGTGCCAGAATCCATCACTCTCCTACATGGCCTTCAGCGCGCGCGCGGCCGACTTCGCGGTCGCCGAGATCACTCGTCGGAATCTGTGATCGTTCTGCACTGCTTGTCTCGCAGCGAGGCACAGAGAGCACTACAGTATCCGCGCGAACACTTTTCACGCGGGGCCCGCGTGAAAAGTGTTTCGACGACTGCAGTGGAATTCTACGTGCCCCTGTCGCCTGTGCGAAGCCCCGAAGTTCAGCGCAAAAAGCTACTTCGCCGGC
>JACMLX010000268.1 GCA_014379355.1 Gemmatimonadaceae bacterium
CCGCCCTGACGGGACTGCCGTCGCCGGCACGGCCGATACGCCGGGCTCGTGGCGCGCCACCGTAGTTGCGATGACCCGATTCGCCATCGCCGCCAGCGACACCATCCGTGGTCCGCTGGCCAGTACGTTTGCTCTCATGATGCGAACTCGCAGTCTCGGTCCCGATCCAACGCTTCCGGTGGCACTCGGATGGCGTGTCTTGCGGCTCGACGGCCGCGACATCTACTGGCACGACGCGCAACTGGCCCCGGGATTCTCGGCATACGTCGCAATGGACCCGCAGCAGCATCGTGCGGCGGCCGTGCTCAGCAACTCGGCCCGCGACGTCGCTTCCGTCGCCGGCGCGCTCCTCCTGGGTCGCGTGCCGACCATCGCAGCTGCCGGTCACACGCCCGGTTCGCGCCCTGCGCCGGCACGCCCACGATCCCGAACCCGACGACACTCATGAGATCCCGCTCGACCGTGCGCGCAACGCTTTTGCGCGTACTCCCCATGCTCCTGGCGGCCGCCGGCTGCAAACCGGCGGACCAAATTCCCGTCACACCGGGAAAGGAGGGCGTCACCGTCGCGCTCGCATCCCCGATCGGCTACGTGAAGGCCACCGACCGCCGGATCGCATGGCACCCGTCACCCGGCATCTCGCGGTACGAGGTGGTGGTCTCCGATTCCGTGGAAGTGCCGGTCTTCTCCTCCGTCACGGCCGACACGCAGGTGTTCCTGCCCGACTCGTTCACGTATTCGCTGTCGCAGAACTATCGGTGGTACGTGATCGCGTATCGCGATCGTGATTCCACGGCGTGGCGCTCGCCGGTGGCGGTATATCGGCTCGAAGGCGAGGGGCGCCGCATGCCCCCGATTCCGAACGAGTAGCGCTCCACCTACTGACGACCTCATGACGATGTTCTCCGTGGTTCGCCGGTGCTTCGCAGGAGCGCTGCTCGGTGCGTCCGCAGCGTCTGCACAATCGCCATCGGCCACGGCGCCACTGACCGTCGAACGCATTTTCCGGTCGCGTGAATTTGCCACGCAAGGACTGCCTTTTGTCCAGTGGATGAAGGACGGGCGCAGCTATCTGAGCGTGAAGAACGACATCGGCGGCACATCGCTGGTGAAGGTGAATGTCGTCTCCGGCGCAGAGACCGTGCTGGTGCCGGCGAGTGTGCTGAGGGACAGTGCCGGAACAGCGATCGACGTCGAGGACGTGACGCTGTCCGCCGACGAAACGAAGGCGCTGATCTTTCATTCATCGGTGCGCGTCTGGCGCACCAACACGCGCGGTGTGTACCACGTCGTGGACCTTGCGACGAAGGTGCTGACTCCACTCGTCAGCAGCATGATGCTGTCGACGTCCCGCCCTTCCGTCGGTCCCGGCTTTCTCGCGACCGGCCTGGCGAGCGGTGCGTCCGATCCGAATCTGCAGATGTTCGCCAGGTTTTCTCCCGACGGCAATTCGGTGGCGTATGGTCGAGGCAATGATCTGTGGGTGAAGCAGCTGCGCACCGGTGTCGAGACGCGACTCACCACCGACGGCAGCGACGACATCATCAATGGCACCACCGACTGGGTGTACGAGGAGGAACTCGGCCTTCGTGATGCATTCCGGTGGAGCCCGGACAGCAAGCGACTCGCGTTCTGGCGCTTCGATCAGGGTGCAGTGCCGGCGTATCCGATCGTCGATGATCTCGGGACGTATCCGCGCGTCTCGACGCTGCGATATCCGAAAGCCGGCGAGGCGAACTCGCGCGTCACGATTCATGTGATCGGTGCGGATGGCACTGGCCGGCACACACTCGATGTCGGCCCTGACACAGGGCAGTACATCACGCGCATGGAGTGGCTCGACCCCGATTCCATTGCGGTGCTGCGCATGCCGCGGCGGCAGACACGGCTCGATGTCCTGCTGGTCAGCGCGACCAGCGGCAACGGTCGTCTCGTCGTCAGCGAACGTGATTCGGCCTATGTGAGTCCCGACGGTGAGCCGGTCGTCTGGCTGGCGGATCATCAGCGCTTCCTGCTGCGCAGTGATCGCAGCGGATGGCAGCAGTACTATCTCTATCGTCGCGACGGTCGCCTCGTGACGCGCATCACGCGCGACAGCATGGACGTGCTCGACCTGCTGGCGGTGGACGAGAAGGCCGGCGCCGCGTACGTGCAGGTGGCGTGGCCGACTGCCACGCAGCAACAGCTGATGCGTGTCTCGCTCGACGGACGCAAGTCGGAGCGACTGACGCGGACTGATGGCTCGCACGCGATGCTCGTCAGCCCGACGGCGGCGTACATGTTCGATGCGTGGTCGCGACGTGGTGTGCCGCCCAGCGTGTCAGTCGTCGCGCTGCCGACAATGACGACACTGCGGGAGCTCAGCGACAATGCGGCCGTGCGAGCGCGTCTGGTCTCGACCAACGTGCAGCCGCCGCAGCTGTTCACTGTGCCGATGCCCGACGGCACCATGCTCGACGCCTATCGCGTCCTTCCGCCGGGCTTCGACAGCACCCGGAAATATCCGGTGCTGATGCACGCCTACGGTGGGCCCGCGGCACCGCTGGTGATCGATCAATGGGGGGGTTCACGCTATCTGTGGCACGTGATGCTGGCGCAGCAGGGGTACGTCATTGTGGTAGTGGACAATCGCGGCGCGGCGTTCCGTGGACGCGCCTTCCGCAAGTCGACACAGCTGCGCCTCGGCCTCCAGGAAGCCGCGGACCAGATGGACGCGGCCCGATGGCTCAGCCGACAGTCGTGGGCCGACGCGTCGCGCATCGGATTCTGGGGCTGGAGCTTTGGCGGCTATCTGGCGACGATGGTCGCCGGACAGGGCGGAGACCTGTTCAGGGCCGTCATCGCCGTGGCGCCCGTGACTGACTGGCGGCTGTACGATAGCATCTACACGGAGCGTTTCATGTGGACGCCGCTGGACAATGTGGCCGGTTATCAGGAGACGGCGCCGCTGCACGCCGTTGCCGGTATCCGCGCACGATTCCTGCTCGTCCACGGCACGGGTGATGACAACGTGCATCCGCAGAACTCCATGCAGCTGATCGAGCGGATGGTGCGCGCCAATCGACCGATGCAGCAGCTGTTCTATCCCAATCGCACCCATTCCATCAGCGGCGGGAACACCACCGTGCATCTCTACGAGTCGTTGACGCGTTTCGTGCGCGAGAACCTGTGAAGACGGCCTTCGCGCTGCTGGGCGCCAGCCTGGCCGTCACGGCCTGTGTGCCACCCCGCACGCCGCCGCCGGATGACGACGCGGAGCGGCGGCGGATTGCGGGCGAGGCGGTGCGTACGGCGTCGCGCGTTCCAACATGGCGCTGCACACCGGCGATGCCATCGCCGATGCCGTCCCCTGCCACGCGCGCCGAACGTACTGGCTTCTGCGAGACCACGACGTACGAAGAGGCGATGGCGTTTCTTGATTCGGTGCAAGCGAAGGCGGCGCCGAATCGCAGCATGCGCATCGCACGCATCGGTGCGTCGCCGCGGGGTCGGCCGCTGATGGCCGTCACGGTGTGTGCGCGCGTCAATCGCGCCGTGGATTCCTGTGCCCCGCTCCTCACGCCGACACGTCGCAAGCCGGTCGTCCTGCTGCAGGCGAACATCCACGCCGGTGAAGTCGAGGGCAAGGAAGCGGTGCTCGCGCTCTTGCGCACGATCGTCACCGATGCACGGCCAAACCTGCTCGACAGCCTCACGCTGATCGTGGTCCCGATGTACAACGCCGATGGCAACGAGGCGCTCGGCCCGCAGTCACGCAATCGCGGGGCACAACTCGGTCCTGCCGTCGTCGGTGAACGGCCGAATGGCGATGGCCTCGACCTGAATCGTGATTACATCAAGGCCGAAGCGCCCGAGACGCGCGCGATGCTGCCGTTGCTGACGAACGGGGGCGTCGATGTGTTCGTCGACCTGCACACCACCGACGGCAGCTATCACGGCTTCAACCTGACCTGGTCACCGTCACTGCATCCCGGTGCACCTCTCGCACGCTTCACCAGTGACACGCTGCTGGCCGGCATCCGGCGTCGGCTCTGGCGGAAGGGCGTCAAGACCTATCCGTACGGCAACTTCAGCAACTCGTTCGCACGCGAAGTCTCGCTCGATGCCGACAAGGAAGGCTGGTTCACGTACGACTCCCGGCCCCGCTTCGGCAGCAACTACTTCGGCCTCACTGGCGGCATCTCGATACTCAGCGAAGCGTTCTCGCACGACCCATTTGCCACACGCGTCAACAGCACCTACGCGTTCGTGCGTGAACTGCTCGGCACCGTCGGCGCCGACCCGACCATTCTCGCACGCGTGACGGCGACGCGTCGTGCACTCACCTCCGGCATCGCGGCACGCGGCGTCGTACTCGACACACGCATCACCACGCGACCGTTCAGCGACAGTGTCCTGGTCGAGGATCTGGCGGTCGATCCCGACAGTCTCGGCGCCGAACCCGGCGTGCCGCTCGGCATCAAGCGCACGGGGCGCATCCGTCCGCAGTGGATGCCCGTGCACGATCGCTTCGAGGCGACACGGGAGGTCGCCGTCCCACCGGGCGGATGGCTGGTCGAGGCGCGCGACACCGCCGTGGTGTCGCTGCTCGAGCGCCACGGCGTGAAGGTCGGTGTCCGCATGCCGAGCAACCGGACGCTCGACGTGGAGCGGTTCCAGCTCGATTCCGTGGATCGCGTGGCGCGCGCGTTTCAGGGCCACCGCGAGGTCAAGGTGCTCGGCAAGTGGGTCCGGATGCGCATGCTGCCGTCGGCCGACTTCCGCTGGGTGCCCGGCACGCAGCGGCAGGTGCTGGTCGCCGCCCAGTTGCTGGAACCGCAGTCCAACGATGGTGCCACGACCTGGAATCTCTTCGACGAGCGCCTGCTGATGGGGAAGTACCATCCCGTGATGCGTATCATGACACGCATCACGTCCCGCTGACGGGATTCCTGGACCGGTCGGGCTATATTTCCCGGTCTGACGTCGGCCAGAACTGCGCTGACGTGTTTACCCGTCTCCCTGCGTTCTGATGCTGCGCAACGCGCTTCTGTACCTCTCCAATCAGCAGGGCATCTTCAATTTCGTCCGCCACAACGGCATGGCGAAATCGTTCGCATCGCGATTCGTCGCCGGCGAGTCGGTGACGAGTGCCATCGAGGCGGTGCGCGGCCTCAACGCGAAAGGCATCTCGGCGTCACTCGACCTGCTCGGTGAAAGCACCACCAACGAGAAGGAAGCGTATGCATCGCAAGCCGAATACCTGAAGCTGCTCGATCTCATCGAGCGCGAGAACCTGGACGCGAACGTCTCGCTCAAGCTCACCGCGATGGGCATGGACATCTCCGACGCGCTCTGCATCAAGGTCACGCGCGAGATCCTCGAGCGGGCGAAGCGCTACGGCAGCTTCGTGCGCCTCGACATGGAGTCCAGCGCCTACACGCAGAAGACGCTCGACCTGTTCGAGCAACACTTCTATCCCGACTTCAAGGCCAACGTCGGCATCGTGCTGCAGAGTTATCTCTTCCGCACCGAAGCCGACGTCAAGCGCGCCATCGAACTCGGCGCACGCGTGCGCATCTGCAAGGGTGCCTACAAGGAACCGCCCGCGGTCGCGTTTCCCGAGAAGGCCGACGTGGACCGGAACTACGTCACGGCCATGCATCACCTGATGGAGCACGGCAACTATCCGGGTCTCGCCACGCACGACGAGGAGATCATCGCCGAAGCGCGTCGCTTCGCGAAGGAGAAGGGCATCGCCAGCGATCGGTACGAATTCCAGATGTTGTACGGAGTGCGACGCGATCTGCAGGAAGGCCTGGTTCGCGATGGGTATCGCATGCGTTGTTACGTGCCGTTCGGCACCCAGTGGTATCCGTATCTCATGCGCCGACTCGCAGAACGTCCGGCCAATGTCGCCTTCATGACCGGCAACGTGGTCAAGGAATGGATCGGTGGGCGGAGCAGCGCGTGATGGCGTCATGACGTGTGCAGGGTGAGCGCGTGAGTGGGCAGCACCTGCCCGCCGACCACAGCCTCGGCGATGCCAACACCATCGGCGGCTACGCGCTGGTACACGGTCGGCCGGCAGCATTCGAGGGCAGCGACGGATTCTCGTATTCCGTGGAGCTGAGCGCCGATCAGGTGAACGACGCCGGCACGCAGTGGGCGGCGTATCTCCTGTTCCTGCGCTGGCGTCGGCTTGGTGCGTCGGGAGTCGAGGGCCACCTCGAAACGGACTATCTCGCGCGGGCCGGCACACGTGACGCGGCACGCGCGGCGCTCGGTGCGCTCACGCTCCAGCAGGTGCGCGAACTGCTCGAGTTGCGCATCGCCGAATCCGCACCGAAGCCGACCCGTCGCTGGTTCGATGTGATGCGCGACGACAGCACCGCCGCCGATCATTCCCATGACTGAGCCCGAGGTTCCGATCGCCGACAACCTCGGCATCGTGCTCAGTGGCACCGGCGGCGTGTGGCGCGTGCGACGTACCGATGGGGTGGTGATCGATGCCGCATTGCGCGGGCGCCTCAAGCGCTTCGATGACGCGAAGGGCAAGCAGGCTCGCGCCGATCGTGACGGTGTGCGCACTCGAGTGACCGGGAAAACCCGGACCGAGCGGCGCGACGAACGCAGCGAGGAGAGTGACGTCCCGACGCTCAAGCTCGCCGTCGGCGATGACGTGCAGATCGAACCGCAGGACAACGGCATCGGCTGGGCGATCTCAGGAATTCTTCCACGCCGGTCTCAGCTTGCTCGTCGCGCACCCGGTGGCGGCTACGGCCAGCGCATCGTCGCGGCCAATGTCGATCAGGTGCTCGTCGTGTTCGCCGCCGCGAACCCGGAACCGCACCCGCGCATGCTCGACCGCTTTCTGATCATCGCTGAGGCGAACGACATCGCTGCGCGCGTCGTGATCAACAAGTCCGACCTCGTGTCGCCGGAAAGCGCGCGAATTCGCTTTGCCGACTACGAACGGGCGGGGTATCCCGTGCATGTCACCAGTACCGCAACCGGCCGGGGACTCGACGCCTTGCGCGCGGTGCTTGAAGGTCGCACCACCGCGCTCAGTGGACCGAGCGGCGTGGGCAAGAGCAGCCTGATGAACGCCATGTTCAGCGGACTCGATCTGCGCGTGGGCGAGATCAGCCAGAGTGTGAACAAGGGCCGCCACACGACGGTCGGAGCGCTGCTGCATCCCTTGCCGAGCGGTGGCTACGTGGTGGACACGCCCGGGCTGCGCGAAATCGGCATGTGGGGTCTGACCGCCGAACACCTCGACGGCTATTTCCCGGAGTTCCGCCCGTACCTCGGCGAGTGCCGGTTTGCAGACTGTGTGCATGTCGTCGAGCCGGGATGTGCGGTGCGCGACGCGTTGGCGCGGGACGACATTTCGCCGGTTCGATACGATACGTACGTGAAGCTGCTAGACGAACTCGCCGACGAAGCCGAGAGCTGGGCGTAGCGATGTCCGGGCCTGAGCGAATCGCGAAACGCGAGATGCTGGCGTGGGTGATTGCCGGCGCGCTTGGCCTGCTGCTGGTGGGTCGGTTCGCGGTGGATCGCCCCTCACCGCAGGTGGGACTCGCGAACGATCCGGCCGTCGGCCAGGCCCGGTCGGCTGTGACGGACCTGCTCGTGCGTGACTCGGCCGGCACTCGGGTCGCCTTCGCGCCGAAGGGCGCACCGGCCATCCTGATGGTCAACTCCCGGACCTGCTCCTTCTGTCGGCAATCGCTGCAGGACATTGCGGCACTGCAGGGGCGTGACGGTGTCCCGATGCTGCGCGTCGTCACTCTTGAAGGGGCAGAGGTAGGCCGCACGATGCTCAGCTCACTCGGCGTGTCGGGGGCCTTCAGCGCAGGCCCGGACGGCGAGAGTGATCAGGTGCTGCTCACCTTTCGCATCCCCGGCACGCCGGTGTTCGCGCGCACGGACAGTGCAGGCCGGATTGTCGAGACGGTGCCAGGGTACCCGGGCCGCGAGACGCTGGCGCGCTGGTTGCCGGTGATGCGCGGACCGGGGTAGGACGCAGATGCCGCACCTCGGCACTGCTCACGCTGACATCGCCCATGTCGTCGAGCACAGTCGGTCGCGCGCCGTTTTCCCACGTTGCCATCTCATGCTTCGTCGATTCGCCGGTTCGTTCATCGCTCTCGCCATGCTCTCGTTGTCGGTCCGGGCACAGTCCCTTGCCGACGCGAAAACGTGTGACAGGGCGATTGGCGGTGTGGCCGCGGCGAAGGCCACGATTCAGCGCCTGGCCGCGACGCGACCCGTCAGTCCGTTGACGCACTTCGCTGCGGGCTGCGCGTCGGTGATGGCGTCACAGTGGGACAGTGCGTCCGCCCATTTCGACTCGGCCGCGAAAGGCAATCCGCGCAGCAGCGCCGCATTCCTCTGGGTCGGCAACATGTCCGGCCAGCAACTGCGGATGGCGACGACCACGCCGCTCAAGGTGAAGCTCGCACCCGCCATTCGCGACGCTTACACGAAGGCGATTGCACTCGACGGCAGCAACATCGATGCGCGCGAAGGCTTGATGCAGTTTCTGATCGAGGCGCCGCCGCCACTTGGCGGCGACAAGGTGAAGGCCGCCGAGCAGGCGACCGCGATCGGTCGCCTGAATCCCTTCCGCGGGCTGAGCGCACAGATCGCGGTGGCGTCATCCACCAACGATCGCGTCAACGTCGAGAAGCTCCTGCTGCAGGTCACCACACAGTTCCCCGACAGTGTGCTGGGCTGGGCCAACCTGTCGGCGATGCAGGCGGATGATCATCGACCGGCCGAGGCATTCGCCACCATCACGCGGTGGCAGGCGCGGCGAACGCATCCGATGTTCGCGCTGTTCAGCATCGGTCGCACCGCCGCCGTCACCGGCGAGCAGATGGATCGTGGCGTGCAGGCCTTGCAGCAGTATCTGCGGGGTCAGCGCAACGCCAGCGATCCCCCGCTCGCGAATGCGCACTACCGCCTGGCGCAGATCTACGAACGTCAGCACAAGGTGGCTGACGCGAAGGTCCAGTATCAGTTCGCGGTCAAGCTGAACCCCAGCCTGCGAGACGCACAGTTGTCGCTCGAACGCTTGCGCTGATGCGACCGCCGACGATCGTGATCGTGTCACTCGCTGCGATCGCCATCACCGGTTCTGTCCTTGCCGTCACCGCGGCGATCGGTGGCGCGCCCGCGATCGGCGCGCTCTATCTTTCACTGCCGCTCGTCGCACTGAGTTGCCTGAAGGCGTGGCGATTCTCGCGCACGGCGCTGTTCCTGTTCTCCTTCGGCGCGATGGTCCCGCTGATGGTCGGCGTCATGCTCACATGGCCGAATGTGCTCGCCGTCACGCCTTATGTCCTCGGCGTCGGCGCACTCGTCGGCGGCCTCGCCGGCATGCTCTCGCCCACCGCCCGCGCCTGGTATGCGTCCCTCAGCGCGCACAAGCTGCTGGATCTGTAGCGCGCGCCTCCAAAAGTGCTGGGTGAGGATAGGTCAGGAGCCCGGAGAGTGCGCGTTGCTCACGCGTTCGGTCTTCGCTTCGCGTCAAGAACTGCATTGGGTAAAGCGCGGGCGGAGGTGACCGAGTGCGCCACAGCCCAACTTCGTCGTGCAGGACGAACTCCGACTTTTGGGGGACCGGAGCGCACCGAGCGCACCGAGTGCGTCAGTTGCAACGTCCGGTGTAGTGCGAGACACCACTGACTTTTGATGGAACTGCTGTTCCAAATGACAATCGGCGCGGAATGGGCAGAGCGTCGCAGCGCGCGCACTCCGTGAGCTCCGTGCGCTCCTCACCCAACGCGGTTGACGATGGTGCGCGGTACGTGGAGTCGTGAGCCCCACGCACTTCCCGATCTCTCCAGCCTATCCTCACACCGCAGCAGATGTATGGCGATCAGCGCGCTCGAACCGTCCCGAGCCCGCCGTCCACGCCGAGCGTCTGCCCTGTGATCCAGTTGTTCTCTGGCGACAGAAGGAACGCGATCGCGTTCGCCACATCCGCGGGATCTCCGAGCCGACCGAGTGCGTGCATGGCGAGTGATGATTGTTCGCCGGCTGCGCTGTTGGTGATGCGTGTGGTGAGTGGTGTTCGCACGAGCCCGGGCGCGACACAGTTCACGCGCACCTGCTTCGCGGCGTAACTCGCGGCGGCGGACAGCGTCAGGCTGATCACGCCACCTTTCGCGGCGGCGATCGCTTCGTGATTTGCGAGTCCGATCCGCGCGGCGGCGGATGCCACCAGC
>JACMLX010000269.1 GCA_014379355.1 Gemmatimonadaceae bacterium
CGGCCTCCGTCCGAACGCGGCGTGGACGCGCCGCGACCACGGCGGCCGTCACCGCGCCGCTGGTATCGACACCGGAATCAGCTGGAATCGGCACCGGGATCGCCTGCGCGGCCAGCGCACGACGATCGATCGCGGTGCGCGTCGACGCAAAGGCCCCTTCGATGATCGCCTTCAGGATCGGCGCGGCGACGAGACCGCCGTACACCTGGCCACCGCGCGGCCGATCGAGCTTGGCGAGAATCACAAGTTGCGGTGCATCGGCCGGAAACAGCCCGACGAAACTCGCGGTGTAGTCGCCCGAGTTGTAGCTCCCGTTCCGCAGCAACTTGGTGGTGCCCGACTTGCCGGCCAGTGCGAACTTGGTCAGCGATGCACTCTTGCCGGTGCCCTCGGTGATCGTGTGCTTGAGCAGTTCGCGCATGCCTTGCGCGACGGCCGGTGAAAACACGCGACGCACGACACGTGGACGATGCCGCCAGCGCACCGTCCCGTCGGGCCTGCGAATCTCGCGTACCAACGTCGGCTCCATCAGCAGTCCGTCGTTCGCGATGGCACCGTACGCCAGCGCGAGCTGCAGTGGTGTGACCGTCAGTTCATAGCCCATCGCCATCGACGATGGCGTGAACTGATCCCACCGTCCGAGCGCGCGAAGGCGTCCGGGTGACTCACCCGGATACGACAGCCCGGTGTACGCACCGAAGCCAAGGTTCCGGAGCAGTTCGTAGTGCTCGCGATTCGACATCCGATCGCGCAACGTGACGATGCCGATGTTGCTCGATTGCGCCAGCACCTCGGTGACGCTCATGCGAGGTGCGATGTGTGCGTCGGTGATCCTGCGGATGCCGCGATAGTTGAGCGTACCGTTGAACGTGTTGACGACTTCATCGGGCCGCGTGCGCCCCTCGGCGATCAGCTGTGCGACCACGAATGGCTTGAGCGTCGAGCCGGGTTCATAGGGATCGGTGACAGCCGTGAGCTTGGTGACGACGCCATTGCGCGTGCGACTGGCCAGCGCGACGATTTCACCGGTACGCGGATCGAGGACGACGACATCCCCGCCGTCAGCGTCGTTCGCCACCACCGCGCGCTCGAGCGCCTGTTCGGCGATGTCCTGTACGCCGTAGTTGATCGAGAGCGTGAGTTCACTCCCTGCCACCGGCGCGACCATTGGTGCGTCCGGTGATTCGAGCCGATCGCCGCGCCCCGTCTTGATCAGCTGTCGCGTGCCGGTGACGCCCTGCAGCAACGAGTCGAGCGCGAGTTCGAGCCCGCTGATCGGGCGATCACCATCGAGGCCACCGACGACCGCGCGGACGCCGCGCGACTGGATCGCCATCAGGCGCGCCATCTCGTACGTCGCGTACACGCCGCGCAGGCCGATCATCGGCCCGGCATCGCCGACCGGATACCGACCCGGCAGGTTGACCCACTTGCGCGTGGTATCGAGCGCGCGCCTCGCATACGGTTGTGGTGCGCGCAGTTTCTGCAGCGTGCGAACGAGCGTCGCGCGCTCCTCCTTGCGGACCTGGTTCGGTGCGATGTTGAACGACACCAGTTCGCGACTCTCGACCAGCGGCATGCCGGTCGCGTCGATCATGCGACCGCGCGGCGCCGGCAGTCGTTCGAGGCGCGTCTGCTGCCGGTTCGCGAGATCCGCCCACTTCGTGCCATTCAGCAACTGCACATGCGCGGCCTTCGCGAGAATCGCGATCGCGAACAGCGCCACACCCCACTCGACGAGCGTGAAGCGATCGCGCAGTCCGTTGAGCCGTTCACGGAGCGACATGCGGGGCCTCCGTGACCTGCAGGTCGATGACCTGCGTATCGGACGGGACGCGCATGCCGAGTGTCGCCTCGACCAGCGGTGCGAGCCGATTGCGACTGGACGCGGACCGGATATCCGCCTCCAGCTTGATCACTTCGCCGCTCAGTTGCGTGCGCGTGCGCTCGATGCCGCTGAGGTCACGCTGCAGTGAACGGCCGTACGCGCGCCGCGCAATGATGGAAACGGCGACGACCAGCGCGCCGAGCAATACCAGCAGTGCGGTGGTGCGCCCGCGGCGCTTCGGGGCTACTCGGCGCGCTGCCATATGCGAAGATGCGCGCTGCGGGCGCGAGGGTTGAGCGCAATCTCGCCGGCGTCGGCGAGAATGGCCTTGCGTGTATGCAGCGTGCCAAGCGCGACGCCGTCACACTGGCAGAACGGCGCGCGGGGTGGACAGGTGCAGTCGGTGCTCCAGTCGCGGAAGGCGTGCTTCACGAGACGGTCTTCACCGGAGTGGTATGCCATCACCAGAAAGAGTCCACCGGGAGTGAGACGATCACGCAGTGCGGGAAGTGCGCGCGTGAGGCCGGCCAGTTCATCGTTCACGGCAATCCGCAGCGCCTGGAACAGCCGCGCAAAATCGGAGGGGCCGCTGCGTGCACCGAGCGTCGCGCGAATGGCATTCACAAAATCATCACTGACCATGAACGGGCGCAATACACGACGCTCGACCACGATGCGCGCAAGGCGAACGGCCCGCGGCTCATCGCCGTAGGTGCGAAACGCCTGCACGAGGGACTCCTCATTGGCGGTGTTCAACCACTCGGCGGCACTCTGTCCGCGCGCATCCATCCGCATGTCGAGCGGCGCACCGACGCGGAATGAAAATCCTCGCGTATCGTCATCGAGTTGATGCGACGACACACCGAGATCGAGCAGGATGGCGTCGAACGCACGATCGGCCAGCGCCGGCACGCTGTTCACGTCGGCGTAGTTGCACTGCACGATGTCGAGCGTCCCGCGACGCAGGTCGTCAGCCAGTCGTTCGCTGGCGACGGCGATGGCGGCCGGATCGCGATCGAGCGACGTCACGCGCTTGCCTGCCGCGAGCAGCGCCGCCGTGTGCCCACCGCCGCCGAGCGTGCCATCGAGCACGGTGGCGGCCGAGTGACACGCGCGCAGGACCGCGTCCACCAGCACGGGGGCATGGTAGGATGTGGCGAATGCAAGCGCGGTGTTCGACTCGGGCGCAGCGATCATGCGGGCAGACTGTGGGTGGGCAGCGTCGGCAATCTAGCCACGAATCGTGGTCGAGCGGGGACGAATTCCGTCGGCCACGCCACGAAATGCAGAACGCCCACCGAATCCTCCCGGTGGGCGCTGCACGTTCAGGGCCGACGGCGCGACGTTGCCGCTGGTCAGCCGATCACGTTCACCTTACTTGCAGACAGCCTTCTCGGTCTGCGCCTGCGCCGGCAGCAGCGCTGCGAGGGCCTGCATCAACTGCCCTGCCGCCTGTGGCGCGAATCGTCCGCCGGCCGGCACGTTGACCTGCGCAATCGCCAACTGTTCGCCGGACGCCTTGATCATCTGGCAATTCTTTGCCTCGCCGCCGGCCTTCAGCAACGCCTGGCCTCGGCGGAGCGCGACGGTTCCGAGGAGGAACTTCGCCTGCTGCTTGCGCTCCGGACTCGTCGCGTTCGCATCGGCGAGCGTCAGGAAGTTGACGACGCCGGTCCAATCGGCGTCCGTCGCATCGGGCTTCGCCGCGATTTCGCGCTGCGCCTTGTTGCCAAGGTCCAGGGCCACGTCGCCAACGAGCACGCTGTCGATACCCTTGTCCGCTCGAACGAGTGCCGCGTACGCGCTGTCGGACTGCTTCAGGTCGTAGTACAGCTGCGCGAGCTGCAGCTGGCCCTTCTCCACGTTGGCATCCAGCGTGAGGGCCTTCTTGAGCGTCTCGATCGCCTGCTGCGTCTGTCCGGCGGTACGCTGCGCCTGCGCCGAGACGACCAGCAGGCTCGCGCTCTCCGGGAACTTCGCGACACCCTGCGCAATCACTTCGGCCGCCTTTGCCGGCTGACTGTCGGCCTGGTATGCGGCTGCCATGCGGAAGAAGTAGTTCGTATCGGCCATCGCGGTATCGAGCGTGGCCAGTTCGGAACCGGTCTTGATCGCGGCCTTCGTTTCGCGCGCGGCCAGCTCGACGAGGAACTGGGTCCGCATCAGCGCGGCGTCGCCCGGATTCTCCTCGACGGCCTTGCGAATGATCGGCAGTGCGACGCCCGGGTTACCGGCGCCGGCAATGGCCTTCGTGACGTCGTCGACGAGACGGGTGTTGGTCGGGTCAGCTGCGATCAGGCCCGTGTACGCCTGAATCATCTTGTTCGCGTTCGCCGAGTCGCGCGGATTGGCGAGGTTGCGGCGACGATAGATGTCACCGGCAATCGACAGCGCGCGACGGCTGCGGGAATCGATCGTGAGGATTTCCTCCGCCATCGCCAGCTGTGCTTCATCGCTGGCCTTCGTCTCGAACATCGCGTTCAACAGGCAGGTCCGGGCGATGACGGCCTTCGGAAACAGGGCGATGCCTTCCTTGGCGGAGGCCATCGCCTTCTCCCAGTTCTTTTCCCGTGCGGCGTTCACGCAGTTGCGCTCGGGCACCAGCTGCTTGCGCGCCTCGACGAGTTCGGCCGCCAGCAGCTTGGCCGCGTCGCCGGCCTTGGCGCCAGCCGCGGTCGTGAGCGGCTGTGCAAGCGACGGGTCACGCACAAGGTGAAGCGTGGCATCGATGCGCCACGCCTCGCCTTCCTTGCGGACGGTGCCCTGAATGAATTCATCGGCGCGCAGCTGACGGCCGAGTTCTCGCGCATCGTTCGACGACAGCGGCTCGTCCTTCTTGTAGCCGGAGGCTTCGAGCACCGCATTGATCTCGGCACTCGGAATCTGCCACAGCTGCTTATATGGCACTTCGGAGCTCATGCGCGACCGCACCGCGTCGGCGGCCTGTACACCCGTGTTGCCGGTTGCCGCGGTACGGAACGTCAGCACCATCATCCGCGGCGTGTTGGGGTCAGGCGTGCGGGCGACCTGCGCTTCGAGGGCGCAGGACATGGTGCCGGCGACGAGACCCAGCCAGGCGATCTGAGGAATCCGGACGCTCACTTACGACCTCCACGATGGTGATGCCAATTGAACTGCCGCGACGCGCCGCAGCCCCGAGATCTGCAGGTGGGCGAAGAGGGATTCGAACCCCCGACCCCCTGTGTGTAAGACAGGTGCTCTAACCAGCTGAGCTATTCGCCCGACGGACTGCCTACCTCTCTGCATTCGACCACACCACACCCGCATGCAGTGGTAGCGTCCTTCACGGCGAAAAGTGCCCCCCACCGGTAACGAGGGCAAGCGCATCACGGCGGCGAAGTCACCATCGCACATGCGCTTAACCGGATCGTAACGTTCGGTCGCCGTCGTCGGCGAACACGTGCGTGCCGCTGGTTTACTTCAGAATTGCGATCGGAACGAGCACGCAATATCCGATGACAAGCAAGACAGGAGCGAACGTGGTCCCGCCGCGTGCGAGGTCGGCGTATCCGATCGCGAGTGCGGCGGCGGCGAGTCCCCACCACAACAAGGGACGGCGCCGGGTTTCTGATTCTGAGAGTGCCATAAGGTGCGCAGGGTACGCGACCCGCACGGGTGGGTCAAGCATCGGGTCGGGACGATGGCGCGGACGGCCCGATGGATTGCATCAGCGCGTCCAGCACCACGCTCTGATTCGTCCGTTCCGTGATCGCCTCCCGCCGTCGCATTTCCTCCAGCCGAGCTCGCTGCTTCCTCTGCCGGCTCCGGTACAGCGGCACGAGGAGCCCGGCGACGACGATCGTGCCGATCGCCGAATCTGCTGCAACGGCAAGAAACGCGAAGCGCCAGCGCGTGCGCTGCTGCCAGTCGCGCTCGAACTGCGTGGCCGTCAGCGCAAACGCCCGTCGCGTCGCGAGGTCGAAACTGCGACGCTCGCGCCACGCATCGAACAATGGCGCCAGTCCGCGCACGGGATCGATCGCTGCCAGATCACTCACCGCGCGCAGTGACAGTGCATACGCGGCGCGTGCGTCCGTGGTGCGCGGACTGGCGAGCATCGTGTCGAGCGCCGCGAGCGATGGCATGCCACGGAACACCAGCGCGGCGTTGGTCGACAGGAAACCCTGCGTGCGTTCCTCCCCGGCCGCAAAACTGGCGTAGCCCTCGTCGAACCAGCGTGGCGTCAGGGGTCCGAGGTAGTCATACAGAGCAACATGCGCCAATTCATGGCGCAGCACCTGCATCGGCTCACCCGCGTCGGCCGGCGCGTTGCGGCCCTGCATCACGATGCGATGTTCACTCACGAACGCGAGCGCGGCGGTCCACGGGAATGCGGAACGGCCTGCCCACTCGCGGAACACGGCCGCATCGGGCGCGATCATGATCACGATGTGCGCGCTGGAACGCGGCAGCCAGGGAAACGAATCGCGCGCGACGGCCGCCGCGAGCGCCGTGGCGGCGAGCGTCGCGTCACGCTCGTAGTGAATGACCGTGAA
>JACMLX010000270.1 GCA_014379355.1 Gemmatimonadaceae bacterium
ATGGAGCCGAGCGGATCGCCCTGCTTGAGGAAGCCGCGATAGCGGAAGTAACCAACCTTGATCGGCGGTGCGCCGCCGAGGCTGCTCAGTGTCTGCTTCAGGTACGCCGCATTCGCGAACAGTTCGAGACTGCTCGTGGCGTTGCGGACCGGGAACACGCGGACGTTCAGTTCGAGGCCGTCCGCCTTGATCTCACCGAGGTTCACCGTCTGTGTGTTGCGGAACCCGCCCGAGCTCGGGAACTGACGCGACACCAGGGCGTCGCGGACCGTGCGATCCCAATACGTGAACTCGAGCGCCAGCTTGTTGTCGAAGAAGCCGGTCTCGAAACCACCCTCGATTTCCGTCGAGATTTCCGGCTTCAGGTCCTGGCTGCCGAGGTTCTGCGGTGCAAGGCCGGCGCCGAACTCCGACGTCAGCGGCTGGAACGTGGTGAACTTGTCGAACGCGGCAGGCTGACGTCCCGACTGACCGACGGCGGCGCGGAAGCGCAGTGTCGACAGTCGCGTGGACGCCCACGACTTGCGATCGGACGGCACCACCGACAGCGACAGCTTCGGATAGAAGACGCCCGGTGAGTTCTCACCGAATGCGCTGGAGAAGTCGTAGCGACCGCCGACCGTGGTGAAGATCCAGTCGTGCCAGCCGACCTGTGTCTGGCCGAAGTAGCCGCCGTTGATCGTGGTGAGCAGCGTTTCGCTGTTCGTGATCGCGGTGCCGCCGGAACCGACGACCTCGATACCCGGGCCCGGGAACGCCTGCGAGTTGGCGCCGGTGGTCTTCTGGTTGGTGTTGAAGACCTGCAGACCGACGACGGAGGCCGTGCTCCAGCTTGCACCAAGCGCCTTGTTGTACGCGATCTTCGTGTCGAGCGTGGCGACGCGCGTGTTGTCGTTGAAGACGCTGCGGGCGCCGGTCACGGTCTGCGACGTGAAGTTGTCGACGTTGTACCCGAAGCGCGAAAAGCCGATGTCGCGACCAGCCGTGTAGTCGTAGCCGACGGTGCCGCTGAACGTCAGGTTCGGCGTCTGGTTGTACGACATGTCGAGCGAGCCGAGGTAGCGTGACACCGCCGTCTCGTTGATCTGGCCAAGCGCCTCACGCACCGTCATGAAGGCCTGGTTGCCGAACAGGTTTCCCGCGCCCGAGCAGACACCGGGACTGGCGACGGTGGACGCGTTGCAGTTCGCCTGCTCCGGACGTGCCATGAATGCCAGGGAGTTCACGCCGTAGATGTTGTTGTTCGTCTCCGGCGACTTGCTCAGGATGTTGTAATAGTTGTTGTTGAAACGGATCCGGAAATTCTTGAACGGCGTCAGCGTCAGGTTGGCCGACGTCTGGATGCGACGGGTTTCGTCGGTGGCCACACCGAGCTGCTTGCCGCCGAACGGACCGTCTTCGCTGAACAGGCGACCGCTGGCGAAGTACGTCACCGCGTTGCCGCCACCCGTGACCGTGCTGCTGAGCGACGTGCTCATGCCCGTTTCGGTCAGGTTGTCCTTGAACACTTCCGTCTCCACGATGTCGAACGGTGCCAGCGTGCGGCCGTAGAATGCCGAGGCCACACGGGCCTGCGCGGTGTCGCGGATGAAGCCGGTGTTCGGCGCCACGCGATCCGGGAACGTGATGGCGTCCTGCTGTGCATTGAACGACCACCGCGGCGCGCCCTGTGACCCGACCTTGGTGAAGATCTGGATCACGCCGTTGGAGGCTTCGGTGCCGTAGAGCGTCGCGGCCGCAGCACCCTTCAGCACCTCGATGCGCTCGATCGTGTTCGGATCGATGTCGTCGAGACGGGTCGTTGCGCCACCGCCGCCGCCGCCACCGCTGGCGCCGTTGTTCATGCGCACGCCGTCGATGAAGATGATCGGTTCGTTCGACTGCGAGAGTGAGGCGTTGCCGCGGATGCGGATCTGCGCGCCCTGCCCCGAGAGACCGCCGCCGATGACACCCACGAGGCCCGGCTCACGCGCAGTCAGCAGGTTCGAGATGTCGTTGATCGGGGCGTTCGCCGGCGGTGCGATGACCGCCACCGTGTTGCCGAGTCGCTTGGTCTCGGTACGCTGGCCGGAGCCGGTCACGACGACCTGGTTGAGCTGAATGGCGCTCGTCTGCAGCGCGAAGTCAGCGCGAACGGTCTGGCCGGCTGCGAGGGTGAGATTCTTCACCGCCGGCGTATAGCCGAGCGCGCGAACCCGGAGCACGATGGCGCGCGAGGCTCCCGTCACCGGCACGCCGGTGATGCGGAACGTGCCCTGCGCGTTCGTGATACCGCCGAGCCTGGTGTCACTGATGAACACCTGCACTGCTTCGAGGGCGCGCTGCGTTGCCCCGTCCGTCACCTTCCCTTCAATAATCGCTGTGGCGTTCTGCGCCTGCGCGGTGGATGCCCCAAGGGACAATCCAACCGCCAGACTTGCCGACAGCACACTTCCTACCCACGCGACACGTCGCATCCTGGCCTCCGTCTTCGCCTGCTGGGTGGGTCACGCTGTGTCCAGACCATCGTCGGCCTGTACGAACTGGTGGTTCTCCTGATGTGTTTACCTGCCGTTGGAACTTTTCGCAACTAGATGGGTCGAGCCGGCGAAATCATCCCGGAGCTTCTGGACCAGCCCGTTTCCTGAGCGTCCAAGCGGAACAACGGCTAAATGGATTTTTCATGGTTACTCGTTGCGAGCGCGACCATTCAAAATTTCTGGGCGAGCCAGCAGTCTCGGCGGAGTAACCGTCGTGATTTCAACAGCAGCGGCTGCCTGGGCGACTGTACCGTGCGTCGAGGCGGGCTTTGGCGAACTCAGCTGGTGTCAAGACGGCGCAGTCGGGATGCCGAGCGTGCATGTGGCGCAGGTAGCGCTCGTAGTCCGGCACACCGATCACGGTGCGCACGACACTGACGAGGCGGCGGAGTACGTCCATCAATCAGCGGGGAAGAGCGCAACGGACTGCGCCGGCACTTCCGAGCTGTTCATCGGGACGCGTCCCCGCACGACGCCGACCCAGACGCGCACCGACTCGACCACGATCACAATCACCGACACCAGGAAAAACGCTGCCACGGCGGCATCGATCCGGTCGTTGAAGATCATGCGCGGCATCACCGCGAGTGAGGGCACGCCGGGAGGGATCGTGCCGGCACTATATAAGGAAGAGAATTTCTCCGCGTGGGCCAGAAATCCGATGCGGGGGTCGGGACTGAACAGCTTCTGATATCCGGCAGTCATGACCACGATCAGCAGCCAGGTCAGCGGCAGCAACGTGGTCCAGGCATACCGCGCCTTGCCCATCCTGATGATCACCGTCGTGCCCACACAGAGCGCCACTGCGGCGAGCAGCTGGTTGGCAATGCCGAACAGCGGCCAGAGCGAATTGATCCCACCGAGCGGATCCGTGACACCCTGGTACAGGAAATAGCCCCACATGGAGACGAACAGGGCGCTGGCCATCCAGACCGCCGGCTGCCACGTCACCTCGCGGAACTTCGGCCAGACCTGGCCACCGAGGTCCTGCAGCATGAACCGACCGACCCGCGTGCCGGCGTCGAGCGTGGTGAGGATGAACAGCGCCTCGAACATGATCGCAAAGTGATACCAGAGCGCCATGCCACCGCCGCCCAGCGCACGATCGAACAGGTGCGCCATGCCGACGGCGAGTGAGGGTGCACCGCCGGTGCGGCTGAGCAGCGACGACTCGCCGACACTCTTCGCGAGCGCGTCCATCTCCCCCGGCTGCAGCACGAAACCCCACTGCCGCACGGCCAACGCAGCGGACTCGGCCGTTGTGCCAAGCGCGGCGACGGGGGCGTTGATCGCGAAGTAGACGCCCGGCGTGAGCACGCAGGCGGCAATCAGCGCCATGATCGCCACCAGCGACTCGGTCAGCATCGCGCCGTAACCGATGAGCTTGGCGTCCGGCTCGCGGGCGAGAAGCTTGGGCGTCGTCCCGCTCGCGATCAACGAATGGAAACCGCTGATCGCGCCGCACGCGATCGTGATGAAGACGAACGGAAACACCTTGCCGCTGAACACCGGCCCGGAGCCGTCGACGAATTGCGTCACCGCCGGCATCGCCAGCGGCGGCATCACCAGCACGATGCCGACGGCCAGCGCGGCCACGACGCCGATCTTGACGAAGGCACTCAGGTAATCGCGCGGTGCGAGCAGCAGCCACACCGGCAGCACGCTCGCCGCGAACCCGTACCCCATGATCAGCAGTGCGAGGCTCGGGCCGGTCATCGTGAAGATCGGCGCGAGCGCGGGATTGGCTGCCACCCATTGCCCGGCCCACAACGCGCCGGCCAGCAGCACCAGGCCGATCGCGCTCGCCTCTAGCACCTTGTCGGGCCGCACGAATCGCAGATACAGCCCCATGAACATGGCGATCGGTACGGTGAGGCTGATCGTCACCATGCCCCACGGGCTCGACTTGAGCGCGTTCACCACGATCAGCGCCAGCACCGAGATCAGCACCACCATGATGCCGAGCACCGCCACCAGCGCCGTGACGCCCGCGACGGGTCCGATTTCATCCTTCGCCATCTGGCCGAGTGAACGCCCGTCACGTCGGACCGACGAGCAGAGAATGACGAAGTCCTGCACGGCACCACCGAGCACGACACCGATAACGATCCAGAGCGCGCCGGGCAGGTAGCCGAATTGTGCGGCGAGCGTCGGCCCGACGAGCGGTCCCGGACCCGCAATCGCCGCGAAGTGATGGCCGAACACGACCCACTTGTTCGTCGGCACGTAGTCGTGGCCATCGGATTTCCGCATCGCCGGTGTCGCCCGATCGGCATCGAGCACGAACACGCGGGTTGCAATGAACCGGGCGTAGAAGCGGTAGCCGACCAGATAGGTGCAGATGGCCGCCGTGAGCAGCCACGCGGCGTTGATGCTCTCGCCGCGCGACAATGCCACGCGACCGAGTGCCGCCGCGCCGATGGCCGCGATGAGACCCCAGAGGATGACGGTGCGAACAGAACGCATGGGCCGGGAATCAGGGAGCCGAAGAGTACGAAGCGCCGTGACGGTACCCGGCGGTCACACGGTCCGGCAAGTCACGACGCGTTCGTGGCGCGGCCCAGCGCAGACGATGCGGCGAGGTGAGTAGCTTCGGGTCATGTCAACGCGATCCCACTTTCTGCACCCGGTGATGCTGCCGTCGGTCACCGCGCTGCTGCTTGCCGCTTGTGGCGGCGCACCGACACCGGCGCCAACGCCGACGCCAGCGCCGAGTGTCAGTGCGGAGACGGTCGTGCCGCGTGACACGACGCGCCGGACACCGGATGCAGCGCCCGTTGCGTCAGCGCCGCGTCCCGGACCACCGGTGTTCGGTGACTACGCGTCGCGCATGGTGGTGGTGTTTCCGCTGCAACGGTATGCAGTGGCCGACTCGGGGTGGATGACGGCCGCCAGTGCCACGGGTCGGCCACGAGCGGCGCTCTTGGATTCGGCCCTGACCGCGATCCTGCGCGATCGCGGGCTCGAAACCACATGGTCACTGCCACCGAACACCTCACGTGTCGCACAGCGCGAAGTGATGAACCGTACCGACCCGCGCGCACTGTCCACGGCCGGTCTCGTCCCGAGCAAGCGTCGCAACGATGTGGACCTCCGCGAGCCATTGGGCTCGCAGCTGCGTGCGATCATCGCCCTCGTGCCGGAGTCGCGGCTGGTGCTGCTGCCGCTGGAAGCGCGCGTCGTGTCGACGCCGGACGGCATGCGCCAGGCCACGCTGCGCATCGCATTCCTCGATGGCCGCATGTCGACGGTACTGTCGTTTCCCGACGTGATCGGTCCGCCGGCGGCCGATGAGAAGGCGGCCGTGCAGGCCGTGGCCGTCAAGTTCGCGGATCTCGTGATCGTGCCGTAGCGACGATCCCGGCCGCCACGCTCACGATTCCTGACGACGTTTTCCCTTCCTGATTCCGTACTGACGACATGTCCACCACAGTCACGCTCATTCCCGGCGACGGCATCGGCCCGGATATCACCGAAGCCACCATTCGCGTGCTCGACGCAGTCGGCGCGGACCTGGTCTGGGATCGGCAGATGGCCGGCGCCTCGGCGGCGGCGCGCTACAACGACCCGATCCCCGAAGCGACACTCGATTCGATCAAGAAGAATCGTGTCGCGCTCAAGGGTCCGCTCGAGACGCCGGTCGGCGAGGGGTATCGCTCGGTGAACGTGGCGCTGCGCAAGACCTTCGACCTGTACGCGAACGTGCGGCCGGCGCACGTGATCCTGCACGGCGGCCGGTTCGAGAAGGTGGATATCGTGATCATTCGCGAAAATCTCGAGGGGCTGTACTACGGCGCCGAACACTACATCCGCATCGGGGACGATCCGAAGGCGGCAGCGGAAAGTGTCGCGCTGATCACGCGCTACGGCTCCGACCGCGCCATCCGGTACGCGTTCGAGTACGCGGTGAAGCATGGCCGCAAGAAGGTCACGCTGGTGCACAAGGCGAACATCCTCAAGTACACGCAGGGCCTCTTTCTCGACGTCGGGCGCGAGATCGCGAAGGAGTACGCGGGTCGCGTGCAGTTCGAGGATCGCATCATCGACGCGATGGCGATGCAGCTCGTGCTCAAGCCCGAGAATTTCGACGTCATCGTGACGACGAACCTGTTCGGCGACATCCTCTCCGACCTGGTGTCGGGCCTGGTCGGCGGCCTGGGCCTCGCGCCAGGCGCGAACATCGGCCCGACGGCGGCGATCTTCGAGGCGGTGCATGGCACGGCGCCGGACATTGCTGGCAAGGGCGTCGCCAACCCGGGCGCGCTGATCCTGGCCGCCTGCCTGATGCTCGATCATCTCGGTGACACGGTGCGCGCGGAACGCATCCGGACGGCGTTGCACGCCGTCATCGACGAACGGACGATGCTGACGCGCGATCTCGGCGGGACCGCCAGCACGTCGCAATTCGCCGACGCCATCATCGCCAGGTTGTGACAGGTCGGACGCCGTGACTCGTATCCTGCACGTTTCCGACCTGCATTTCGGTCGACCGTTCGTGCCGCTGCAGATCGATGCGATCGAGGTGCTCATCCAGGATGAGCAGTTCGACGTGGTGGCCGTCAGCGGCGACGTCAGTCAGCGCGCGCGCTCCGGCGAGTTTCAGCGCGCCCAGGTCTTCCTGCGTGATGCGCGTCGCGTGAGTGAGACCATCGTCGTCCCCGGCAATCATGATGTGGCGTGGTGGAACGCGCCGATGGGTTTCGGTGACACGGCCGCGCTGTATGCGGACTATCGCACCTTCATCAGCGAGGACATCGAGCCGGTGCTGGACGTGCCGGGCTGTCGACTGGTGGGGCTCAACACCAGTCATGGCATCACGCGACGCACGCTGACGTGGAACATGCGTGACCTGAGCGTGATCGGCGATGTGACGCGGACGCAGCTCGTCGCGCTGCGTGCGAAGCTCGAGGCATCACCTCCAGATGCCGCACGTGTCGTGGTCATGCATCACAATCCGGTGCGCGGCGAACTCAGTCAGCGGCATGGGCTGAAGCACACGAAAAAGGTGCTGGGTGCATTCGCCGAGATGGGTGTGGACCTGGTGTTGTGCGGGCATGACCACCAGGAGGCGATCCATTTCGTGGAGCACACGAAGAAGGGCACGGTGATCTCGACGGCAGGCACGATCAGCAGTCGGTCCCGGGGCGGTCGTCCATCGAGCGTGAACTGCATCGACATCTCGGATGACGAGATCCACATCGTGACGTGGATCTGGGAGCCGGCCGCGCGTCGCTTCGGCCCCGGGCCGGTGAAGGTGTTCACGCGGTGATTGCGTGGCTGACGCGGAAGTTCTCGCGCGATCCCGGGCAGCTGGGGTTGTTCGAAGTCGTGGCGCCGTCGGTGGTCCGTCAGCCGGCGGTGCGGTCGGCGCCTGAGCCTGTGGTGCCGGCGCGTGGTGCACCGTCGCTCGAACGCATCGATGCGCTGCATGCGCCGCTCGCGCGATCGGCCGCCGCGCCACGCGATCCGGACGCCTTCCTGCACGCGCTGCGCGCGCATGGATTGCGCGGCGTCGAGCGTGTCGTGTTCACGCGCAATCGTCGCACGATGGTCAGTCTCGCGAGTGGTGTGCTGCGCGTGCACGAAGGTTTCGCGTCGGCACCGGCCGCGGTGCACGGGGCGATCGCGACATTCGCGACATCGCGCAATCGTGCGAAGCGCAGTGCCGCGCGCGAGGTGATCGTGTCGTATCCGGTGCCGATCCGACCGGCTGCCCGCCGGCCTGCGGAGCAGCATGCCGACGATCTGCCGATGGCCGCGCGACTGACGACGTTGCACGCGCAGCTCAACCTCGAGCACTTCGACGGCGCGCTGACGCACCTCGAGATCCTGGTGTCCCGTCGTCTCGCGCGTCGCCTCGGACACTACACCCCACGCGCGATGACGGGCGGTATCGGTGAGATCGTGCTGTCGAGACGTCACGTCCGGCGCGACGGATGGCCCGAAGCGATCCACACGTTGCTGCACGAGATGGTGCATCAGTGGCAGGACGAGACCGGGCGCTCCGTCGATCACGGTGCCGGATTCCGGGCCAAGTGTCGTGCAGTCGGAATCGAGCCAGCGGCGACTCGGCTCATTTCGCGCGCCTGAACTGCTTTTGGGAGGATAGCGCGGGGAGGCCGGAGAGTGCGACGCATTCCTGGCTTCTGTCTTCGCGTGACATCCTGAACCGCCTTTGGGTGGGGAGCGCACGGAGTGTGCGCGCGGCAACGCCCTACCCAGCGCGCCGAAACTTTTTTGGGAACAGCAGTTCCAGAAAAAGTCAGTGGTGGTGCGCGCTGCGCGGAGCGTTGCAACGGGAGCACTCCGTGCGCTCGGTGCGCTCCAGTCCCATGGCAGTTCGCGATAACGCGCGAAGGGAGGATTCTCGAGAAGGGCGCACTCTCCGACCTCCCCGTCCTATCGCCACACAGCAGTGGACGATGCTGCGCGATTCCGGAAGTCCGCGTATTGTAGAGAAGGAAGTGAAGGGTTCACCCAAGACTCACAGACAGATGCGCATCTCGACTCGGTCACTGATTGCTGGCGCGTTGTGTTCGGCGTCGCTCGCTCCACTCGCGCACGGCCAGCGCGCCGTGAACATGACGGCGATGCACGACGAGATCGATCGACGCATCGTGGCGGTGACACCGAAGGTGGTGGCGTGGCGGCGCGACATTCATGAACATCCGGAACTGTCCGGTGAAGAGGTGCGCACGTCGGCGCTCGTCGCCGCACATCTGCGCGCGCTCGGACTCGAGGTCACGACGGATGTCGGTGGTCATGGGGTGATCGGTATCCTGCGCGGCGGAAAGCCGGGACCGGTCGTCGCACTGCGCGCGGACATGGATGCGTTGCCGGTGGCGGAGCAGGTCGACCTGCCGTTCAAGTCGGCGGTACGGAGCACGTATCGCGGTCAGCCGGTCGGCGTGATGCACGCCTGCGGACACGACAATCACGTCGCGATCCTGATGGGCGCGGCTGAGGTGCTCGTCGGCATGAAATCGACGCTGCCCGGCACCGTGAAGTTCATCTTCCAGCCGGCTGAAGAGGGCGCACCGAGCGGCGGCGGCGGTGCCGATCCGATGATCAAGGCCGGCGCGCTCGAAAATCCGCATGTCGATGCGATCTTCGGTCTGCATGTCTTTCCCGGTGCACTCGGCTCGATCGGCTATCGCATCGGACCGGCGATGGCGGCGTCGAATTCGTTTTCGCTGACCGTGCGCGGCAAGCAGACGCATGGTGCGGCGCCGTGGGCCGGCGTCGATCCGATCGTCGTCGGTTCGCAGGTCGTGATGGGATTGCAGACCATCATCAGCCGGCAGACGGACATCACCGCGGTCCCGGCGATCGTCACGATCGGGGCGATCAACGGTGGCATCCGCAGCAACATCATTCCGGACAGTGTGGTGATGATCGGCACCATCCGCACCTTCGATCCGGCGCAGCGGACGGACATCTTCGCGCGCATGAAGCGCACCGCGGAGCAGATCGCGCTGTCGAGCGGCGCGACGGCCGGCTTCATCGTCGACAGCGGCTACCCGGTGACCGTGAACGACACCGCGCTGACGAACCAGATGGTGCCGACGCTCCGCTGGGCCGCGGGTCCGGCGGGTGCAGCCATCCGCCCGCTCGTGACTGGGGCCGAGGACTTCTCGTACTTCCAGGAGAAGGTGCCGGGGATGTTCGTGATGCTCGGCGTGACGCCGAAGGGCATGGATCCAGCGAAGGTCGCGGCAAATCATTCGCCGTACTTCTTTGCGGATGAAGCGGCACTGCCGACCGGCGTCCGGACATTGGCGGGACTGGCGGTCGATTTCCTGATGGCCGGGCGGATGGCCGGCGGGGCTACGGGCGCTGCAGGGCGCCAGGACGCATTTGGCGGGGCGCCGGCAGCGCGGCGGTAGCGCGTCTAGATGTCGTACTGTGGAGGGATTGCGCCCGGCGCCGGTGGCGCCGGCGGAGGCGGCGCGGTGGCAGCGTGTGCGATCGCGAGATGCGTGGCGTTCATCACTTCGCGCCGCAACCACGGCGACGGCAGGAACACCGACGCCTTGGTCCACGTGCCTGCGTGGAACCAGAACTCGTGGCACTTCATACGATCCAGCTGTACACCGCGCCTTCGCGTCATCGACGCGAGCGCATACAGTTCTTCGCCGACAGAAAGTCTGCCGCCGGACTCGGCCTGGCCGACGATCCAGATCGCTGCCACCTCGTTGCGCGTGTGGGCCTTCGTCTCGATCACGATCGAATGAATGATCCGCTCGTATTTCGTCTCCTCTGGCAGATTGGCGAGTGCGAAGTCGATGAGGTCCAGCCACTTCCCTTTTTCATGCATGTCGACCGCCACGCCGGCGGCGCGGCCGATGGCCGCGTCCAGTTCGCCGAGGCGCTGCGCCCGGGTCGCTGCGAAGTCGATGGACAGCATCCTGCTCGCGTCGCTCAGGTTCTGGAGGAACTGGACGAAAGTGTTCATTCAGGTGGGTTGACTGAGGTGCGGCCGACGGTCAGATCCGATGGAACGGCACGCAACGATACGGTTCCGACGGGGGTTGCGCCAATCGCTGCAGTGGGGCTCGCCGTCCCGACGATCGCATGCGCGGCGTCGGCGTGTCGTCATCCCACCGAATCGGTTACCCTTCAGGAGCCGGGAGCGCCGATATCGGCAGCGCCCGCCAGACCTCGTCTGCGGAGACATCATGGCCGTTCATATCGATTCCGAACCCTCGCTGCTGCCGTCCGGCCACCTGATGCCGCGCGATGGCGATCTGTTCAACATCGATGCGGCGCTCACCGAAGAAGAGCGCGCGATCCGCGATTCGGTGCGCCGCTTCGTGGACGAGCGCATCCTGCCGATCATCGGCG
>JACMLX010000271.1 GCA_014379355.1 Gemmatimonadaceae bacterium
GCAACGTCATCGCGGCAATCGCAACGTCGCTTCACGAGGTGAGGCGATATCGCCCTCGTAAACCGCGATGCTCAGTCGACCGGATTCCAGTGCACGTCGCTCGAAGCCGTTGAGCGTGATCACGCCACTGCCGGTGGGAATGCCCGGACCGAGCAATCGTGAGATCACGCGGCTGCTGCCGCTCGGTCCCATGCGCGATGAATCTGCATTCACACGCCGCAGCACGACGGCCTGCAATCCCGGCTGCGCGGTCGCGTTGACGGCGACGGACCAGGACAGTGTGCTGTGCGCTGCATCCCAACGGAACTGCGACGCGCTGAAGGCGGTCGTTACGGCAGCGCCGAGCAGCAACGCGACCGGTGCAGGTGCCAGTCCGCGAACGAGCGCCGGCGTGGTCGACGGTGCGCGACGACGCGGGTTCGCCTGTTCGAAAGCGAACGCGAGTGACACGAGTCGCACATCGGTGAACGCGCGACCCAGCAGTTCCACACTCAGCGGCAGGCCATCGGCACTGAATCCGGCAGGCATCGCAATGGCCGGTAATCCCGTCTGCGCACTCAGTTGACAGGTGCTCCCGGTCTGCGCTTCGCCGACCAGCACCGGCTTCTGTTTCAGCGTCGGATACGCGAGCGCGTCGAGCGAGAGGCTGTCCATTACCTGCACGATGCGTGCACGCAGCGCGGACTGTTTCACGAGGACCTTGCGATGCGCCTCACTACCGGGCCCGTGCATCGTGTCGAGCAGACGATACCGCTGTTCCTGAAATCGGTCGAACAGGCCACGGTCCACGATTTCGTGCAGTGAACGCACCGGCGCGTTGGGTACGTGGCTCAGATACGCCAGCAGGTCGGTACGCGTCTCGTAGTTGATGATGCCTGAATTCGCGATCAGCGAGTCGAAATCGGCGATCGTCACATCGACCACCGTCGCGCCCTGCGTCTTCATCGCCGCGATGGCGGCGCGTACCGAATCGGCGATCTCCGGATCCGCATCGATGAAGTAGTGCGTGAACACCCCGATGCGCGCGCCACGCATCGCGTTGCGATCGAGTGACGCCTGAAAATGCGGGAGCGGTCTGTCACGCATCACGGTCGTGACAGAGTCCGCCGAGTCGTAGCCCACGCTGATATCGAGCGCAATGGCGAGATCGGTGGCCGTGCGTGCGAGTGGGCCGCCAATGTCCTGTGTGTGTGAGAGTGGCACGATGCCGGTGCGGCTGACCATCCCCTGCGTCGGGCGCAATCCGAACAGGCTGCCGAAGGCGCTCGGGATGCGGATCGAGCCGCAGGTGTCGGATCCCCAACCGACAGTCGCGAAACTGGCCGCGATCGCGGCGCCGGTGCCGCCACTCGAGCCCCCCGGACAGCGCGCCGGATCGTAGGGATTGCGCGTCTGTCCGCCGAGTGAACTGACGTTGGTGATACCAGCGGCGAGTTCGTGCATGTTCGCTTTCGCGAGAATGATCGCGCCGGCGTCACGCATGCGTCTGACGAGGAATCCGTCGTGCGCCGGTCGAGACGTCGCGAGTGCGAGTGACCCGGCACTCGTCGGCATGTCACCGGTGTCGTAGTTGTCCTTAATGATCACCGGGATGCCGTGCAGCGGTCCGCGCAGCTTTCCCGCGCGACGTTCCGCATCCAGCGCACGCGCGTCGCGAATCGCGTTGGGGTTGATGCGGATCAGCGCGTTGATACCGGGACCGGCGTGATCGTACGCCGCGATGCGTGCGAGGTAGGCCCGCACGAGCTGCTCGGCCGTCACCTGTCCTCGCGTCATCGCGTCCTGCAGCGAGGTGACGGAGGCTTCGGAGACTTCGAGGCGTGTGTCGGTGACGGGCGGTCGTGACTGCGCATGCGTTGTGCCACTCGCGGCGTGAGCTGCGAACATGGCGAACAGCACACAACGATGATGCATGGCGACGATGTGGTGGCGGGAGAATGCCGGCGCGTTCAAATTCCGGTTGTACGATACTCCAGTGTTCCGTCCCGTCGCTGCCATGTCGACATCCCGTCTCACCACGGCTCCGCCCACGTTCCCCGGCGTCTTCACGTCGCGGACGTATCTGTACGCCGGCATAGCGGCCAATGGCGCCGTGGCATTGATCGACCTGGCCCGGCGCACGCCGGGTGTCTGGCGTCAGTGGACGCACTTGCTGGGATCCGGTCCGAATGTGTTCGCTGTGCCAGCCATCGCATTCACGATCGTGGGACTGCTGGACGCCGTCACGTCGATACGCAGCCGGCGGCGTTGGCAGGATCGCACCGTGACGTTCTCGATTCTTGCGGCCACGATTGTCGCATTGATTCTGTGGGAATTCATGCAGCGCGGGAGAATGCGACTGCGCTTCGATTGGGTGGACATCGCGGCGACGTGCGCGAGCGGTGTGGTATGCGCTGTCGTGCTTGCGAAGCGGCCACCAGCGGCGGTCCGCGACGCCTGATCGCTTGCACGGATCGCATTGGCACGGACCTTCTCCCAGGCCCGCACGCCACCCCACATGCCCAGCCATCACATCGCGCAATTCAACATCGGTCGCCGGCTGCATCCGCAGACCTGTTCCTGAAGCAATTGTCCCGCTGGCCGAGCC
>JACMLX010000272.1 GCA_014379355.1 Gemmatimonadaceae bacterium
CCCGCCGACCCAGGCCACGCCGGCGGCTGCTCCTACACCTGCGCCCGTTCGTCCACTCTCGCCACCGGTGCCCGTCAAGCCGAGAGCCTTGCCGCCGACCCAGCAGCCGTACGCTGCGTTCACCGGGTTGCCGTCGGAACTGATGCCGCCGTCGCGCGCGCCTGATGTCGTCCGTCCGACGACCTCGCCGGCTGCCGACGCTGCGGATGAGTCGGCTGAGGCATCGGATCGCGCGACACCCTCCGAGTTCCACAAGTGGCTCGAAGGTCTTTCGTGACGGTCGCGCCGACGCGAATTGCGGTGCTGCACGGGCCAAATCTGAACTTGCTGGGCGAACGCGAGCCCGCCGTCTACGGACACACGACACTCGCGGACATCGACGCCATGCTGCACGGCGTCGCCGAGAGCCTCGGTGCGACGGTGGAGTGCGCGCAGCTCAACGCGGAAGGCGCGATGATCGATGCCATCCATGGCTGGCGTGGCGGACGCATTTCCGGTGCGATCGTGAATGCGGGCGCATACACACACACCTCGCTGGCGCTGCGTGATGCACTCGTCGGCGTCGCCATCCCGTTCGTGGAAGTGCATCTGTCGAACATCTATGCCCGAGAACCGGAGCGCCGTCACTCGATGCTCGCGGCATCGGCCGTCGGTGTCGTGTGCGGCTTCGGTGCGGCGAGTTACGAATACGGCCTGCGCGCACTGATCACACACCTGGTTTCGCCGCGATGACGCCGGACTTCGGCGCCCGCATCGCGGCGCTGCAGGACGGCATGCACGAGCAGCACCTCGACGGGCTGCTGCTGTCCGGCATGGCGAATGTGCGATACCTGACCGGTTTCTCGGGCAGCAATGCACTGCTGGTGGTGACGGTTCGCGGCAGCGTCATCCTGATCACGGACTTCCGCTACCAGACCCAGGTCGCCGATGAAGTCGGCGACGCGGCGCGCATCGTCATCGCCACCAACAGCCTCTGGACGGAACTCTGGACGGTTCTGGCGACCGTGGCGGGACTCGAGGTCATCGGCTTCGAGAGTGCGCATCTTCTGCATCGTGATTTCGAGCGGTTGCTCGGTGATGGCGCACGCTGGCAATGGCGTCCGGCGCGCGATCTGGTCGAATCGTTGCGCGAGCGGAAGGACGCAGGCGAGATCGCGCTGATCGAGATCGCGGCACGCATCGCGACAGAGGCGCTGGCCGACACATTGCCGCAGATTCGAGTCGGCCAGAGCGAGACGGCGATCGCGGGCATACTGGAAAAGGCGCTGCGTGACGCCGGGAGTGAAGGTTTTCCGTTCGCGACGATCGTCGCGTCCGGACCTCGTTCCGCGTTGCCGCATGCGCGCAGTTCGTTACGAACAGTCGAGTCCGGTGATTTTCTCCTGATCGATTTCGGTGCAATTCACGAGGGATATTGCTCGGACATCACGCGGACGGTCGTGGTGGGCAAGGCGTCTGACGAGCAGCGCCAGGTCTACGACGCCGTGCGGGTGGCGCAGGAGAAGGCCTGCACCGACGTGCGCGCCGGCATGCGCGGACGTGAAGCGGACGCGATTGCACGTGACTACCTGAGGGACGCCGGGCTTGCCGAAGGTTTCGGTCACTCGCTCGGGCATGGAATCGGACTCGAAGTGCACGAAGGACCCCGGCTCGCGTCCACAGCCGATGGAATTCTTCCCCTCGATGCGGTAGTCACCGTCGAGCCAGGTGTGTATCGTGCGGGTTGGGGAGGCGTTCGCATTGAGGATGATGTCCTGCTGGCCACCGCCGGTCCGCGACGATTGACCGATTTCCCTCGCGAATTGCTGGAGTTGTCATGATTCCAGTCGTCGCGTCATCTGCCGTCAGAGCCCACTCATGATCGACCTGCGATATCTGAAGAAAGTCCTCGAGATGCTCGACGAGTCCACCGTCGACTCGCTCGAGATCACGTCGGACAAGGGAATGAAGCTCCGGGTCTCGAAGAGCCCGGTGCAGCGTGGCGGTGCGATGATGGGCGCGCAGATGATTCCGGCGCCCGCACCGGTCGCCGCCGCACCTGCGGCCGCC
>JACMLX010000273.1 GCA_014379355.1 Gemmatimonadaceae bacterium
GGCTGTTGCGCGGGACGCGCCGGTGCGGCCGTCTGCGCCGACAATACGGATGTGGCGAGTGTGCCGATCATCAGCATCATCGCACGCGCCATCCGCCCGCGGATCGCATCGCCGAGCAATCTCGGAAAACCCGACGCCGTCGCGGGTCCGCCCGCGTCGATGTCGATGTCCGTCGCATCATCGTGCTCGGCGATCGACCGCGCGTTACCGGCGCCACTCTCCGCTGGCATCGTGAACAGCGTGCGCACGCCACCCTCACCGACACTGACACCGATCAACACGTCGCCGCGCTGCACGACGGCAATGCCCTGGCGCTGACCGAGTGCGATGCGCTGCACCACCGAAAACGTGTCGGTGCCGCCGGCCTGCATCGCGCCGGGCAGGAAACGCTTCGCGAGTTTTGCAACCAGCAGCACCAGCCCGAGCACGAACGCCAGCGTGGCCAGCATGCCGGCGTAGCCAGCAGCCGTCATCCGACCAGCTCCGCACCGGTCGTCCGGCTCACGATGCGCGTCACACGCACACCGAAGTTTTCACCAAGCACGACGACTTCACCTTCCGCAAAGCGGCGATCACCGACATAGATGTCGATCGGTTCACCGGCGAGGCGCTCGAGCTGCACGACGGAGCCGCGCCCGAGCTGGAGGATTTCCTGCACCGACATGGTCGTGCGACCGAGTTCGATCGCGACGGGGAGCGTCAGGTCCATCAGCATGCTCATCGGCACTTCGCCGTTGGCGCCGATGGCCGGATCGAGCTCGGAGTAGTCGTTGCCGAATTCGTCGGGCGTCGTGGCGCTGGCGCCCGCGTCCTGCAGCGGCAGTCCCGCATTCTTGGCAGCGATCAGCGCTGCGATCTCGTCCTGGTTCATGGCGTGTCTGCGTCTGCGGGAGTGAGGGTGCCGATGATGCGATTGTCGGACATGCGCCCGTCGGTGATGCGCGCGGCCAGCCGGCCACCGGCGCGACCTGCGGTGGCGACCAGGCGAGGCTGGCCCGCCACCGTGACGTTGAGCAGCGCATTCGCGCTGAGCCCCGTGTTGATGACCGAGCCAGGCACCAGCTGCGAGAGGTCGTGCATCGAAAGCCGGAATTCCGGCAGGCGCGCGGCGACGGTGACCGTCGTCACGCGCAGCGACTTCTCCGCGTGCCGTCGTTGTGTCGTGAGTTCTTCCGGACTGCGCGTCGTGCTCGAGACGCGACGCGTGTCGGCGTTCGTGAAGTATTCCTCGAGCGACGCGAAGGGCAGGCAGATCATGATGAGCGAGGTGACATTCGTCGCCGACACCTCGATGTTGGCGACGAGCACCGGATCTTCCCGTGCACACACCTGCAGGATCTCCGGCGCGGACTCGAAACCGCTGACCTCGAGCTCGATCGGCATCACTTCCTGCCACACGTCGCGCACGATCGATGCGGCACGATCCGCGATGATGCGCACCGCATCCTGCTCGAGCGCCGTCAGCGGACGATTCATCACGGTGGGAGCACTGCCGCCACCGAACAGCCGATCGACGAGGAAGAAGGCGAAGTCGGTGCCGAAGTCGATCACGCCCTGCAGGCCGTCCCGGCCGTTGATGTCCATCACGTAGCTGCAACACGGCGTCGGCAGCGAGAGCGTGAACTCGCCGAAGCTGAATTGCTCGACACTCTGCAGGCGCACCTCGACCTGGCCGCGCACACGCGACATCAGGAAACTCTCGAGATTCTTCACCATGCGCTCGTACATCGCTTCGATGGTGCGCAGGCGCTCCTTCGAGATGCGATGCGGGCGCCGGAAGTCGTAGCGCTGCACTTCCTGGCTCATCGGCGCCGACCTGCGGCCGCTCGCGGCAAGGTCCAGCGCACCGCCGGCCCCGCCTCCGAGGAGGCGGTCGATTTCTGTCTGGTTGAGCGTGTCGTTCGCCATCGTCAGCGCATCACTGGATGACGAACTGCGGAAAGCTCACGCGCTTGATCGACTTCGGCTTCCTGGTGATACGACCGACGAGGTCGCGAATCTCGACCTTGAGCGGTTCACGCGCGGAGACCTCCGACAGCTGATCGACCGTCTTGCCGCCGACGAGCGCGAGCACCGCATCCTTGATCTCGGCGTCACGCTGCTTGAGGGCCTCGACGCCCGCGGAATCCTTCATGTCGAACGCGACGGACAGCATCAGGAATCGCGTGCCACCGGAACCGGCGGGATTGAGCACCAGGTCGCTGATCGTATACAGCGGCGGCGGCGCGGCGTCAGCGTGTTCGCCACCACCCTTCGCCTCTGCACCCTCGGCGGATGCCTCTTCGTCGGTGCTGTCAGCGCCTTCGCCGTGCCCGCCCTTCGCGGATGCATGCGCTCCGACATCAGCGGCCGTCAGGCCACCGGTGAACCCGACCGTGAGTTTGGGACCGACCACCGTGGCGCCGACGAACCCGCCCGCGCCCGTGCCGACCAGCGCGAGCACGAGCGGGAGAACGAATGCTGGCAGGCTCTTCTTTTTCGGCTCAGCGCCTTCGTCGGGAGCGGACACTTCTTCGGCCATGGATCATCCGGATGAACGTGGGGACGGCGTGCGTCTGTCCATGTTCAAAGCAGTGGCCATGCCAGACCGGGCTGAGGCGCGTTGTCGATGCGAAGTTGTTGTGGGGCAAACACTTGGCGCTTTCCTCCGCGGTGCTTCGCTCGCGGAGGAAAGCGCTGTCCGGCAAACTGTGCCGGGTGCTGAGTGCACAAAGGTGCCGGGTCTGTGGCAGAGCCAACGGTCCGAGCCGAAGGGGACCGCGAGCGTCATCGCTTGGATGAATCTCGCGATCCCCGCAACGGTTACCGCTTCAGGTTGACCAGTTCCTCGAGCATCGAGTCGCTGGTCGTGATCATCCGGCTGTTCGCCTGGAAGCCGCGCTGCGCGACGATCAGGTTGGTGAATTCCTGGGCCAGGTCCACGTTCGACATCTCGAGTGCGCCGCTGGTCATGAAGCTCTGGCTGCCCTGCAGCGCATAACCGAGCACCGCACCGCCGGAGTTGCCGCTGGTGGCGTACATGTTGTCACCGGTGCGCAGCAGGCCGGCCGGGTTGTTGAAGTCGGCCAGCACGATCTGACCCAGCGTCTGGTTCACGCCGTTCGTGAACGCTCCGCTGATCACGCCCGTGCGGTCGATGCTGAAGTTCTGCAGCTGGCCGCTGGTGTAGCCGTCCTGGTCGCGCAGCACCGCAGTCCCGTTGCCGGCGAACTGCGTCAGTCCGCCGAGGGTGCCGGCGACGCCACCACCGCTCACCGAGGCACCGAGGTTCATCGACACCGACATCTGTGCGCCGCCCGGGCCATTGATCGTGATCGTCGGGCTGGCGACTGCCGTGCCCGCCGACGGGCCGCCGACGATCGCAGACTGCGTGAGGAGCGCGGTGGACGGGTCGAAGGTGAAGCGGCCGGTCACCTTGCCGCCGCCACCGATGGCGGCGCCGGGTGTGTCCGCTCCGAGCGCGTAGCCGACCGGCAGCGACGTTTCGTCCATCTGCCAGTCCCACTGGTTCGCCGCGGTCTTCCACATCCACATCTTGGCGTCGACTTTGTTGCCAAGTGCGTCGAAAATGCCGATGGTTCCATTCGTGAACGTGCCGGAGTTGGCCGCAAGCGCGCGCGTGTCGGGACCGAACCCGGAGACCAGTGGACCGGCGCCGTCAGGGTCCGCCGTGTTGAAGAGGCCGGCCGATGAGTTGAGGTTGCCGGCGACGGTCACTTTCGTGGTCGCGTGCGCGGCGACCTTCTGGCCGAACGGCAGCACGATGTCGGTGATCGTGTCACTCAGCACGCCATCCTGCGCCATGCGTCCCTGCACGATGAAACCGTTCGTCGGCGACACGAGGCGGCCTTCCGCGTCCGGCTGAAAGTTGCCCGAGCGTGTGTAGTAGGTCTCCGCGCCCTTGCGCACCACGAAGAACGCGTCGCCCTGCATGGCGAGGTCGGTATTGACGCCGGTGGTTTCCACGTTGCCCTGCGTGAACAACTGGTCGACGGAACCGATCTGCGAGCCGAGTCCGATCTGCACCGGGTTGACGCCGCCCTGATCACCAGGCGGACGGCTGGCGCCGGAGAGCAGCTGCGCGAAGCCTTCCTTGAAGGTCACGCGACCGCTCTTGAAGCCGACGGTGTTCACGTTTGCGATGTTGTTGCCGATGACGTCCATGCGAACCTGATGGTTCCGAAGACCCGAGACGCCGGCGAAGAGAGAGCGAAGCATGTGCGAGAGGGGATGGAGGTGGACTGCAGCGTGCGAAAGTCGGTCAGGCGGAGCGCGAACTCCGCGGGCGGATCGAGCCGTGCGCGCGTGACGTGGCACACGCGCGCTACATGCGCGTGCGTTACTTCGTGCTGACTTCGGTCACGGCGGTGAGCGGGATGAAGAGCCGGCCGACGACGTACTGCAGGCCCTCGGCGGTGGACTGCACACCGGTCACGGTGCCTCGGACGGCGGTGCTGTAGTCCACGGTCTTCGTCGGGTCGGTCGAGACGACCGACACCCTGTAGACGCCCGGCGGCAGCTCATTGAGCGCCCGCCCGACCCCGATTTCATTCGTGCCGCTCACAAGTGAGCCCATGCTCTTCGACGCCACGATCGACCCGGTACTCGGATCGTACACGTTCAGTGTCGCCGGACCGCCGGTGCCTGTCACGAGCAGCGTTTCGTTACCACTGCCATCGAGCTGCAGCAGGTCACTGCTGGCCGTCACGACACGCCCGATGTTGCCGCTCATCGCACCGGCTGCTACCTGCGAGATCAACGTCGCCTGCGACGTCGATTGTGCGCTCAGCGTCTCGTTGATGTTCGTGAGCTGCTCGACGCTGGAGAACTGCGCCAGCTGAGCCGCCATCTGGCTGCTGTCGGCGGGGTTCTGCGGATCCTGATTGCGAAGTTGTGCGACCAGCAGCTTGAGGAACGCGTCCTTGCCCAGCGCGCCTTTGGGGTTCATCGCAGACAATGCGCTGGCGGATGACGAGGCGGTGGTGCTGGTGCTCGATGTGACGGTACTCATCGACGTTCCTCCGGCTGCTCGCGACGCGAGCGTTGGCGCGCGTCGTCGGTCGACGGGCGCGGGGTATTGCGCGACTGGTCACGCGCGAACGCTTCGCGCTGTGCCTGGTCGCGCATGCTCTGCTCGCGCGGGTTGCCCTGCGCCTGACTGTCGGCTGCGGCGCGCATGGCGGCCAGCTCGATCACCGGCGCGGTCGGTCGCGCAACGCTCGCGGTATCGATGCCTCGACTGGACGATGCGGCCTGCACACGCACCCCATCGGCCGACAGGCCGCGGCGTTCGAGCGCCTCTCGCAATTCTCCCAGTCGATCCGTGAGTGCGGCCGCCTGCTGTGCATTGCCCAGGCCAAGTCGCGCGTCGACCGACGTACCGCGTGTGTCGATGCGGATCTGGTCCTCGATGCCGTTCGCATTCTGCATCCGCAGCAACACGCTGCTCAGCGGCTTCGCGTTTTGCGTCGCTTGCAGGTCCAGCAGATGCGAGATGCGATCCGACATGTCCACGCCGGACACCGGTGTCGCAACGCGCATCACGGTCGCTGCATCACTCGCCAGCGCGAGCGACGGCACACCGCTCACCGCGAGCGGGGAGA
>JACMLX010000274.1 GCA_014379355.1 Gemmatimonadaceae bacterium
CCGTGGCGGGCGCGCGCGTCGCGTCGTCGGCCGCCGATGCCGTCAGCGGCGCGGACATGGTCATCACCTGTCTGCCCGAATCATCCGACGTCGCTGACCTGCTCGCCGCCGAGAATCATGCGATGCTCGATGCGCTGCCGCCCGGTGTGCTGTTCGTGGATTGCACGTCCGGAGATCCGGAGACGAGTCGCCGTATCGCCGCCGATCTTGCGCTGCGGGGCATCTACTTCATCGACGCGCCGGTCAGTGGAGGTGTGGTCGGTGCCGAAGCCGGAACGCTCACGGTGATGGTCGGCGGCGCCGTTGCCGCGCTCGAGCGTGCGCGGCCCGTGCTCGAATGTTTCGCCGGAAAGATCGTGCACTGTGGCGAGATCGGCGCAGGGCACGCGCTCAAGGCCGTCAACAACGCACTCCTTGCGTTGCATATCTGGTCGACCGCCGAAGGTCTCGCCGCAGCGATGAAGGCCGGCGTGAAGCCGGATGTCGCGCTCGACGTCATCAACGCATCCTCGGGACGCTCCAATGCATCGATGAACCTGTTCCCCGAACGTGTGCTGACCGGTGCGTTCCCGCGCACCTTCCGTCTTGCGTTGCTCGACAAGGATGCCGGCATCGCCGCGGCGATGGCGCGCAATTCGAAGACGCCCGCCCCGACGCTGCAACTGGCCGCAGATCTGATGCGCATCGCTCACCTCGAACTCGGTGACGAGGTCGATCACGTCGAAGCCGTGAAGCTGGTCGAACGATGGGCCGGGGTCGAGCTGCGCTCGTGATCCGACGATGCAGGATGGCGGCGGCCCTCGCGCTGATCGTCGCGGGCTGTTCGCCGACCGCGCGCCCCGGTGCACGCCCCGAATCGGAATTCCTGCTCGTGTCCGATGACTCGACGGCGTGGGTGCACACCTCCGCCGATACCGTCGTCGTGCAGCGCGCACCGCTGCTCGTCGCAACCCTCGCGGGTCGCCTGATCGAGGTCTACGTCGCCGACGATGCGATCGATTTCGACGACGCGACGTTCCTCGTGAGTCGGGTGTTCCGACGCGATCTCGTGAGTGGCGACAGTACACTGGTGTACGCCGATTCCACCGTGCTGCGGGAAGCAATGGCGTTCGTGCGCGCGCATCCTGACGCCGAGCGCCTGGAGGAGGATGATCCCGTGCCGGAGGGTGTGCGCGCATTCCAGTCGAGCATCACGCCGCTCGACGTGGTGGGTGGCACCATCGGTCTCGAGGTGCATCTCGATCGGACCGTGGGCGAACTGGGAACGCATGACACGTATCGAGCCACCATCGATCTGCAGACCGGGCGCCGCATGGCACTGTCCGACGTGATCGCGCCTGCCGCCGCGCGACGGTCACTTGCCATGGCGCATGACAATCTCGCGGCATCCGTCGCACTGGCCGATCGTCGCGACGGCCCGGTGGGCCGCGCCGCCAGCCGCGCGATCTCGGCGCTCAGCTTCGATTCGCTCAGCTTCTCGCTGTCACGCAGCGGAGACTCGCTGGCGGCACAGTTCCTCGCGCACGATGAGCAGGTCATCGACGAAGGGCGCGACACACACCGTTTCGCGCTCGAGCCGATTCAGCTGGCGCCGCCTTTGTGGTGGAGTGCCGCGCGGCGTGTCCTGCCTCGACAGTTGCCCGATTCCAGTGTGCAGTTCGAGGTGGGCCGCATCGCGCTCGACGTGACATACGACAGCCAGGATGTCGCACAGGTGGCGGCACACACCACCGGCGGTGCGCGAGCGGTCACGCGCATGCGCGGACCGGTGCGTCGCGCGATCGCGATCGGCGATTCGCTGATTGCACCGGCGGGTCAATGGCGACGCGCCCTCGAGCGCGCTTTCTCCGAGTCCGGCTATTATTCCGATCAGGTTCGTGCAGCGTCGCTGCGCAGCCGCGCGCGCCCCACCGCAGCCAGGCAGGCGGCACTATGACGATCGGCGGAGACTCCGGCTCGGGCGCACGACCGTTGCCCGTGGCTTTCGGTCCGCGTCCCGACACCGCGCCGATGACCATGCAGCTCGCGACGCAGATGCTGCCGCTGGTGACGCGCATCGTGGCCGATCTGCGCACGGCTTGGGAAGCGTGGCGCACCGCGGTCACGCGGTACGACACGGTGCTGGCAGCGATTGACGCCGACATGGACTCGAAGCTCGCCCGCACCGCGCAGAGGGAGGTCAAACGCCGCGCCGCGGAGGTCGATGCGCTGCGACAGGAGCTGGTGCCGCTCGGCGCCACCTGTCGCTCACCGCGCTCGGGTCGCGTCGAGTGGCTCGCCTATGTCGATGGCATCCCGGCGCGCCTGCTATGGCAGCCTGGTGAAGCGACGGTGTCGCGCTGGGAAGGCCGCGATCTTTCCGTGCTGCTCGACATCGAGGAAGTCGACGAGGACGATCCTTCCCGCTCCTGAGCGCGTCGGGACGCGCTGCCACAGTCCGGCCCACCCACCCGTGCTGCCTGCGCCGAGCGGCCCTAGGGAACCTCTGCAGCATTGGGATGGGTCGCGCGGAGTGTGATGACGCGCCGATCAAGGCGCGCGACGGAGGCGTACGTCCGTACGCCGACCGAGTGCAACGCCGAGCGACGCGTCACCACGCTCCGCCCGTCGGGTTGTGGGTGGTGTGGGGGCAGCCGCGGCGTTGCCCTCCCGTGCCGTAGCCCTGCTCCGGCGTGGCCCGGCGCCCGACGGATGCCCCCACAGCACCCACAACGCGGCCCATCCGAATTCTGCAGAGATTCCCTAGGCGGGTAACGGCAGCTCGGCCTCATAGGGAATCTCGATCTCCAGCCCGTCACGCGCCGCGATCGTGCCCGCGAACACACTCTGTGCCTGGGTCACCAGTTCGCCCGGGTCCCGCGAGTACCGCGCCGAGAAGTGAGTCAGCAGCAGGCGCCGCACGTCGGCATCGCGCGCGATCGTCGCCGCTTCGCGTGCGGTGCTGTGTCCGGTCTCGATCGCGCGTTCGGCTTCATCGTCGCCGAAAGTCGCTTCATGCACCAAAATATCGGCCTGGTGCGCGATCGCACGCAGGGCGTCGGTGGGACGGGTGTCGCCGGAGATCACGACCTTGCGGCCGGCACGCGGGTGCCCGACGAGGGTTGCGGCGTCCACGACGCGGCCATCGGGCAGCGTCACCGCCTCGCCGCGATGCAACTTTCCCCACAAAGGACCTTCAGGTATCCCGATCGCACGCGCCAATTCGGGATTGAATCGTCCTAATCTGATCTTCTCCGTCAGCGCGTACCCGAGCGCCGATGTTCCGTGATGGTCGGCGGTGATGGCGTGGATGGAATAGTCCGTCCGATCGAGCACGGCACCGCCGTCCAGCTCGGCAATTTCTACCGGGAATGTGAGGCGCTCGCCCCCGAACGCGATGCACGCCCGCAACGCCTTGAGCGCGCCTGGTGGACCGTACAGACGCAGCGGTTCAGTGCGGCCCTGCAGTGCCATGGTGCGGGTCAGCCCGATCAGGCCGACGAGATGATCCGTGTGAAAATGCGTGAAGAAGATCTCGCTGGTCGTGAAGCCGACCCCGAAGCGCATCATCTGGCGCTGGGTGCCTTCGCCACAGTCGAACAGGATCGTTTCTCCCTCACGCACGAGGGAGAGGGACGAGACGTTGCGCTCAACCGTGGGTCGCGCGGCGGAGGTGCCGAGGAATCGAAGGGAGAGCGACATGCGCGAGAATATACGTCGGCAGGAATGCCGAGCTCTGCCGTGCGTTCTCTTGACGGCCCAGCCCGGTTTCTGCCCGTTCGGTCAGGGAACACATCAGGTTGGGTATGAGCGGCCTCGGCAAGCGGCCCGCAACGTGCATAGGATGAGTCTCGCAGGACACTGCTCAGCCGTCGGGGTCGGCGACTGGCAGTGCACCCAGGGCGCACGGAGACGGTGTAACAGCCATCGTCGCCAGAGCGTGCAGGTCTGTGCTTTCGGACGTGTATGACCTGAGCATGCCCCGAGGTAAGCGGAGGGGGTGGGCAGGATGTATATCGGCCGACTCTGACCGGGCTCCCGGGTGGCAACCTTTCACGGGGCAGGAGGACGCTGCATGGCAGAGACGATGGACCGCGGCTCGTCGCCTATGGGCGACGAAAAGCCGCGAAAGAGCACGCGAGGTTTCGCCAGCATGGATCCCAATCGGCAGAAGGAAATCGCCTCCAAGGGCGGCCGGGCGGCACATGCGAAGGGTACCGCTCACGAGTGGTCCCGCGACGAAGCCCGCAATGCCGGGAAGAAGGGGGGCGAGATCGTCAGTCGCGATCGCGCTCACATGGCCTCGATCGGCCGTGAAGGTGGCGGTGCACGCAGCCGCAACCGTCGCGGTGGTACCGACGAGACACGGCGTTAATTCGCAAACCTGATCCTCGACGCCATTCGCGCGCACGGCACTGCCACGGATGGATTTCGATGGTCTTGTAGGACAATACAAAGGGTGTTCCGACTCGGTGACGGAGCGCCCTTTGTCATTCTCGCCATCGCCGACGATCACGTACGGCAGCCGAAAACGGACGCCGTCGAAGCGCCGTCCGCAGCGCCTGGCGCAGCGAATCAGCGATTCCAACGATGCTCGTATGTGCGCGCGTCGAACTTCTTGTACGCGAGGTCGATCGACATGTAGCGGATCGTGCCCAGCACCGGACGCCGCGTCCATGGACGATCGAACTTTCCCAGGCACCACTGTATTCCACCGAAGCTGCTCGGGTCACGGCCATCGAGACCGTACTTGTTGTTGAGCGTGATCATGATCTGCAGTGCCTCGGCAAAGCTCGCACTCCACAGCACGATGTACTTGCCCCAGTACATCCGCATCACGTTGTGAATCGAGCCGGTCGTCACCAGCTCGCGCTGCGCGGCGTTCCAGAGCGGATGATGCGTTGCGGCAGCCTCGAACGTGGCCAGGTCGTAGACGTATTCGCGCGGGTCTGAGGCGTGTCGCAGCATGTTCTCCCTCACCCAGTTCGGCAGGCCATCGAGCGTCGCGAATGCGCGATTGCGTACGCAGAAGTTGAGCGACAACTCACGCCAGGTCAGCAGTTCGTCGTAGAACTTGTCGACCTGTTCGGCGGCGCCCCGCTCGCGCACCGTTCGCGCCACCTCTGCCGCGCTGATCTGCCCGAAATGCAGGTAGGGAGACAGACGGCTCGAGCCTGCCTCATCGCCGGGATCATTTCGCCGGTCCGCGTAGTCCGTCAGCGCACCGCTGCAGAAGGCATCCAGTCGCGCGCGCGCCGCCACCAGTCCGGGTGGCGTATCCATCACCACGCCCACCGTGTGGTCGATCTCGCAGCGTGACAGCACCGCAGCCAGATCATGCGGCGCCAGTGGCAGCGTGTCCACCTCGAGTGATGCGATCAAGGCAGGTGGCACGGATTTCCGCGGCGGCACATCCTGCACCGGTTCCAGTGCAAAGTCGCGCAGCTTGGCGAGCTTCGGCCGGATCGTCCGCGCAGCCCACTCCTCTTTCTGGAATGTCGCCGCCGGCACGACCGCGTGTGATTCCACCGCCAGCATCCGGCACTGAACGCGGGCGGCGACTCGGGCCGAGCGCGCGTCGATGCCAGCCGTCGGAAAGGCGTCGGTCACCACCATCGCCGCGCGTGCCGCCAGGCGGTCGATCACGCGATTGTCGTCCGCAACACGCTGGCGCAGGTGAAACAGGTACGCATACCCCAGAAGCTTTGCGCGCTGATGCAGTTCGATCGCGTTGCCGACGATCATCGCGTGCGTCCGGTCGCTGGCGAACTCGTAGTGCGGATTCAGCCCCTGATAGATGATCAGCGGCTTGCCGATCCGATCCGCCTCCAGCGTCGCCAGCCGGAGCGCCCAGTTCTCCTCGAAACGATGGGAACTCTGCATCCAGTAGAGGACGAACTCTCCCTCGGGCTGCAGCCGCATGTCGTTCAGCGGCGCGGCGCGGAGTGTGAGTTGGTCACGCGTGAACTGGGAGTCGAGTGGATGCATGCCGTTGACTGCTGTTGCCTGCTGTTGCCTGAGGAACCTTTCGAACGTCTGGGGTATGGATGTTTGTGCTGCAGGGGGAGTTCCATACCCAGTGCCGGGGTGGTTGACCGGATAGGCGAGGTTGGATAACTTCACTTGACTGTGCGAGGTGCCGATACAATCATTTGTTCAGGCGCCTACAGAGTCGGGGCTGTAGCTCAGTTGGTAGAGCGCTGCAATCGCACTGCAGAGGTCAGGGGTTCGATTCC
>JACMLX010000275.1 GCA_014379355.1 Gemmatimonadaceae bacterium
CCCCGGCGGTGGCGCTGGCGGACCTGGCGGCAACCGTGGCGGTCGTGATGGCGGTCCCGGTGGTGGCAATCGTGAAGGGCGCGGTCGTGGCGGCGACAACCGCGGCGGCGAGCGCGAGCAGTCCGATCTGGTCGAGAACGTGGTCGCGATCAATCGCGTCGCGAAGGTCGTGAAGGGTGGTCGTCGCTTCTCGTTCAACGCCCTCGTCGCCGTTGGCGATGGGAAGGGCAAGGTCGGCTATGCCACCGGCAAGGCGAATGAAGTGTCGGAAGCGGTCCGCAAGGCCGTCGAAGGCGCCAAGCGCAACATGGTGAGTGTGCCGCTGACCGGTGCGACGATTCCGCACGAAGTGCTGGGCAAGCACGGCGCAGGCAAGGTCATGATGAAGCCGGCCGCGCCGGGTGCCGGTGTCATTGCCGGTGGTGCGGTGCGCGCGGTGTTCGAATGCGTCGGGATCCAGGATATTCTCACGAAGAGCCTTGGCAGCACCAACCCGCACAATCTCGTGCGCGCGGTGATGGCCGGCCTGGCGGAGCTGGTGACGGTGGACCAGATCGCGCGTGAGCGCGGTATCGAGGTCAGCTCGATCCAGTACCTGAGCCGGGCCAAGTCGAAGGAGGTTGCATAAATGCCGCGTACATTCATCAAGAGCCCGACCAAGGGCCCGAAGCACACGCCGAAAGCGTTGCCGATGACCAACGGCAAGCTGCGCATCAAGCAGGTGCGCAGCGGGATCGGCAAGCCACAAGTGCAGAAGGACACGCTCGAGGCATTGGGTCTCAAGCATCATCAGGACGAGGTCGTACAGCAGGACAGTCCGTCCTTGCGTGGGCAGATCAAGCGGGTGCGTCACCTGCTCGAAGTGACCGCGGTAGCGGAGTAACGGAGCCATGAGCGAAACACAAGAGAAGCTGGGCCTGCACAACCTGGTGCCCGCACCAGGCTCGCATCGCAACCGGAAGCGCATCGGTCGTGGTCCGGGGTCAGGCACCGGCAAGACGGCAGGCAAGGGACACAAGGGTCAGAAGGCACGCGCGGGCCATCACGGTCCGGGCGGCGGCAAGCCGCATTTCGAAGGTGGTCAGATGCCGTTGACCCGCCGTATCCCGAAGCGCGGCTTCACGAACCCGTTCAGCATCGTCAACCAGATCGTGCGCCTCGACGAGCTGACGAAGATCACGGGGACCGAAGTCACGACGGAAACGTTGTTGGCGGCAGGCCTGGTGAACGTGAACAAGGGTCCGGCCAAGCTGCTCGGCAACGGTGAAGTCACCGGTGCGTTCACGGTGCGTGGCGTGAAGGTCAGCGCCAGCGCGAAGGCGAAGATCGAGGCGGCCGGCGGTCGCATCGAGGAGTAGCGATGGCACAGGCCTCCGCGACGGATACCGTCGCGAATATTTATCGCACGCCCGAGCTGTGGCAGAAGATCACGTTCACGTTCATCTGCCTCGTGCTCTACCGGATCGGCTCGCACATCACTGCCCCTGGCATCGATGTGCTGGCCGTGACGGCGTACTTCCAGAATCAGGGCAACGGGGGTGGCATTCTCGGCCTCTATGACCTGTTCTCTGGCGGTGGTCTGAGTCGGGCCACGGTGCTCGCACTCGGCATCATGCCGTACATCTCGGCGTCCATCTTCGTGCAGATCGCCGGTGCGGTGCTGCCGCAGGTCGACAAGCTGCAGAAGGACGAGGAAGGTCGGAAGAAGCTGACGCAGTGGACGCGCTACGCCACGGTGTTCCTCGCGGTCGTACAGGGCTGGGGTTTCGGGTTGTTCACCGAATCGCTGCCGGGTGCCGTCGCCACGCCGGGCTTCTGGTTCAAGGTGCAGATGGCGCTGTTCCTGACGACGGGCGCGATGTTCGTGATGTGGCTCGGTGAGCAGATCACCGAGCGTGGCCTCGGCAACGGCGCATCGCTGATCATCTTCTTCTCGATCGTCGAGCGCTTCTGGCCGGGCATCTTCCAGACGTTCAGCTTCCTCAGCAGTGGCGCGATCGGCCCGCTCCAGATCCTGGTGCTGGGTGTGGTCATGCTCGCGGTGGTGGCTGGCGTAGTCGCGATCACGATGGCTGCACGACGCATCCTGATCCAGATCCCGCAACGCACGGTGAGTCGGGGTCGCATGCGGCAGGAAGCGCGCAACTTCATCCCGCTGCGACTGAATTCGGCCGGCGTCATGCCGATCATCTTCGCGCAGTCGGTGATCGTGGTGCCAAGCGCGATCGCGCAGTTCAGCGGAAACGAGAACCTGAAGACGTTCGCCGAGTTCTTCGCGCCGGGAACGTGGCTCTATTTCGTGCTCAGCGGTGTGCTGATCCTGTTCTTCACGTACTTCTACACGTCGATCATCTTCAATCCGATCGATCTCTCGGAGAACCTGAAGAAGCAGGGTGGGTTCGTGCCGGGCATCAAGCCGGGTGCGAAGACCGCCGAATACATCGATCAGGTCGTGAGCCGCATCACGTTGCCGGGTGCGTTGTTCCTCACCGTGATCGCGCTGCTGCCGCAGCTGATCGCGAAGTGGATCAACGTGCCGTTCAGCTTCGGTGGCACGAGTCTCCTGATCGTGGTCGGCGTTGCACTGGACACGATGGCACAGATGCAGCAGCATCTCCTGCTGCGGCAGTACGACGGCTTCATGAAGAAGGGCAAGGTTCGTTACCGCGGGCGTCAGGCGACCGGCGGCCTCTGACCGGTTTCGGTCAGCGTCCTCGCTCGACTCGTGGTTTTTTCGGCACTACTCCGGACACCCCCGCTCGCACATGGTCATCGTCCTCTTCGGCAAGCCCGGAGCGGGGAAAGGCACTCAGGCGCCGCGGCTCGCCGCGGCGCTTGGCGTTCCAATCCTTGCCACCGGCGAAGCACTTCGCGCCGCCCTTCGTGCAGGCACCCCGATGGGGCTCGCTGCCAAGGCTTTCATGGATCGCGGCGACCTGGTCGCCGATGATGTGATCCTCGGCATCATCAAGGAAACGCTCTCACAGCCAGCGTATACGAAGGGCGCGGTGCTGGACGGCGTCGTGCGCACGGTGCCGCAGGCCGCAGGACTCGACAAGGTGCTGGCGGATCTCGGTCGCTCACTTGGCGCCGTGCTCGTGTTCGACATTCCGGACGACGAGATCATTAGCCGCATCAGCAGCCGGCTGACATGCGACAAATGCAGCGCGCCGTACACGAGCCGCGTGCCGGGCGAGAAGTGTGAAGTGGTCGGATGCGTGAGCGGCAAGGGTGGAGGCACGCTGATTCGTCGTCAGGACGATGATCCGGACGCGGTGAAGACACGTCTCGATGCATACCGGAAGTCGACGGAGCCGGTGCTGGCGTGGTATCAGCAGAATGGTGCGCGCATCGCGACGATCGATGCCGTTGGTGCGATCGACGACATCACCGGTCGTGCGCGACTCGCCCTCGGTCTGTGATCCAGCTCAAGTCGGCTCGCGAGATCGATACGATGGCGCGTGCGGGGCGCATTCTGGCCGCGACACACGACGTTGTGCAGGCCGCGGTCCGCCCCGGCATCAGCACGCAGGAACTCGACGAGCTGGCCGAGAAGTTCATTCGCAGTCATGATGGCGCATTGCCCGCGTTCAAGGGATTGTACGGATTCCCCGGCGCGATCTGCCTCAGCATCAATCAGGAAATCGTGCACGGCATTCCATCGCCGAAGCGCATCCTGAAAGAGGGTGACATTCTCTCCGTCGACATCGGCGTGAAGCACGGCGGCATGTATGCCGACGCGGCGAAGACCCATCCCGTCGGCACGATTTCGCCGCAGCATCAGCGATTGCTGGACGTGACGAAAGCGTCGCTCGAGGCGGGCATCGGGGCCGCCGTGCTGGGCAATCACATCGGCGACATCGGACATGCGGTCCAGACCGTGGTCGAAGCGGCTGGATTCTCGGTGGTGCGCGAGCTCGTCGGGCACGGTGTGGGCTTCGTGCTCCACGAGGAGATACAGGTGCCGAACTTCGGCAAGCCAAAGCGTGGCACGAAACTGATGGCCGGGATGACGCTGGCGATCGAGCCGATGGTGAACGTCGGCACGGCCGCGATCCGCACACTCAGTGACAAGTGGACGATCGTCTCGGCCGATGCGAAGTGGTCGGCGCATTTCGAGCACACGGTTGCCGTGACCGCGAATGGGCCCCGCATCCTGACGAATCTGGATTCGTAGCCGACACGTTCGGGAACCGCCACACCGCTGTTCAGGGTATCAGCGTCAGCTCGTGCTCGATACCGATGCCTCTGCAGGGAGTGGTCATGAAGATCGGCACATCCGCGCTGTTCGTCACACTCGCGGCCGCCATGATGGCCGGCTGCGCGCGACGCTTCGTGCCAGCGCCGTTCGGCACGCCGCTCGACGAGGTGTGCAACCCGATCAACGGCACGCTGACCGCGGATGTCGACACGTTCAGGGTCGGGACGGCGGTGGTGCCCGTCACGAGGGGCTGGCTGTCGCGTTACGCCAATTCGCAGGACCTGCAGTTGACCCGTATCGACGCCGAGTTGAACATCTGGCAGGGTTCGCGCTTCCTGTTCCCGACTGTCGAGCCGATGAATGCCGTGCGTTGCACGCTGGCGCGTGGTGACACGTCGATCACCATCCAGGCGACACGACTGAACGGCTTCAACTACCGCGTCGAGGCGTCGTGGCAGCCGCGGATCGCCGGGCAATACTTCTACATGCAGCTGCAGACCCGCTACGTGGAGCATCTCAAGCAGATGCGCGGGATGATCGAGGGCGTGCGGTTCCCGGCGGACTCGGTGAAGCCCGCCACTGGGCGGAGCGGGGCACCGTGACGGGATGTGGCTGAACGATTGCTGACGGATGGTTCACTCATGAAAGAGGAGGCACCATGACGCGAGTGTTCACGATGGTTGCGATGGCGGGCCTGAGTGTGGTGGCGGCGTGTGCGCGAGCGAGCATTCCTCCAGCCATCGTCGGTGCAGGCGCGCGCGAGATCGATGCGCCGTGTGATCCGACGAACGGGACACTCGCCGCACCGATGCGGCGCATCGACTTCGATCCGCTCGAGTTCAACGTGCCGACGCGCTGGATCCCCAACTATCGCACGATCAACGACATCGACTTCAACCTGCAGCGCACGGGCGCCGAGCTGCACGTCTGGAAGGGTGGAGAGTTCATCTTCAACCCGGTGATCCCGATCAATTCGGCGGCGTGCGAGATCGTGCGCGGTGACACGACGATCAAGGTCCGTACGACCGTTTTCGTGCAGGGCATCCGTCAGTATCGCGTGGACATCAGCTGGTCGCCGCTGGTTGGCGGGCAGCACGTCTACATGCAGCTCGCGACGCGATTCCCTGAGCACCTGAAGGAGATTCGCGGGGTGATCGAGAGCGTCAGGATGCCGGTGCGGACGGCGACGGACCGGTGAGGCGGACGCTGGCTGAGCGTCGTGACTACGCTCAGCCGGCGACGTGCTGCACCGCTGCACGCGCGTCTGCCAGAAGCGCGTCGGCGCGGTGCTGTAACG
>JACMLX010000276.1 GCA_014379355.1 Gemmatimonadaceae bacterium
CGCGACCAGATCCGTCAGCTCGCCGGTATGCGCGGCCTGATGGCGAAGCCGCAGAAGAAGCTCACCGGTGGCCTTGGCGAAATCATCGAAAGCCCGATCAAGTCGAACTTCCGTGAAGGCTTGTCGGTGCACGAGTACTTCATCTCGACGCACGGTGCCCGAAAGGGCCTGGCCGACACGGCGCTCAAGACGGCCGACGCCGGTTACCTGACGCGTCGTCTCTGCGACGTCGCACAGGACGTGACGATCGCTGAAGAGGATTGCGGCACGCTGCTCGGTATCGAGGCGGAAGCGCTGAAGGAAGGCGAAGACGTGATCGAGTCGCTCAGCGAGCGCATCGTCGGCAGCTTCGCGGGTGAGGATGTGTACGATCCGTTCGAGCGCGATGACAGCGGCCGTCCGAAGCTGCTCGTCGAAGCCGGCACGATGATCGACGAAGACATGGCGAAGACCATCGAGGAGTCGAGCATCGAGAAGGTGAAGATCCGCTCGGTGCTGACGTGTGAGAGCAAGCGTGGTCTCTGCCGCATGTGCTACGGTCGCAACCTGGCCACGATGGCGGTTGTCGATCTCGGCGAAGCGGTCGGTATCATCGCGGCGCAGTCGATCGGTGAGCCGGGCACGCAGCTGACGCTGCGCACCTTCCACATCGGTGGTGCTGCCGCGCGTATCGCCGAACAGACGGTGAAGAAGACGAAGGTGCCTGGCGTCGTCGAGTTCGGCGATCGCCTCACGTTCGTGACGGACAAGGATGGCAAGAGCATCGTCACGTCGTACGAAGGCGAGCTCACCATCAAGGGATCGGCCGACGCCAGCTACGGTGTCGGTGCGCGTCTGCTCGTGCCGCTCGGCGCCGAACTGATGGTCAGTGAAGGCACCGTGGTGAAGAAGGACGACACGATCTTCAGCTGGGACCCGTACTCGAACCCGATCATCGTGGACGTGTCGGGCAAGGTCCGCTTCGTGGACCTGGTCGAGGACGAGTCGATGTCGGACGAACTCGACGAACTGACCGGCATGCGCGAACGCCGCGTCATCGAGGATCGCGACAAGAAGCTGCATCCGCACATCGAAATCATCGACGCCAAGGGCCAGCGTGTCCGCGACTTCGTGGTGCCGGTGGGCGCGAAGCTGGAAGTGAAGGACGGCCAGGACATCGGGGCCGGCACGATCATCGCCAAGGTGAACCGCGAGGCGTACAAGACGCGCGACATCACCGGTGGTCTGCCGCGTGTGGCCGAACTCTTCGAGGCACGTCGCCCGAAGGATCCGGCAACGATCACCGAGATCGACGGCGTGGTGCGCTTCGGCGACATCAAGCGCGGCAAGCGCGAGATTCGCGTCTACCCGGCCGATCCGAAGACCGGATGGACGGAAGTCGAGTCGGCAGAACCGAAGCAGTACGAAGTGCCGTCAGGCAAGCATCTCCGCGTGCACGAGGGTGACCGTGTGCGCGCCGGCGACCGTCTGTCGGAAGGCCCGGTCAATCCGCACGACATCCTTGCCATCAAGGGTCCGCGCGCGGTGCAGGAGTATCTCCTGAACGAAGTGCAGGAGGTCTACCGTCTGCAGGGCGTGAAGATCAACGACAAGCACATCGGCGTGATCGTGCGTCAGATGCTGCAGAAGGTCCGCATCTCCGAGAGCGGCGACACGGAGTTCCTGGAAGGGGAACACGTGGAGCGCGCGATCTGGCTGGCGGAGAACGTGGTCGTCGAAGGCAATGGCAAGACGCCGTCGCAGGCCGAGCCGCTGCTGCTGGGTATCACGAAGGCGTCGCTCACGACGCAGTCGTTCATCTCGGCCGCCAGCTTCCAGGAGACGACACGAGTCCTCACCGACGCCGCGATCCGCGGTTCGCAGGACGACCTGCTCGGCCTCAAGGAGAACATCATCATCGGTCACCTCATCCCGGCCGGCACGGGCATGTATCGGTACAACGACGTGGAGATCGACGGCATGGAGCCGCCGCCGGCGCCCGAGAACCCGTACGATGCGAGTGCATCGTACCTCGAGCCGCCAGCGACGACGCCGCTGTCGATGCCGGTTGCCGCAGTGGCAGCCGTAGCCGGATTGCCGGCGGACGAGGAGTAAGCGATCTGCAGGACAGGCATGCGAACGGCCCGGGGCGAAAGCTCCGGGCCGTTTCGTTTGCCGGTGCAGGCGCCTGCACACTGTGATCGAACGTCAGCTTTCTCGCTTGCCACCACGCAGGTTTCACTCTCGTGCGAAAGAGCGCCCGGAAGGAAACCGAATCGTCAGTCGATCATCGCCGACAGCTGCGCACTGAATCCAGGCAGCACGTCCTCTCCGTCGAGCGAATCATCTGCGGTCAGCGTGGATTGTGTTCCATCGGGGCGATACACACGCGCTGTTCGCCGTTCGGGATCCACGATCCACACGAGGAGTGCGCCGGCCTCGATCCAGTCGCCGACCTTGGCAAGCACCTTGCCCGCGCGGTCGGAGGGAGACAGGACTTCCACAGCGAGATCGGGTGCAAAGTCCGCGTATCCGCGGATCCGCGTCTGCGGGACGCGTTCGGCGCGAATGAACGAAACGTCCGGGGCGCGAACGGTGTCAGGGTTGCGAAACAGGGTGTAGCCGCTGTCCGAGAGGGTGACGCCAAGTGTGTTCGCACTGACATGACTGGAGATAGCCACCAGCAACCGCGCTGCAACCACTCCGTGCGCGAAGCCTGGCGGCTCACTCACGATCATTCGGCCCGCGACGAGCTCCGTGCACTTGTTCGGCACCGGGGTTGCCATCAGCTCTTCGGCGGTCATGAGTGTGGCCTGATACGGCACGGCGCTTGTCGGTTTGACGGTGTGAGTCATGCATTGAACCTGCGAGGCGACGTCACGAGAACGTCACATCCTCAATGGATAACGTCGCAGACTCCCCCGTGCAGATTGTGCAGAGATTTGATGATGTCGAGCGCGTGCGGATCCTGCGGCACGCATGCATTTTCCAGTTATGCGCAACCGCACCGTTCCCCAACTGCTTCAGGCCGCCAGCCTCATCACGACGCTGGCTTCTTGCACGAATTCGTCACCGTCCGCGATGGCGGAGCCGAAAGTCCCGCCGCGTCTCCCGACAGGAGTTCGTCTCGATCCCGCAGGCCCGCGCACCGACGTCGGCCCGCTGCCTCTCGCCGCGGTCGTGTCGCCTGACTCGTCGCACATCCTGCTCCTGCTCAACGGCTGGCGCCAGCAGGGTGTGCAGGTCGTGAATCGGAAAACGGGTGCGGTGACGCAGACCATCGACCAACCGGCCGCGTTCATCGGCCTCACGTTCGCGCCAGACGGTCGCACGGTCTACGCGTCGGGCGGCAACACCGACGTCGTCTATCGCTACGACTGGGCCGCCAGCAAGCTTGCGTTGCGCGACTCGATCATCGTGCGCGCGCGCCCCAATCCGCGCAGCAATGGCTCGAGCTATCCGGCCGGTCTTGCGACGAGTCGTGACGGGCGTCTGCTGTACGTCGCCGAGAACCTGGCCGATTCGTTGGCGGTGATCGACATCGCGACGGGTGCCGTGTTGCAACGTGTGGCTGCCGGTCGGTACCCGTACGGCGTGCTCGTCGACCGCGACGGCACAGTGTACGTGTCGAGCTGGGGCACGAAGCACATCCATCCGTTCGCAACCACGGCTGATCGGCTGGTCGCGCTGCCGCCGATCACCGTGGCGCGCCACCCGTCGACGATGCTCCTCAACGCGGACGGTACGCGCATCTTCGCGGTGTCGGCGTCCACCGATCAGGTCAGCGTGATCGACGTCAAGACCCGTGCGGTCGTCAGCACGCTGCGTGACCCGACGCCGGCCAACCTCGGCGAGGGCAGCGCGCCGATCGGTCTGGCGCTCTCGCCGGATGGTTCGCGGTTGTATGTGACGGAAGGTGACAACAACGCGGTCGCGGTCTTCGCGCTCAGCGCACGATCCGCCGGCAGTGGCACGGCCACACGCGACTCATTGCTCGGTCGCGCACCGGTGGGCTGGTATCCTGCGTCGATCCTGCTGGTCGATGACACGCTGCACGTGATCGATGCGAAGGGTCGCGGAACCGCACCGAATCCGAAGCTGCCACAGCCCGGTGCCACGACGGGCATGGAGAATCGACCGACGAGTTACGCGTCCGGGCAGATCAACGGAACGATCACGAAACTCGCGACGTCGTCGTTCGATGCGCCGACGCTGGCCGCGCTGTCCGGTCGGGTCGCGCGCGCCAACAACTGGGACGCACCCGCCGCGCGTGGCGGCATGCCGCCGATCAAGCACGTCATCTACATCATCAAGGAGAATCGCACCTACGACCAGGTGTTCTCCGACATGCCACAGGGTGATGGTGATACCACGCTGCTCTTCTTCCCGCGCACCTCATCGCCCAATCATCACGCGCTGGCCGAGCGATTCGGGTTGTACGACCGCTTCTTCGTGAACGCGGAAGTGAGTGCCGATGGCCACAACTGGAGCACCGCGGCATACACCACGGACTACACGCAGAAGACCGTTCCCTCGAACTATTCCGGCCGCGGCCGATCGTACGACTACGAAGGCACGAATCGCGGCCGCGTCCCCTCCGACGACGGGGACGACGATGTCGCGGAGCCGGCCAACGGGTACCTGTGGGACCTGGCGCAGAAGAAGGGCATCACCTTCCGCAACTTCGGCGAGTTCGTCGCACCCGAGGGTGACAACGACGATGCGCCGGCCGGGTATCGCGGGGTGAAGCCCTTTCTCGTGAAGAACACGAGCCGCGAATTTCCCGGCTACAATCTGGATATCCAGGACCAGCGTCGCGCCGATGTCTGGATCCGCGAGCTGGGTGGATTCGTGTCGAAGGGTGAGATGCCGCAGCTGCAGATCCTGCGTCTCCCGAACGATCACACGGCGGGCGCATCCGCCAACAAGCCGACGCCACGGGCGCACTTCGCCGACAACGATCTCGCGCTCGGAAGAATCATCGATGCGTTGTCGAAGACGAAATTCTGGGAGAGCACGGCGGTCTTCGTGCTGGAGGATGACGCGCAGGCCGGCCCGGATCATGTCGATTCACACCGGTCGCTGCTGCTCGTCATTTCGCCGTGGGTGCGCTCCGACGTGCAGCATCGTTTCGTGAACACGACCGATGTGCTCGCGACGATGGAAGCGTTGCTCGGCCTCGACGCACTGTCGCCGTTCGATCACTACGGGCGTCCGCTGCGCGAGATCTGGCGCGCGGCACCCGATGTGCGCCCGTATGACGCCATCACACCGACGCAGAGCCTCACGCAGAAGAATCCGCCGCGCGGCACGGGCGCCATCGAGTCACGCAAACTCGACCTGCGCTACGAGGATGTGGCCGAGGAAGACCTGTTCAACCGCATTCTCTGGTACACGATCAAGGGCACCACCGTCCCGTATCCGGGTCCCACGCGCATGTCAGCGGCAGAGGTCCTACGCAATCGATGATTGCTCCCGTGTCCGGAACTGAACTGTTCAACGCAGAAGCGCAAAAGGCAACAACATTGACGCAAAGGAGCGAGAAGAACTGCATTGACGCAAAGACGCCAGGAAACAGCTCGGCTGTCCGTCGCGTAGCCATCGTCGCTCGCACGTGAACCATTGACTTGCAGGAACGGCAACTGCGAACTGCAGTGCCAAACAATTTGCAACTCGACGCGCGACGTACGCCAAGCTTTCACGGAGCGCTTTGCGTCCTGGCGTCAAAGCAGTTCGAAACTCTGCGACTCTGCGTTGAGGAGGCCAAAGAAGAAGCAACGAGCTACGGTGCCACTTCGTGAAACTCGAGTGCCTTGACGCGATCCACCGTCCAGCGCTGCGCCCATTCGCTTTCAAACAGGATCACGGGATTGCCGAGTGAGTCGAAGATGCGGAGGCGGCCGGGTTCAGCGGCGAGGCGATCGATGTCGGCCACCGCACCCGTCACCCACCGCGGATACCGCGCGCTGATCGGCTCCAGCTTGCAGCGGACGCCGTATTCATGTTCGAGACGATGCAGCATGACGTCGAACTGCAGCACACCCACCGCGCCCACGATCGGCGTCGGCTGCGAGACGTCCGACTGAGAGGTGTAGAACACCTGCGCCGCACCTTCCTCCGTCAGCTGCCGCAGGCCGGCGTCGAGCTGCTTGCGCTTGATCGGGTCCTTCAGCACGACGCGGGCGAAGTGTTCGGGCGGGAATCGCGGTATGTCGCTGAACTCGAGCTTCTCGCCCTCGGTGAGTGAATCACCGATGCGCAGATTGCCGCGATCCATGATGCCGATCACGTCACCGGGCCACGCTTCCTCGATGATCGTGCGTTCACGTGCCATGAACTGCTGCGGTGCATTGAGGCGCACCGTCTTGCCGGTACGCACGTGCAGCGACGGCATCCCCGCCTCGAACCGGCCAGAACACACGCGCACGAAGGCGATGCGATCGCGATGCTTCGGATCCATGTTCGCCTGGATCTTGAACACGAAGCCGGTGAACTCCTCCTGCGTCGGCTCGACCGGCCCGATCGTCGATTCGCGCGACGTCGGCGACGGTGCCAGCTCGAGGAACTCGCGGAAGAACGGCTCGACGCCGAAGTTCGTCAGCGCGCTGCCGAAGAACACCGGCACCAGCGCGCCCGACAGAATCTCGTCGTGGTCGAACGGATGTCCCGCCGCCTCGAGCAGCTCGAGATCGTGCAGCAGCGTCTGATGCGCCTCGGGACCGAGCAACTCGATGATCTCCGGGCTGTCGAGTCGGCCTTCGTGCCCGGTGGCGCGCTTGGCGCCATGATCGTCGCTGCGATCGAACAGGTAGATCTGCTCCTTGCGACGGTCATACACCCCGACGAACGCGCCGTCACGATGGATCGGCCATGTCACCGGATGGCAGTTGATGCCGAGGTCCGTTTCGACATCGCTCACGAGCTTGAGCGGATCCTCGCCGGCGCGATCACACTTGTTGACCAGCGCGAAGATCGGCATCCGCCGACGCTTGCAGACCTGGAACAGCTGGCGCGTGCGATCCTCCACACCCTTGCGATTGTCGAGCAGCATCATGGCGCTGTCCGCCGCCACCAGCGTGCGATACGTGTCCTCCGAAAAATCCTCGTGGCCGGGTGTGTCGAGCAGGTTGATGTGAAAACCTTCCCAGTTGAACTGCATCACACTCGATGTGACGGAGATGCCGCGTTCCTGCTCGAGCGCCATCCAGTCCGACGTGGCATGCCGCTGCGCACGCCGCGCCTTCACCGAGCCGGCCAGGTGAATCGCACCACCGTACAGCAGCAACTTCTCGGTGAGAGTCGTCTTACCTGCGTCAGGGTGGCTGATGATGGCAAACGTCCGCCGCCGCACGATCGTGTTGGCAATGGCGGCAGAGGTGGTCGAGACAGGCATCGTGTGAGAAATCGGGGAATGAACCGGGCATCGGTCCGTCCAAGGAAGATACCGAACTTCGACTGGCCGGTGGGCGGACACGTTCGTGGCGGCTCCGCCGTTGGCGCGCTGTCCCCTGAGCATCCGCGGCGCGCTGGCTTTACACGGACGCTCATGTCACTGAGTATTGTCCTCACGCTCTCGGCGTCCCCCTGCGACAGGTGCAATGGCGACACGTCCCAACTCTGCCGACGCCCTGCTCGCCTACAGTGTGCTCGATTGCGCCCCCGGTCCCGTCCTGGTGCTCGACGCGGACTGGATCGTGCGCTACCTGAATCAGTCGTGCATCGCCATCCTTGCGCGCGGTGAGCTGGACGCACTGCTTGGCCGACGGTTGTTCGACATCGTGCCTGAACTGCCTGGCACGCCGTTCCAGTCGCACATCGAACGGGCAATCGCCGGGGTCGCGGTCGACTTCCAGTCGTATCACACGCCGAGTGACCGCTGGATCGCGATTGCGGCGCATCCGGTGCCGGATGGTGTCGCGATCTTCGCGTCCGATGTGACCGCCGACCGGCGGCGCGAAGCCGAGCTGGAATCGGCGCGGGCCCGTCTCGACGCGATCATCAACAGCACGCCGGATCTCGTCATGGCCGTCGATCGCAACCTGACGTTCCTCGCATTCAATCGCGCGTACGGCGACGTGTTCGAGCGTACGTTCGGCCGGAAGATTCGCGTCGGCGAGACATTCCGCGACGCGCTTGCCGATCATCCCGAGGCGATGGCGGAAGCGATCGCGCGATGGGAGCGCGCGGCGGTGCATGGCGAGGAATTCACGACGCATCGCGAGCTCGGTGCCGACGGCAAGGAGCCGCGCATCTACCAGGTGCGCTACGGCAACCTGCGAAGCGAGAGCGGCGAACTGCTCGGCGCGGTATCCACGATGAACGACGTCACCGAGAGCATGCGCGACCGCTCGGCGCTGACCGAGCTCACGGAGCGCCTCGATGCCGTCATCCGGTACAGCCCCGACCGTGTCGTCGGCGTCGACCTGGCGCTGCGCGTCGTGGCCATGAACGAACATGCACGTCACGACTTCAGTGGACTGTGGGGCGTCGCGATCGAGGTCGGCGACTCGCTGTACGAGAAGCTGCGGACGCTGCCCGACGAGCAGCGCGATGCGGCGATCGCCATGTGGGAGAGGGCGGTCACCGGCAAGGCAATCACGCAGTTCGCGGTCTTCGGCACCACGCCGGAAACGATGCAGGCGTACGAGATCAGCTTCGGCGCACTTCGCAACAGCGAGGGTGAGCCGGCCGGCGCGGTGATGGTCGCGAAGGACGTCACCGATCGTGAAGTCGCGCTGAATGCGTTGCGGGAAAGCGAGGCGCGGTTCCGGGCGCTGGGCGAGGCGGCGCCGATCGGCATCTTCCTCGCCGATGCGCAAGGACATTGCACGTATGCCAATCCGAGTCTGCAACGCATCTGGGAGCTGCGCGAGGCGACGTTGCTGACGACGGGATTTGCGTCGCGCGTGCACCGGGGCGACATCGAGTCGGCGGACGCATGGCTCGGACTCTCCGGGCGCGGCCTGGATTTCCGTGGTGAGTTCCGACTCGTGATGGATGATGGTGTCGAGCGGTGGGTGCTCGCGCACAGCGCCGCCATCCGCGACGAGACGGGCACCATCGTCGGGCGCGTCGGCACGATCGACGACATCACCGATGCGCGGCTCGCCGATGACGCGCGGCTGCAGCTCGAGCAGAAGATGTTGCGCGCGCAGAAACTCGAGTCGCTCGAAGTGCTGGCCGGCGGCATTGCCCACGACTTCAACAACCTGCTCGTCGGCGTGCTTGGCAACGCCAGCCTGGCATTGCTCGACCTGCCCGACGATTCACCGGCACATGCGCCAGTCGTCGACATCGAGCGCGCTGCGCAGCGTGCGTCGGATCTCACGCGCCAGATGCTCGCCTATTCCGGTCGCGGACAATTCGTCGTCGAGCCGGTCGATGTCTCGGAGCTGGTCGCGGAAATGGGGTCGCTGCTCCGCACGGTGTTATCCAGACAGGCGATCCTCGACTTCACGCTCGACGGTGCCCTGCCGCGGATCGAGGCCGACGCGACGCAGATTCGTCAGGTCGTCATGAACCTGATCACCAACGCGTCGGATGCGGTCGGTGAGAACGGTGGCCACATCCGCGTGCGTACCGGTCGCCAGCGACTGGCCGCTGATGCGTCGGAGCTCAGCTACCTCGGTGATCCGATGCCACCTGGCGACTACGTGTTCGTCGAGGTCGAGGACACCGGTGACGGGATGACGGAAGACACCCTGACGCGCATCTTCGAGCCGTTCTTCACGACCAAGTTCACTGGGCGGGGACTCGGCCTCGCCGCCACGCTCGGCATCGTGCGCGGGCATCGTGGCGGCATCCGCATCCGCAGCGCTCCGGGGCTTGGCTCGACATTTCGCGTCCTGCTGCCGATCACCGACGTGCCCGACGCGCAGACACCCTCGTCGGCCATGCCCGTTCGTGGTGATACGCTCGGTGCAGTGCTCGTCATCGATGATGACGAGACGGTGCGTGCCGTCGCACGTCGTCTGCTCGAGCGTCGTGGATTCCGGGTCGTCGTGGCATCGAACGGTGTCGACGGCGTCGAAAAATTTCGCGAGGCCGCGCATGGTTTTTCGCTCGTTCTGCTGGACCTCACGATGCCGAAAATGGGCGGCGCGGCGGCGATGGCGGAGCTGCGCAAGCTCGACCCGGACGTTCGCGTGCTGGTCACCAGCGGCTACCGCGAACGTGAAGTGACGGCGCACTTCGTCGGGATGGAACCGGCGGGCTTCGTGCAGAAGCCCTTTCGCGCCGAGGAGCTCTACGCCGCGGTGACGCGCACGATGCGTCTCAGCTGACAGTCAGATGTGCTGCACTGCCAGGCGTGCCTTCCGGGCGCGCTTGCGCTCGTATTGCGCTGCATCTGCGACGCGCAGCAGCGTCTCGACATCATCCGGCGCGGCCGGATCGAAGTGGGCGACACCAAGGCTGATGCCGAGGTGCCACGCCTGCGCAGGGTCCACACATCGCGCGGTATTGCTGCGCGTGATCGCATCGTCGATGCGCTCGAGAATCACGCTGATGTCCGCCGGTTTTGCATCGATCGCCAGGATCGTGAACTCATCACCTCCGAGCCGCGCGATCAGGTCGGTGTCGCGGAAGGTGTTCGACAGGATCCAGGCGATCGTCTTGAGTGCCGAGTCGCCGATATCGTGACCGAAGTTGTCGTTGACGGACTTGAACGAATCCAGATCGCCATAGAGCAACGCACAGGGCAGTCCCTGTCGCGTGGCGAGCCTCAAGGCGGATTGCGCCTGCTCGAGGAAGCCGCGGCGGTTGTACAGCGACGTCAGTCCGTCGCGCACGGAGAGATGCAGCAGGCGCTCTTCAGCCGCCTTCCGCTCCGAGATGTCGCGCGCCACCGCCACCAGGCCACCGTGCGGCAGGAGCGTCAGCGAGAGCTCCTGTGGATAGCTGGTGCCGTCATGGTGCCGCCCGACCGCTTCGCCGTGCCAGAAGCCGACCTGCGTGACCTCGGGAATGGCGTCGCGCACGAGTCGCTTGCCCTCGTCCGCTTCATACAGCGCGGCCCATGGCGTCTGGAGCAGGTCGGCGACCTTGACGCCGTGCATGCGCGCGAAGGCATGATTCACGAACTCCAGCGCGCCGCTCACGCCGGTGATGGCAATGCCGTCGGCCGTGACGGCGACCGCGGCCGCGAGCTGCTGTCGCTCACGATCGGCGTTGCGACGTGCGGTGATGTCGCGTGCCAGGCCGACGAAGCCTGTGATCCCGCCGGCCGTGTCGAGCGACGGCGTGATGTTCATCTCGATCCAGTACGGTGTGCCATCGCGACGATAGTTGAGGACCTCGCCGCTCCAGCTGATGCCTTCGCTCACCGCCATGCGCATCTGCGCGATGGTCTCCGTGTTCGTGTGTGTGCCCTGGAGCAGTTCACCCGGCCGGCGACCGAGCGCCTCTGCCAGCGTGAATCCCGTCAGGCGTTCCCATGCCGGATTGACCCACGTGGCGGTGCCGTCGGTGGCCGTCGTCACGATGGCATGATCGCTCTGGCGCGCAACGACCGAGAGTGTCTCGAGTTCATGTGCGACGAGGCGCGCCTTCGTGATGTCGGTGAAGGTGGCGACGGCGGCCGGGGCTGTCGGATCGGCGTGCCGCGTCATCGGGCTCGCGTTCACGGACAACCACACCCGTTCACCATCGCCTCGACGCACACCCATCACTTCGCCATCGATTGAAACACCTTCGAGTCGCGCACGCGTGATCGGATGCCGATCGCCGGGCAGCGTCTCGCCGTGTTCATCGACTGGCGCCCAGCGTGCGTCGTTGGACGTCATGCCGCTCATCAGCCGCCCGTCGAAACCGAGAATGCGTTCGGCGCTCGAGTTCCACGTCACCATGCGGCCGTCGCGATCCTGCACGACGACCCCTTCCGTCAGCGCCTCGATCACGGCGCGATTGCGCGCCTCACCCTCGGACAATGCATCATGCAACATCTTCTGCTGTGTGATGTCCTGCAGGAGCACCGAGATCGTCGCGACACGACCATCCGGACCGCGATGCGCAAGCAGCGTCTGCACCACCGTGCGTGTCGGACCGCCGCGACTGCGCAACGTCGCTTCGCCCTGCCACACTCCGCTGCGGATCGCGCGCGGAAAGCCCACGTCACGCAGCTGTCGCACCGAGTCCGGCGACAACAGGTGCGACGCGTGGGTCCAGTCGCGCTTGCGTACGTGCTGCAGATGCTGTTCCGCCACCGAGTTCGTGTACAGCACCTCGCCGGTCAGCGAGAAGACGGCGACGGCATCCGGCGTCGCGTCGAGAATCGACGTCAGTCGCGAGAGTTCGGTGGTGCGCTGCTCCAGATGATCGCGTTGTTCGATCAGCGTGGTCTGCTGCGCCAGCAATTCCTCCTGCTGGACGAGCAAGGTCTGCTGCTGCGATTGCAGCCGGTCGTTCTGCAGCTCCTGCTGCACGTTGTTCTGGTGCATCTCCTTGGCTTTGGCATGCAACTCGGCCTTCGCCGTCTCCTGCTCGCGCAGCAGCGTCCCGAGCGCCAGCACGGCGGGCCGGAAGACAATCAGAGTTTCGGCCGCCAGCAACAGTATGAGGAGCACGCCAGCGACGACGCCGATGCGCTGCGTGGTGATCACGCTGTCGTGCTGCCGCACGGTGAGACTGACCATGACGCGGTCGAGGTGTCGCACGAGCCTGGCGGACGCGTCGGCCACCGAGTCGGCGATTCCGACGATAGCTCGCGCATCGGCCGCGGGTTTCATGGCGCTCGCCATAAGGCTCTCGACGTGCTGACGCGCGATCGAAATCGAGTCGAGCAGTGTCGCGTCCTCCGCCGTTGTCGGTGCGTGGTCGCGAATGATCCGAAATCCTGCCGCCCATTCGGCACGCGCTGCGGCCAACGGCGCGGACCCGTCGGGCAGGTATGGAGCATGCGCATCGAACGCGTGCGCGGCATTGCCGTATGCGATGCTCGCGAGCCGCTGCGTGAGGAGACGCTGCCGTCCGGTGAGGTTCAGCCGCAGCGCATCGGATTTCGTTCGGTCGGCACGTATGACGGTGACACACGTCATTGCGATGCCGAGTGCGGCGATGACGCCGAGACCGAGCACATAGCTCTGCGTGAGCTTTCGTGTCATCGCGTGCGGCGGCCGCGTTTCGTTGGCAGTTTTCATCGCTGGGTGATGCACCGGTAAAGAAAGCTCCGCCCGGAGTGACGCCGGTGTAGCACCTGTGAGAGCGTCGGTTCAGGCGATCGAATTCTTGAGTTGCTATGCGTGCTGAGTGTTGCAGCAGCTGGGCATCCTCGCGCGCATGCCGATCATCCTCGACGCGTGGTCGAAGGGCCAGAAGGTGCTGCTGCAGGGTGTGGTCCAGGACGTCGCGACTGGTGTGTTGTCACGCGTGGTCGAGGCGATCGGCACGGCGGAATCGGCCAATCGACTCCTGCCGAAGATGTGGCGTTCACGGGGTCAGAGTTCCTGAACGTTCATCGGGTCCGTTCATGGGGTCAGAGTTCTTGAAAACGCGATCAAGCGCTCTGACCCCTTGAACGCAGCGTTCCGATCACGCGACCGCGGCACCCGCCGACATCGCGGCGATCGCGCGCTCGACACCCTTCGGATCCGAGCTGTAGAGTCCGCCAAGCTGCTGCGCGATTGGATCGGGATAGACCTCCTCCGTGCCGGCTTCGATCGCGATCAGGATCTGCTCGGCCACGCTGCTCGCGGACGCCTTCTCCATCGGAATCTCGCGCGCCATGTCGGTATCGACCGGGCCGGGATAGACGCCAATGACGCGTGTGCCCTGCGCAGCCAGTGCGAGGCGCGACGCCTGCGTGATGGAGTGCATGGCGGCCTTCGACGCGCTGTAGCCTACGAAGGTCGGAAAACTGCCCAACCCTACGACCGACACGATGTTGACGAGCGTGCCGCCACCATTGCGCTTGAGGTGCGGTGCGAACGCCTGCGTCACGGCGAGTGTGCCGAAGGCATTCACCTCAAGCTGCTCGCGAGCCGCTTCGAGATTGATGTCGGCGAAATCAGCGCCCGCGTCGACGGCGATGCCGGCGTTGTTCACGACCAGCGTGACGTCGTCGGCCGACAGTGCGGCGGCGGCGATCTGACCCGTCTTCGTGACGTCGAGCTCGACCGGAACGATGACGCTTCCATGCTGTCTCGTCAGTGCGTCCAGCGAGCTGATCGAGCGGGCTGCCGCGTACACCTTTTTCGCACCGCCCTCGATGAGCGCGTCGACGATGGCGCGACCGATGCCGCGGTTGGCACCGGTGACGAGAGCAATGGATCCTTCGACTGCCTGAGACACTGGCGGGCTCCGTTTTTGGTTTGTACAGACAGGTCTGTCTGCTTCTGAGCTAGACAATAGACCGATCTGTCTGTATTGTCAAGCATGGCTACATCATCCCTGCCAGCGTCGCCGGCGCGGCCGGTCCGCGATCGACTGCTCGAAGCTGCTGACCGGCTGTTTTATGCTGAGGGCATCCGCGCGGTCGGTATCGATCGCATTCTGGCTGAGGCAGGTGCCGCGAAAGCGTCGCTCTATGCGCACTTCGCATCCAAGGACGAGCTCGTCGCCGCCTACCTCGCGAATCGCGCCGAGTTTTCTCGTCGCGTAATCACGCGCGAACTCGATGCCCTGGGCCCGGATCCTCGGCAGAGGCTGTTCGCGCTCTTCGATTTTTCGATGGGCCAGTGCGACAATCCTGACTTTCGCGGTTGTCCGTTCCAGATCGCGGCCGCTGAGCTGCCTGATGCGAATCACCCCGGCAGTCCGGTGATGCTGGAGCATCGCGTATGGATGCGGAACCTGATCGAGGGGCTCGTTCGCCAGATCGCGCCAGCGGCGCCGGCGGAGCTCGCGCATGCCATCAACGCGCTCCATGATGGCGCTGCGTCGCAGGTACCGACAGGCACTGGTCGCGAAGCGATGCGCGGCGCGAGGTGGGCCGCCGAGCAGCTGTTACCGCAGGTGAGGGCGACTTAGAACGTTCGCTGTCCCCGACGGGAGAGTTCGAACCCGTGCCCGTCTGTGTTCACACAACGCAGGCGGGCGGCCGAGGTCTCACAGGTGATGCCGGTACCGCGCCATGTCTTGCCGTACGGGAGCACCGTGTGTGCCGGGTCCGCCACCGTATCACCTGCGCAGAGCATCCAGGCGCGACGATGTGACGAGAGCATGAACGCGAAGCCGTAGTCCAGCTCGCAGCTCGCCGGCCGACGCTTGCGCGGCACGTTGCTCTCGATGACGTCGCACCGTAACTCGGTCTTCCGTGGGGCGTCGATCTGCCACTCCTCGCAGTGAATGTTGCCGCTTGGCGTCCGGAATCCGCCCAGCGGTGCAATCGACACCTGGGCACTGGCGGTCTGGCTGCCGGCGAGCGTGAGGCAGGCGAGGACGAGGAGCGCGAATCGCATACTTGACCATGTTGTAAGGGGGGCCGACCGATCGAGCGCCGGATGCCCAGACACGCGTCAGAGGCGAGCGCTTCGTCTCATGTGCGGTTGACCCTGCCGGGCGGGTCACCTAAGTTGTCAAGTCTGTTCCGTGCCGCCCCCGCCCCGGGGTGCGATTCACGTAGATGTCGGGGTCCGAACACTCAGAGGCAATGCCTACCATCAATCAGCTCGTCCGCCGGTCCCGCAGGGACGTGGTGGAGAACAGCAAGTCGCCGGCACTCAAGTCGAATCCGTTCAAGCGCGGTGTCTGCACGCGCGTGTACACGACCACGCCGAAGAAGCCGAACTCCGCGCTCCGCAAGGTCGCCAAGGTTCGTCTGACCAACCAGATCGAAGTCATCGCCTACATCCCGGGTGAAGGTCACAACCTGCAGGAGCACTCGATCGTGCTCGTGCGCGGTGGTCGTGTGAAGGATCTTCCGGGTGTGCGCTATCATATCGTCCGCGGATCGCTCGACGCCTCGGGTGTGAACGGCCGCAACCAGAGCCGTTCCAAGTACGGCACCAAGAAGCCGAAGGCCGGTGCAGCTGCTGCCGCCGCGGCCAAGGGAGGCAAGAAGAAGTGAGCCGCCGCAAAAAGTCCGTCAAGCGCATCATCCTGCCTGATGCCCGCTACGACA
>JACMLX010000277.1 GCA_014379355.1 Gemmatimonadaceae bacterium
ACGCGCCGACCCGACGGCAGCTCACGCTCACGATCACGCGGGTGGACTCTGTCGCACCGTTCGATGCCTCGATCTGGAACCCGTAGGTCCGCGCTTGCCGGAGCGATGATCGGAGTCGCCCTGAGCCTCAGCGGTTGCGTGTACGGGTTTGCAGGCGGCGGATTGCCGCCCAGCGTGCGCACGATTGCCATCATCCCCTTCGACAACCAGACGCCGTCCGCCGAGCTCCAGCAGGAGTTCATGGCCCGGCTGAGACGGGAACTCCGCACGCGTCTCGGCGTCCGGGAAGCCGGCGAATCGCAGGCCAGCGCCGTCGTCCGCGGCATCATCACCCGTTACGAACCGGACATCCCGATCGCCTTCTCGTCAGACCGGACCCAGTCCGTCGCAGCGCGTCGCAAGCTCCAGCTCACGGTGGACATCGAGATCTACGACCAGGTCGCCGGTCGAGTGCTCTGGTCCCGCAAGGGCATGTCCGCCGAGGGAGAGTATGCGGAGCGGGACGAAAGCAACGGACGGCGGCTGGCGATCGAGAAGCTGGTCAATGACGTCATCGAGGGAGCCCAGTCACAATGGTGATGCGCCGAGGCAGTGGATCTGGCGGATGTCTGATGGGAATCGCATTGATCGCTGGCGCAGTGGTTTTCGGCTGGCCAGCGGCCAAGGTCTACCTTCGCGCCTACGAGTACGAAGACGCGATGCGACAGACGCTGCTCCACGCCAAGGCGGATACCGACGAGGGACTGCAGACGCGGATGCGTGCGTCCGCCGATTCGATCGGTGACTTGCCGGATGCGGCCTATGACATCTCGGTCGATCGTCGGGACGGCATGATCCGGTTGATGGCGACATACACTGATACGATCAAGTTTCCGATCTCTCCGCGCCCGGTCACGCACCGCTTCAGTGTTGAGCGGACGGAGTGAGTTCAGGCACGCCGCTGGACCACATTCGTTCATGGCCAGACGCGCGTGCGTGGCGCACGACACAAGCGGGACGCGTCGTCTTCACCAACGGTGTCTTCGACCTCCTGCACCCGGGTCATGTCGACGTCCTGCTCGGCGCCCGCGCCTGTGGTGACGCACTCATCGTCGGCATCAACAGCGATGCGTCCGTGCGGCGTCTCAAGGGACCCGAGCGACCCGTGCGCAGTGCCGCAGATCGCGCGTATGTCCTCGCCGCGCTGTGGATGGTCGACTGTGTCGCCGTATTCGAGCAGGATACGCCATTCGAGATGATCGAACTGCTGCAGCCCGATGTCATCGTGAAAGGTGGTGATTACGATCCCTCGACGGTGGTCGGCGCTCGAGAGACTCGTTCTCGAGGCGGTTCCGTGGTGATCATTCCGCTTACGCCAGGTCACTCCACGACGGCGACCATCGCCAAACTTCGTTCCGGTCCACCCGATGTCTGAGCTTGTCCGTTCGTACGATCGTGCGTTGAACCAGATGCGTCCCGTGACCATCGAGCGCGCGGTGACGCCGTATGCCGAAGGGTCGTGCCTGATCAGCTTTGGCGAGACGAAAGTGCTGTGCACTGCAACCGTCGAGGAGGGGGTGCCGGGATGGCGGAAGGGCACCAGGCAAGGCTGGCTGACCGCGGAATACGCCATGCTGCCACGTGCAACGCGCACGCGCACGTCGCGTGAGCGCGGGCAGGTGGGAGGTCGCACGCAGGAGATCCAGCGTCTGATCGGACGCAGCGTGCGCGCGATGCTGAGTGGATTCGACTTCGGCGAACGCACGATCAAGGTCGATTGTGATGTGCTGCTGGCGGATGGCGGAACGCGCACCGCCGCGATCACGGGTGCATGCGTCGCAGTCAGTGATGCATTCTCATGGCTGATGGCGCAGGGCAATCTGGCGATCTCGCCGGTGGTGCATCGCGTCGCGGCCGTCAGCGTCGGCATCGTGGATGGCGTGCCCGTGCTGGATCTCGACTATCCCGAGGATGTGCGCGCAGGCGTCGACATGAATGTCGTGATGGTCGACACCGGCAAGTTCGTCGAAGTGCAGGGCACGGGGGAGCACGCGACATTCGATCGCGGTGAACTCGAGGCGTTGCTGGCGCTGGCATCGGCGGGAATCGCGGAGCTCGATGCCGCACAGGGGCGCGCGCTCGCGGCGCCGCGCGTGTAGCGGACGGTGCGGTGGATCATTGCGACGCGCAGTCGCGGAAAGCTGACCGAGCTCGTACCGATGCTCGCCGATCGTGGCATCGCGGCGGTCGGGCTCGAGGATGCGGGCATCGCGCATGATCGGGCTGAGGATGACATCGAGTGCTACGCCTCATTCGAGGAGAACGCGCTCGCCAAGGCGCGCTGGTTCGCCGCACTGACGAAACTGCCCTGCCTCGCAGACGACTCGGGCTTGTGTATCGATGCGCTCGATGGCCGGCCGGGTGTGCGCAGTCGCCGATTCGCTGTCGATGAGCGACATGTGCGTCGTTCCGGCGCCTCCGACGACGACGCAAACAACGACGCGATGCTCGACGCATGCTGGAACAGCGGCTGGGCTCCGCCGTGGGCGGCACACTTCGCGTGTGTTGCGGCATTCGTGGACGTCGAGCGCGAACTGTGTGCACACGGCCGCACCGATGGCGTGATCGTGCCCGAGCCGAGTGGGACCGGAGGATTCGGCTACGATCCGTATTTCGTGAGCACAACGCTCGACGTCTCTTTCGCGGTCGCGTCGCGTGAGCAGAAAGCGCGCGTCAGTCACCGGGCTCGCGCTATCGAACACCTGCTCACACGCGTACTTGCAGACGGATCCGCTGCTTCAGGCCGTTGACGAGACTCGACAATCCCGTTAGTCTCGGGGTTCGTGCGGGGCGTAGCGTAGTCCGGTAGCGCGCCTGCTTTGGGAGCAGGAGGTCGCCGGTTCGAATCCGGCCGCCCCGATTGTCTGGCTCCGCACGAGCACTCGACGTGCGGCAGTAGCGAAGCGCCAGTAGCTCAGTTGGATAGAGCGGCAGCCTTCTAAGCTGCGGGTCGGGGGTTCGATTCCCTCCTGGCGCGTTTGCAGTACATCAGCTCCGATAGCTCAATGGTAGAGCAGCTGACTCTTAATCAGTAGGTTGTAGGTTCGAGTCCTACTCGGAGCATTCACGGCGGCGGTCATCCTCGATGATCGCCGCCGTTTTTTTTCATGCCGCATTTCACGATCCGCGCTTGCGACGCGAATGCGGCGCGCCGCGTGCTTTGCGCGCGTCACGTCCGCATGCTAGCGTGCCGCCGATGAATGCCCGTGAGCGAATCGTGCCGACGCTGGTACTGGTGCTCCTGCAGCCGTGTGTCGCGCGTGGCGCCGATGCACAGGCGCGTGATGGCCGATCGACACACACTCGCGCGACGCGCGATTCCGTGTCCGCCATGGCGACCGCGCTGGTCACGCATGTCGCACCGGCGGTGGACGGTCGCGCACGCACCGACGCGCTGCTGACCCAGCCGATGATCGCGCTGCGCAGTTCGCGTGCCGCATCGCGATTGCAACTGTCCGCGATGCTCAACTTCGAGCACATCACGATGCCCGACGGGGAGCCGGTGGCCGGCATCTGGGGTGAAGGCTTCATCGATCGGCGACATCCGCACACGCTGCTGCACGAAGCGATGCTCACAGCGAACGCTGCACGTGGTGCCCTGCGCGCATCGATCGGTGCCGGTCGCGGTTTTGCACCGTTCGGCACCGATGATCCGATGGTGCGTCCCTTCACGAAGTTTCCGGCCAACCATCACCTCGCACAGGTGATGGAGCGCGTGCAGGTGCTGTCTGCCGTGCGCGTCTCGCGCTTCGCAGCGGTCGAAGCGGCGCTCTTCAACGGCGACGAACCGGCCTCGCCCACGGCCGCACCGCAATGGAAGCGTTTCGCAGACTCGCATGCGGAGCGGCTCACCATCTGGCCGACGCGCGCGCTCGAGGTGCAGGGCAGCATGGCATGGGTCCGCTCGCCGGAATTCATCCGGCCAGACGGTCTGGATCATCGGAAACGCAGCATCAGCGCGCGCGTCACGCCGCAGCGTGGTGCGTTGGAATACGCGCTCGTCGAATGGGCGCGCACGGGCGAGGAGTACCGGGGGCGACCGATCGTCGCCTACGCGTCCGTGCTCGCCGAGGCGTCATGGCGCGCGAGGCACTGGTTTTTCGCGGCGCGCGGTGAACAGACGACGCGCCCCGAGGACGAACGACTGCTCGAGCCATTCCGCATCTCGCGTCCGCCGAATCATCTGGTGATCCAGGGTGTCACACGGTGGAGAATCGCGACCGTGCACGTGGCGCGTGACGTCCCGGGTGTGTCGCGCGTCGGCGCAGGCATTTTCGGCGAGGTGTCGCGTGCGCAATCCAGCCCGCGCCTTCGCCCGGTATTGCTCGACCCACGCAACATCAGTGGTGCCGATGTTGCGTGGCATCTGACGCTCGGTCTTCGCCTGTCGCTCGGCGCGATGCCGGCACGAATCGGCCGCTACGGCGCCGCCGCCTGCGGTGCGGCGACCGATCGCATGCCGGGCATGGCGCACCCCTCTCCCGCACACGACCCATGATGCGATCATGTCTCGGCCCCGTCGTACTCACGCTCGCGTGGCTGTGTGCCGCGTGCGGCGACGGTGACTCGCCTGTCACCCCGGTCGTGCCGGAGGATCCGGCCGTGCCGGCGATGACCGTGCTGGGCCAAGGTGTCGTCACGGCACGCTACACCGCAGAAATCAGTGTCGGTGCGCGCTACGCCTACTCCTCGAGCTGGGGCACGCGCACCGGTGCGCGCGGTGACATGATCTACGTGTGGGATCTGCTCACGTCGCAACCGACGCTCACCGATAGCGTGCAGGTGGCCGATGCCGGCACCACCGGTGATGTGCAGGTCGTGGACGATGCCAACCTGCTGGTGGTGGCGATCGAGCCATCGCCGCGCGGCGCCATCGCGATCTATGATCTCACGGATCCCGCGCATCCGCAGTTCATCCGGCGGCATGAGACGGCGAACACCGTCAACGGCGTACACACCGCGCAGGTCACGCGCGTGGACGGCAGGCTGTACGCGTTTTTGTGCATCGATCCACGCAACGGGGAACGCGCAAAGCTGGTGATCGTCGACATCACCGATCCGCGGGCGCCCGTCGAGACCTGGGTGCAGCCCCTCGGTGCCCCATTCGTGCACGACGTGTTCGTCCGCGACGGCATCCTGATCACGGCCGAATGGAATGACGGTGTGGCGGCGTACGATATCGGCGGCGGCGGCCGTGGGGGATCGCCGTCGGCGCCAGTGCTGCTCGGTCGGCTGCTGACGCAGGGTGGCAGCGTGCACAACGTCTACTGGCAGCGCGATTCCGTGAGTGGCGCGAAATATCTCTTTGTCGGCGAGGAAGGTCCGGGTGCCATCGGCAGTTCGTCGGTGGGTGACGTGCACGTGGTGGATGTGACGTCGTGGAGTGCGATGCGCGAAGTCGCGTTCTTTCGCGTGTCAGGAGCGGGAACGCACAACTTCTTCGTCGATGAGCCGCAGGGGGTGCTGTATGCCGCGTACTACAACGCGGGGCTGCGGGCGGTGGACGTGAGGGGTGATCTGTCGTCGTGCCCTGTGGCGGCGCGCGATGCGTCGTCGCGTTGTGATCTGGCGCTGGCCGGGCGTACGCTGGCGCGCGGGCTGACGACGGGTGGCTACGTGTGGGGCGTGGATGGGCGGGGTGACATGCTGGTGGCGTCGGACATGCTGCGCGGGGTGTTTCGCCTGGCGCGCGTGACGCGATGAGGCGGGTGCGGCGAGGGTTGCATTTGCGCCGCGTTTCGCCTACTTTCGCATCCCCTCGTTGTCCGGGCGGCCGCGACTCGCGAAAGCGGGCAAGCCGACCGACGCGACAGGGCTTGACGGGCTCTGCTTCGGCAGCTATCCTTCGAGACTCCCGCCGAAACGGTGGGGCTGCTGATTGAAAATTGAATCGAGAGAAGCAAATGTGCGAGGCGATCTCGTTTGAGCGACGGCGTGCAGAGCGCCGCGCGAGAGATTGAACTCTGATTTGAAATGATTCCGGACCGTCTCATGATGGTCCAGTAATGGGGAGTTGTGAGCGGTTCGCGAGAGCTGGTTGAATTCTTCTTGGAGAGTTTGATCCTGGCTCAGGACGAACGCTGGCGGCGTGCT
>JACMLX010000278.1 GCA_014379355.1 Gemmatimonadaceae bacterium
CACTTCGCGGACTCGATCGCCAGCGTGAGCGTCCGAGTTCGCGTGACGCGCCCGCTAGAACACGATCCGCATCGCTACACCGGCACCACTGACGCCCGCAATCGGCAGGATCGGCGACAGTGTGGCACCGGCGACCCGCGGACGGTTCGCCGCCTCCCGCTGAGCGGTCCGGTACGCGCGGTGCCGCAGCATGCCGCGCGTCGAGAGGTATGCGGTGACACCGCCCGCGATGAGCGACAATGGCGCGGCCGCGCGCGGAGAGGTGTTGTCGCCGGCCGCGGCGATGCCGACGCCGAGGCTGACGGCGCTGGCTGCGAGACCGGCAAAGTTGCTCAAGTTGCGATGACCATCCGTGTTGCCGCGGGTCGTCCAGAGTGACGCGACGATGCTGCCGCTGATCGCAACCGCGGAGCCGACGGTGTACGCCGCGCCGTTGTCTTTCGGCCCAGCAACGTCCGGCGACGGATAGAAATACGGGACCTGAATTCTCGCCGCTTCAGTGAGCGTCAGACCATTGGCATGGAGCCACTGCACGAATGCCGTGTCGGACGCGAGCTGTGCGACGTAGACGTTGTTGTCAGAGGCCGCGACGCGATCGACGATGTCCCGCCGACCGGTCGACGCGAGCAGGTGCGCGACGGCACACAGCACACCGGTCTTGCGATCGATGAAATACGGTGCCGGCTGACCGGGGAAATCGTAGTTGTGCGGAAACGCGCCGGCGTCGCGATAGCCGCGCAGGGTCGTGAGCAGCGCAGTGCGTCGCGACTGCTGCGCTGACGACCATGATCCGAGGTCGCGTGCCGGCAGCTCCGACAGCACACTGTCGAAGTGCGCGCGGATGCGGTGCACTTCGGTGCTCCGAGCGACGGTTGCGGCAGCGTCGGAAGATGCCCGGTGCGGCGCGGGCGTGTGCGTCAGTGCGAGTGCGACGACGGCGATGACCGGATACAGGCTGACAATCGGAATGATCATGTGCGCTCTCGTGGGCGATGTCGATTCGTCGTGGTTCAACGATGCCTACCGTCCGCGCGACGGTTCGGTCACCGGCGCTGCAGCCGGGCGCTCGCGACCGCTTCAGCCCGTGTGTCGCTCATGCGCCGGACGGCGCGGTCGTTCCAGCGTGAGCGCCAAGTTCGACCCGTGGCGTGCGCCGGTCCCGACGCAACAGGTACAGGAGGGGACCGAATGATCCGGTGACGAGCGTGAGACATACCCAGGGCCAGAGCCGCTGCCCACTCCGCCGCAGCTCGCGCGACATCCAGAACACATTGAGACTCAGCGCGATGACCAGATCGGCGAACACCTGACCAGCGCCGAAGGACTGAAAATGTGGTGCGATGATACCCCAGAACCCATGCCGCGAGAGCGCGACGCCGGACAGCGCTGCAAAGGCCGCAAACACGACCATCAGCAAAATTCGTTGCATATTCATCTCCATCGCAGAAGTGGTGTGCGACCGGAGTCTGTCGTGGTCTCGCCACCATGGCAATTACCTGACACGTTATGGGTTCTGCGCGACAGTTGTCGCTGCGCATGAGGATGTCCGATGCAAGTGACTGTCGAACCGATGCACGACGCACTGCGCGCGCTTCGTGCAGCGAAAGGAATCAGCCAGCTGGCGCTCTCACTGCGACTCGGCGTTTCGCAGCGACACGTCAGTTATGTCGAGAACGGACGGACGCAGCCGAGCCGCACATTGCTTGCGCACTGGCTGGATGCACTCGACGTGTCACTGCCAACGCGCAATGCGCTGGCGCAGCAGGCGGGTTATGCACCGCTGTTCTCGCACGCCGCGCTCTCCGACCCCGACCTGGCGCTGGCGCGGCACGCCCTGTCGCAGCTCGTGACGGCGCACGATCCCCTGCCGTGTTACGTGATCGATGCGAACTGGAACCTGCTGCAGACGAACGCGGGCGGACTCTGGCTCTCGCAGGACCTCATGCCGTGGTTGTCAGGGACGCCGCCGAACGGGCCGCTGAACATGCTCGACCTGTTCTCGCATCCGGAGGGCATCGCCACTCGTGTCGTCAACCTGGCCGTCGTCGGGCCGCAGATGCTGCGTCACTTGCGTCACGAAGCGATCACATACCCTGCGATCGCACCACGCGTGCAGCAGGTGGCGCTCCGACTGAACGCGCTGCTCGGCGTGGACGTCAGGTCGGGTGGCCTCGGGCACGCCACGACCGCGGCACCGCCATTGATGACGACACAGTTCCGCACGTCGCTCGGAGTGCTCAGCTTCTTCAGCATGTTCACCACGTTCGGGACGCCGCACGACATCACGCTGTCCTCGATTCGCGTCGAGCATTTCTTCGCAGCCGATGCACAGACCTCGGATCGCCTTCGCGCGCTCGGCTGACGGAGCGCGCGGTCCTCGTCACGCGGCCGCAGCGTCGTTGCGTCGGCTCACGACTGGCAGGCCCTGCGTGGTGCGCGCGAGACGGATCAGCTGGTCGGCCAGCACGCGCGCTTCGTTCTCGCTGACCCCGTGATCACTGGCGTGGTCCACGATGCGCTGGATGACGTCGTGCTCGCGCGTGCCATCGACGGGCGGCATGCCGGCCGAGCGTTTCGCCGTGCCGACGGCGCGGGCGAGGCGCTGTCGTTCGCCGATGAGTGAGACGAGCATCTCGTCGATGCGGTCGATGGACGCGCGTAGCGAATCAACGCGCTCGGAGGCGCGGGTCTGTTCGGGCGTACGATCGGTGCTGGTGCTCTGGGTCTGCATTGGCGGGGCTCCTGTGCCGAAAGGCGTGGTGAGAGAGGAGTCCGCGGCGCTGAGGGCCTCGCCAGAAAGCGAAAGGCCCGCATCGCTGCGGGCCTCGGAGGAAAGTCGGTCGCGGTGTCAGGCGCGCGCTTTACCACCTTGGTCCGCGAAGCGGCCAAAATAATAAAAGCTGGTAAAGCGGGCGCGGACCGGGTGACTCATGGATCGAAGAGTGTCGGAGGCCGGGAACTCTGTCAACCCCCCTGCGTCTGCTCGAGACACGTCACGAGTCGCGAGGTTCGGTGTTGCTCCGGTGACGGAGATCGCGATCGGATGCGGACGCGACGAACTCGTGATCAGGTCGTGACGGTAACCGTCTCGCCGCTCGCATCAGGCGTCACAGTGACGGAAAACAGGCTCGACGTCTGCTGTTGCCCACCGGTCCAGGTGCCATCGAACGCGAACTCGGCGCCATGATTGGGGCACCGCAGCGTGAAATCCGAGCGCAGTTCCACCGTGGTGCCGGCATGCGTGCACTCGAGGGAGTATCCGACCAGCCCGCTCGCGGTGCGTGCGAGGGCAATTGCTGGCTGGCTGCTCACACGTGCGACGCCGCCGACCGTCGCGAGAGCGGGAAAATTCGCGAGCGTGACGATCATCGGGGTCGAGATCACCGGCGGCTTAGGCAAGACGCCCGGGCCGAGCGCCGTATCGCTGCCCGCGCTTCCGCATCCTGCGAGCACGGCGGCGACGGCAGCCAGGGTCGCCTGCGACACGAATTCGCGACGCGATACACCGCGCGCTACGGCACACGTGTGACAGTCGTGTTCACTCGCAATCATCGGTTCAGGCTCCATCTGCAGTGACGAGATGCATCCGCAGCGGCGCATCTTCTGCGTGGATGACGCGTTCACCGAGGTGGGTATTCCCTGCGTCGTGCACGGCACGGATGAATGATCGCAGATCCGATCGACTTTTTCATACCATGATCGGCAGGGCCAGGATCGCCGTCCGCCGTTCCGACCGCACACGTTTCTGCGCTACAGCCTTCGCTTGAAGAATTCGAGCGCTGCGTCGTATGCGCGCATCCATGAGTCATGCCGCAGGAAGCCGTGTATTTCGTCGGGCAGCACCAGCTGCTCGACGGGAACGCCCTGATCGCGCAGGTGCCGGATCAGCGTGAGCGTCTCGATGAAGCGCACGTTCCGATCGTCGTCGCCGTGAACGAGCAACACGGGCGCGCGCCAGTTCTTCACCTGCGCCAGTGGTGACGACGTGAACGCGAGCCTGGTCGCTGCAGGATCGGCATACACGTCGTGGTCGGGAATGAAGGTGCGAATCCCGACGTTCCAGTCGTGGACACCATGGACGTCGACGCCGGCCTTGAACAGTTCCGGATTGCGCGTGAGGCCCATTGCGGTCAGGTAGCCGCCGTACGAGCCGCCCCACAGGCCGATACGTGTGCGATCGACGTCAGTGCGCGCAGCGAGCCACTTCGCGGCTGCGACGACATCACCATATTCGCTGCCGCCGGTGGCGCCTTGACGCAGTGCCTCGCGAAACTCCATGCCATAACCGATGCCACTCCGATAGTTGAGCGACACGACGACATGACCGCGCAACGCGAGTGCCTGATTCATCGCGTATGCGTGGTGGTAGTACGCGCCATAGTTCCAGCCGAGCAGCATCTGTCGGCGCGAGCCGCCGTGCATGAAGATGACGGCCGGATGCTTCTCACCGGGTTTCGCGTTCGGCGGCATGAACAGCTGGCCGTAGGACGTGATGCCATCCGCCGCGCGGAACGTGATCGGCGTCGGTGTGATTAGTGCAGCGCCCGGGAAATCCGCCGGCATGGTTTCCGGCGCGAGCGCGCGCCACGTCGACGTGTTCGACATGGTCGCGGCATGTGCGGGCAGCTTGGCATCGCTCACGAGCGCATGGATGCCGCCCTTGCTCGACTCGACCGCGTTCCAGGCGATGTGTGCGCCGGACACGCTTGCCGCGGGCGCTGATTTCCCATCCGCCGCGACGATCATCACATGCCGGCGATCGATGTCGCCGATGTTCGTGTTGTAGACGATGCGTGCGCCATCCTGACTCGGTGACACGAACTCCACTTCGCCGTTGCCCGGCGTGAGCTCGGTCGGGGCACCACCCGATGCCGCAATACTCCACAGGTGCACCCAGCCGGTCTTCTCCCACGCGAAGACGATCCGATCGCCGAGGCACCACTGCAACTGATTGTCGGCGACGACGGGCCAGTAGACACTACCGCGACCGGCGGTGGCGCGGAAAATCTCCTTCGCACTGCCCGTCGAGACATCGGCCACCATGATGCTCCACGGCTGCGCCGTGCGGGTGGCACGAAAGCCGACGTCCTGCCCTTCGAAGGGCATCCGGAGGAAGGCGAGGCGGGTACCATCGCGCGACCAGACAGGCGAATTGTCTCCGTCGGTGCTCGGCGCGATCCACGCCAGCGTCTTCTTCGCCAGCGTGTACACGCCGACGAAGCTGTGCGTCCCGCGATTGGACACGAAGGCGAGTTGTTCACCACTCGGCGACCACCGCAGCGAGCCGCCGGCGCCGCGCATCCGGAACAGTTGTGCGATGCGCGTCGAATCGCTGCCCACGGTCGCGATCCAGATGGCGCCGCGCCGGGTGAACACGACGTTCTCACCGCGAGGTGCCGGCGTCGGTGCCGACCCCTCCGTGACACGCACCGCTGCCGATCCATCGAGCTTCACGCGCCAGATGGCCTGCTCGGCGCCGGCGGGGTCGCTGGTGGGATTCGGCGTGTCGCCGGCACGATTGGGTCCGCCCCCGCGCACGAAGTACAGCGTGCGTCCGTCGCCGCTGAATGCGAGCGACGTGATGTCCTGCCCGTCGTCCTGCGTGAACGCCGTCACCATCCGCGCGTCGGCGCGTGTGGAGTCGGTGACCCAGATGTTGCGCACGCCGCGCGCGTTGAGCACGAACGCCACCGCATCCGCCGCCCGTGCAGCGACCATGGTGGCGGCGAACGGTGCGCCGTCGATCTCACGGATCGAGGGCTGCGCCTGCGCCAGCACGGGTGTGAGGCACGCGAGGGCCAGGCAGAGTCTACGTATCATGTCGATGAATTGCAGGTGGACGACACACCGTCGAACGCCGCTAATCAGTCACGACGCGCTGCGAATCGCAAACGACGATGCACGCGCCCGTCCTGACGTGTGTCTGCGCGGTACCATCGCGCCTCGTCAGCGCCGTGTCGCGACCAGTCCCAGCGGAACGCGCCGCAGTCCCGTCCACTCGCGGCGCGGCCCATGCCGATCCGCCACGGCCAGCTGCGCGCTGATGCCGCCGTCGAGCATCAGCGCGCGTGTGCACCCCAGTGC
>JACMLX010000279.1 GCA_014379355.1 Gemmatimonadaceae bacterium
ATATGGCTTTTGCTCGAGCCCAAGCGCGATTGAACCCGACGTTGCCCTCCAATGGTAGAGGACTTCCGGAATGTGTCGAATGCAACTCTCGGACACTCTTTCCGCCGCGCGAAGGAGATCGAGCGGGTGATGGAAGTGCTGACGCGCCGAAAGAAGAATAACCCGGTGCTGATCGGCGAGCCCGGTGTGGGCAAGACGGCGATTGTCGAGGGTCTCGCGCAGCTCATCGCGACCGGCGAGTGTCCGGATTCGTTGCGGGATCATCGCGTGCTGTCACTCGACATGGCCGCCGTGATCGCCGGAACCAAGTATCGCGGCCAGTTCGAGGAGCGGCTCAAGGCCGTGATGAACGAGATCGCGCAGAACAAGAACGTGATCCTGTTCATCGATGAGCTGCACACGCTGGTCGGTGCGGGTGCTGCCGAAGGGGCGATCGATGCGAGCAACATGCTCAAGCCGGCGCTCGCGCGCGGCGAGTTGCAGTGTGTCGGTGCCTCCACGCTCAACGAGTACCGCAAGTACATCGAGAAGGACGGCGCGCTCGAGCGTCGCTTCCAGACCGTGATCGTCGATCCGCCGTCGGTGGATGAGACGGTCGAGATCCTGAAGGGCTTGCGCAAGAAGTACGAGGATCACCATCGCGTGACGATCCCCGATACGACGTTGTTCGCGGCCGCGAAGCTGTCGGAGCGCTACATCACCGACCGCTTCCTGCCGGACAAGGCCATCGACGTGATCGACGAGGCTGGCGCACGCGCACGCCTGGCCGCGCAGGTGCCGCCGGCGGACGTTGCCGACCTGCGTGCGCAACTCGACCAGGTGAACGTGGACAAGGAAGGCGCAGTCCGCGACCAGAACTTCGAGAAGGCCGCGTCACTGCGCGACCGTGAGCGCGAGCTGCAGTCGGAGATCCGTCAGCGTCAGGAAGAGTGGGAGCAGCGTCGTCAGTCGTTCCGGCCGGTCCTCGGTGAGGAGGAAATCTCCTTCATCGTGAGCCGCTGGACCGGCATTCCCGTCACGCGACTGCAGGAAGCGGAAACGGCGCGCCTGCTGCGCATGGAAGAGGAGATGCATGCGCAGGTCGTCGGCCAGGAGGAGGCGATCAAGTCGCTTGCCCGCTCCATCCGACGCAGCCGTGCCGGTCTCAAGGACCCGAATCGTCCGATCGGCAGCTTCATCTTCTGCGGCCCGACCGGTGTCGGCAAGACCGAAGTCGCACGCCAGCTGGCGAAGTTCCTGTTCGCGGACGCGTCGGCGCTGATCCGCGTCGACATGAGCGAATACATGGAGAAGTTCTCGGTGTCGCGCCTCATCGGTGCGCCGCCGGGCTACGTGGGATACGAGGACAGCGGCACGCTGACCAAGGCGATCCGTCGCAAGCCGTACAGCGTCATCCTGCTCGACGAAATCGAGAAGGCGCATCCGGATGTGTTCAACATCCTGCTGCAGGTGCTGGACGAAGGGCATCTGACGGACAACTACGGTCGCGTGATCGACTTCAAGAACACGGTGGTCATCATGACCAGCAACGTGGGCGCGAAGGAAATCACGAAGGGCAAGGCACTCGGCTTCGGCACGATGGACAGCCGCGGCAGCTTCGAGCGGATCTCGGAGAAGGTGAAGGAGGAGCTGCAGCACACCTTCAATCCCGAGTTCCTGAATCGTCTCGACGACGTGATCGTGTTCCACCAGTTGAGCCGCGAGCACATCGCGAAGATCGTCAACGTCATGCTGCGCGAAGTGCAGAAGCGCCTGTCGGACGAGGAGCTGACGTTGAAGCTCTCCGATGCCGGCAGTGATTTCCTGGCCAAGCACGGGTTCGACGAGATGTACGGGGCGCGCCCCCTGAAGCGGGCGATCCAGCGGTACATCGAGGATCCGCTCTCGGAGAAGATTCTGCTGGGCGAGTTCTCGAAGGGTGATGAGATCGATGTGGACGTGGCGGAAGACGGGACGAAGTTGCAGTTCCGGGTCTCAGCCAGCGCGACTCCGGCCGCCTGATCGCCGCCGTCCCGCTCCGGAACTGACGTTCCGTGAAACAGCCGACCGGGTCGCGGGTAGACCCGGTCGGCTGACCCGTTACATTTTCCCTGCTTATGCCCGTTTTCCGTCACTCCGCGGCTGCCATCGTGGCCGCCGTTCTCTGCCTGCCCCTCTCCCGCGCTATGGCGCAGCAGGAGGGACCGGGCCCGTGTGCACTTCCGGACTCGATCGTGGTGGAGGGCAACAACCGCATCACGAACGACCAGATCCTCGCGGACGGCGAGATGGCGACGGGTATCGCGCTCAACTTCAAGAGCGTGCAGCGCGCCATCAAGCAGATCTACGCCTCGGGCAACTTCAGCGACGTCCAGATCGGCTGCCGAGTGCACGATGGTCCGCCGATTCTTGCCTCGATCGTCATTCGCGTGACGGAGCGGCCGATTCTCGGAGACGTGGATGTGATCGGTGGTGATCGCATCTCGTCGCGGGCGTTGAAGGACAAGGTCGATCTCCTGATCGGCCGTCCCGTGGATGCGGCGCTGGTCGCGAGGACGAAGCAGCGCATCGACTCGGTGTACGAGGTGAACGGCTTCTATCTGGCACGCGTGACGGTGGACACGACGATGCTTGCCGACCAGCGCGCCAAGGTGACGTTCCGCGTCTCTGAAGGGCGTCGCCTCGCCGTCAGCGGCATTCGCGTGAACGGGCTCGGCTCACTCGCACCGGCCGACGTGGTCGCCACGATGAAAACGAAGCCGGAAGGTTTTCTCTGGTTTCGCAAGGGTGAGTTCGACGAGGACAACTTCGCGGGCGACCTGACGGAGCGCATCCCGGAATTTCTCGGCAAGCAGGGCTTCATCGACGGCGTCGTCGAGCGTGACACGCTGATCGTGGATCGCGAGCGCGGGAAAGGCCTGATCGAGTTGCAGGTGCGCGAAGGTCCGCGTTATGCGCTTGGCACGTTCGAGGCGCTCGGCAATCGCCGATTCTCGACCGAGGAAGTGCAGCGCCTCTATCCGTTCCAGCCGCAGTCCGTGTCGCTGACGGAGCGGGCCAAGTCGCTGTTGCGCCGCAAGGGACCGTCGCTGCCGCCGAACACCTTCGACATGGGCCGGTGGGAAGAAGGCACGCAGAAGATGCAGACAGCGTACAGCAATGAAGGCTACATCTATGCGCGCGTGCGACCGATCGTCGATCGGGACACCACGGGCGGAAAACATGTCGCCAACTTGCGCTGGGAAATCGAGGAAGGGCAGCCGGCCATCGTGAATCGCGTCGAAATCCTCGGCAATGATCACACCGTCGAAAGCTGCATCCGCAATGCGCTGCTGATCGTGCCTGGTGACGTGTTCAACCAGGATCGCCTCGTGCGCTCCTACCAGAACATCGCGAACCTCGGATTCTTCGAGACGCCCGTGCCGAATCCGGATACGCGTCCCGACTCGAGTGGTGATGTGGACATCATCTTCCGCGTCAAGGAAAAGCAGACGGGCAACGTGAACTTCGGCGCCTCCGCAGGTCAGGGACTTGGCGTCGGTGGCTTCATCGGGCTGCAGCAGCCGAACCTCTTCGGTCGCTGCAAGTCCGGGACGGTGAACTGGAACTTCGGGCGCTACCAGAACAACTTCCAGCTGTCGTACACGGACCCGCAGATCCGTCTGTCGCAGGTCTCCGGCACATTGAGCGCGTATCGCACGCAGAATCGCTACCAGAGCATCGGTGGCTTCTCGAACTTCAATGGCGGGTACGGCCAGCCGATCCAGACGGGCATGAGCCTACAGCTCGGCTTCCCGGTGCCGCAGTCGCCGTATACGCGCCTGTTCCTGACATACGGCCTCGAGAGTGTGCGCTACGGCAGCTCGGGTTTCCTGGGTGACCTCGCGTCACAGTTCGGCGGCTCGAACATCCGCAGCTACGTCGGTGCGACCGTCGGCTATGACACGCGCGTCGATCTGCCGTTCGCATCGGCCGGCGCGTCGCGCACGTTCACTGCGCAGTTCAACGGGCTCGGTGGCACGGCGCGATTCCAGCGGTACTCGATCGATCTCAAGAACTTCGCCACACTGGCGCAGCTCGGCGGCTCCAAGCCCGGCTCGCAGCCGCTGAAGGTCGTCGCCGGATTGACGGTGCGGTCGGGCGCGGTACTCGGCAACTCAGGCGCGTTCCGCTACACGCAGCAATTCAACATGGGCGGCGTGCAGTACGGCGAGCCGTTGCGCGGCTATCCCGAATTCTCGATCACGCCGGATGGGTATCTGCCCGACGCGACGACGAGTTCTGCGGCGTACACGAATCCGGGTGCGGCGTTCTTCTCGACGACAGCGGAAGTCGGTATCCGTTTCAACTCGATGTTCTACGTGAACGGATTCTTCGACGCGGGCAATGTGTATCGCCGCGTGCAGCAGTTCGACCCGACCCGGTTGTTCCGTGGCACGGGTATCGGTTTGTCCACCGTCACACCGCTCGGACCCCTTGGCCTGGATTGGGCCTACGGTATGGATCGCGTGGATTCATTCGGCCGCCCGGCTCCTGCCTGGCAGCTGCATTTCCGCCTCGGCGGTCAGTCGTTCTGATCATTTTTCTTGTGGAGTCTGCAATGCGTGTCGTGAGTCGGATGATGTTGGCTGGTGTGATGCTGGCAGCGGTGACGTCGGTCGCAGTGGCGCAGGGTGCAGCGCCCGCGACGGTCGCACCGACGGGTGTGCTCAAGGTTGCGTACGTCAATTCGAGCCAGATCCTGGAAGGTGCGCCGGGCCGTGCGGAGGCCTTGGCCCAGTTCGAGAAGGAAACGTTGCCAATGCGCACGCAGATGCAGCGCATGAGCGATTCGCTGCAGGCGATCATCGGTGAGTACCAGAAGGCGGCGCCGCAGCTGACGGCGGCGCAGCGCACGCAGCGTGAATCGTCCATCGGTGGCAAGCAGCAGGAGTACCAGCAGCGCGCGCAGGAAATGCAGCAGGCCGCGCAGGCCCGTCAGGAAGAGCTGATGGCGCCGATCATGGAGCAGGTCAACAAGGTGATCCAGGACGTGCGTGCGGAAGACGGCTATGCCTTCATCTTCGATTCCGGCACGCAGGTGTCGTTCATCGTGTCGGCCGACAAGAATCTCGACATCACGTCACGCATCATCGATCGATTGAAGTCCCTCGGCCCGCCGAAGTTGCCGGCGCCGACGACCGTGGCACCGGCGGCGGCCGGTCCGGCAAAGCCCGCAGTGACGGGTCCAGTGGCCGCGCCGGCCGGCGTGACGCGGAAGCCGTAATTCGGTGACAGCGGCCGAGCAGGGCGCGGGATCGTCGGCTGCGCTCACCGCGGCGGCGATCGCTGCGGCCGTCGGTGGCACGCTCGAGGGTGATGGCACGGTGACAGTGACGCGCGTGGCCGGACTCGATTCGGCGGACGTGGCGTCACTGTCGTTTTTCAGCTCGTCGCGATACAGCGACGAAGCCGGCGTGACGCGCGCCGGCGTGGTGTTCGTGACCGCGCCGCTGGCCGGCAAGGTCGCGCATGTACCGGCGCGTATCGTCGTCAGCAAACCACAGGATGCAATGCTCGCGGCGCTGGCGCTGCTGTATCGGCCGACGCCGTTCACGCCCGGTGTGCACGCGAGCGCCGTCATCGGCGATGGCGTCACACTCGGCGACGGTGTCGCCATCGGCGCGCATGCGGTGGTCGGCGACGGATGCTCGATCGGCGCGCGGACACGCATTCATTCCGGCGCAACACTCGGCGAGAACGTCGTCGTCGGCACCGATTGCATCGTGTATCCGGGCGTGGTGGCGTACGCCGGCACGCAGATCGGTGACCGGGTGATCGTACAGGCCGGTGCGGTGCTCGGCAGCGACGGATTCGGGTATGTCTTCGGCAGCGGAACGCATCAGAAAATTCCGCACGTGGGTCGCTGCGTGCTGGAATCGGATGTCGAGATCGGGGCGAACACGACGATCGATCGCGGCAGCGTGGGCGACACGGTGATCGGTGCGGGTACCAAGATCGACAACCTCGTGCAGGTCGGCCACAATGTGCGCATGGGCAAACTCTGCCTCGTGATGGCGCAGGTCGGGATTTCGGGTTCGACTCGCATCGGCGATGGCGTGATCATCGCCGGTCAGGCCGGACTCTCGGGTCACATCGCGATTGGCGCCGGCGCGCGGATCGCGGGACAAGCGGGTGTGTTCGGTGATGTGCCGCCTGGTGAGACGTGGAGTGGATATCCTGCGCGCCCGCATCGCGAATCGCTGCGTGTCCAGGCGGCCGCACGCCGTCTGCCAGCATTGCTGAAGACTCTCGCGCCGCAGCCAGGTCGATCCGAGTGACTGCATTGCGCCGTCAGACAATCGAGCGCACTGCGACGGTGAGCGGTATTGGACTGCATCTCGGTCAAGCCGTGACGCTGCGGTTCGAGCCCGCCGCACCGAACAGCGGCGTCGTATTCGCGCGTTCGGATCGTCCCGATGCAGCGCCTGTGCCCGCACACGCGAGTGTGGCTGTCCTGGCCGAGCGTCGCACGCAGCTCGGTGAGGGCGCGGAGGCGTTTCATACGGTGGAGCATGTGCTCGCCGCTGTGGCGGCGCTGCAGATCGATGACCTGCGCATCGTGATGGATGCGGCGGAACCGCCGATCGCGGATGGCAGCGCACAGGCGTTTCTCGACGCGCTGCGTGCGGCCGGCGTGCGTGAACATGGCGGCCCGGCGCGTTATCTCGTGGTGACGAAGCCGATTCGCATCGTCGATGGCGAATCCGTCTACGAAGCGACGCCGTCGTCGCGTCTCGACCTGGATGTCACGATCGTGTTTCCACATCCGCTCATCGGTGTGCAGGCGACGAAGCTGGCGGTGACGGCGCGTTCGTTCGCGCACGAGCTGGCGGGTGCACGCACGTTCGGCTTCGTGCACGAGGTGGAAGCGTTGCGCGCGTCAGGCTTGATTCAGGGTGCGAGTACGGCCAACGCAATCGTGCTGGACACCGATGGACTGGTGGAGACGACGCTGCGCTGGCCGGACGAGTTCGTGCGCCACAAGGCGCTCGATTGTGTGGGAGACCTGGCGCTGGCAGGGGCCCGTGTTCGCGGGCACATCCGCGCATTCCGACCGAGCCACAAGGGCACGGTCCTGTTCGTCCGCGAGCTGCTCCGGACAGCGAAGGAGGAGACCACGGTGCTTGGTATCGAAGAGATCATGAAGGTGCTGCCGCACCGCTATCCGTTCCTGCTCGTGGATCGCATCCTCGAGATGGTCGAGGGAAAGCGGGTGGTGGGCATCAAGAACGTGACCATCAACGAACCCTTCTTCCAGGGGCATTTCCCGGGGCATCCGATCATGCCGGGTGTGCTGATCGTGGAGGCGATGGCGCAGGTGGGCGGCATGCTGATGCTCGGCAGCATACAGGAACCGGATTCGAAGGTCGTGTACTTCACGAGTCTCGACAACGTGAAGTTCCGGAAGCCGGTGAAGCCGGGTGATCAGTTACGCTTCGAGCTCGACGTGACGCAGACGCGCGGCCCGCTCTGCAAGATGCATGGTGTGGCGCGGGTGGACGGCGAAGTGGTGTGCGAGGCCGACATGGCCGCGATGGTGCGCCCGCGATGACGACGCCTGTGACCAGCGGCGTCCATCCGACGGCGATCATCGCTCCGAGCGCAATCCTCGGTGACGGGGTCGAGGTGGGGCCATACGCGTACATCGGCGATCGATGTGTGGTCGGCGACCACTGCGTGATCGCGATGCGTGCGACGCTCGAGCGCAACGTGACACTGGCACCCGGTGTGAAGATCGGTATCGGCTCGGTGATCGGTGGCGATCCGCAGGACCTCAAGTACAAGGGCGAAGACACGACCGTCGAGATCGGCGAGAATACCGTGATCCGCGAATACGCCACCATCAATCGCGGCACCACACACTCGTTCAGGACCACGGTCGGCAGCGGGTCCTTCCTGATGTCGTACGTGCACCTCGCCCACGACTGCCAGATCGGCAACGGTGTCATCATCGGCAACGGGACGCAGCTGGCGGGTCACGTGAGCATCGACGATCGCGCGATCGTGTCCGGGCTCGTGGCCGTGCACCAGTTTGCGCGCATCGGCCGGCATTCGTTCGTCGGCGGCTGCTCGCGCGTGGCGAAGGACGTGCCCCCGTACCTGAAGGCTGTCGGCAATCCGGTGAAGCTGTACGGGTTGAACTCGGTCGGCCTGCAGCGCAGTGGCTTCGACGAAGCCATCGTGCGCGAGCTGAAGCGCGCGTACCGGCTGGTCTTCCGATCCGAGCTGAATGTGTCGCAGGCATTGACGCGCGCGCGGGCCGAGTTGCAGCAGCTGCCCGAAGTGATGGCCTTCCTCACCTTCATCGAGGAGAGCGAGCGAGGAATCGGGTTCTGAGCATCCGCATCGGAGTCGCCGGCGCGGGCGGACTCGGCTTCCATCACGTGCGGCTGCTGCGCGACATGCAGGGCATCACGTTCGCCGGATTTCACGACGCGAATCCGGAACGCGCGGCAACGGTCGCCGCGGAACTCGGTGTCACGTCGCACGCATCACTCGAATCGCTGATCGCCGCCAGTGACGCCGTCAGTTGTGTGGTCCCGACGATGTCGCATCATGGCGTCGGCATGGCGATTCTTGCGGCAGGGAAGCACCTCTTCGTCGAGAAACCCATCGCCGTCACGCTGGACGAGGCGGATGCACTGGTGTCGGCGGCCGCGACCGCCGGCGTCGTGCTGCAAGTGGGTCACGTCGAACGGTTCAATCGCGCGGTGCGCGCCGCATGGCCACATCTCGCCGACCCACTGTTCGTGCAGAGTGATCGCCTCGCCCCCTACACCCCTCGCGGCGCCGACGTGGCCGTCGTGCTCGACCTGATGATCCACGACATCGACCTGGTGGCCACGATCGTCGGCAGCCCGGTGATCGACGTGAGCGCGGTCGGTGTGCCGGTGCTCACCGATACACTCGACATCGCGAACGCGCGCCTCGAGTTCGCGAGTGGTGCGGTGGCGACGATCACGGCCAGTCGCGTCTCGCGTGACAAGACGCGCAAGCTGCGAATCTTTCAGCGCAGCGGCTATGTGTCGCTCGATCTCGGGACAGGCGCGGGCATGTTCTTTCGCATGCGCGCCGACGTCGATCCGCGCGATCTGGCGGCGCAGGCGACCTCACTCGAGCAGTTCGTCGAACCGGTGCCGTTGTTCGCACCGGAAGGTGAGCCGTTGCGGCTCGAACTGGAGAGTTTCGTCTCGGCGATTCGCGGTGAGCAGCCGGTGGTGGTCAGCGGTGCCGCCGGCCGCGAAGCCCTGTCGACAGCGTTGCGCATCGTGACCGACATCGATCGGCACGCGTTGCGCCTGCGCGGTGGTGCGCTGAGGCCGGCGTGAGTGTGGTCGAGGTGATGATCGTCGCTGGCGAGCCTTCGGGCGACATGCACGCGGCGGCCATGGTTTCGGCCCTGCGCGCGCGCCGGCCGGATCTGCACCTGGTCGGCGTCGGTGGTGGCCGACTGGCGGCCGAAGGAGTCGAGTTGCTGGAACGCGCCGAGAAGATCGCGGTCGTCGGCTTCGTGGAAGTGATCAAGCATCTGCCGATTCTGCGGCGCCTCATGCAACGCCTGCGTGATCGCATGGATCTCGGCAGAGTGAAGCTGGTCGTCCTGATCGACTACCCGGGTTTCAACATGCGCGTGGCGCGCGAAGCGAAGAAGCGCGGCATTCCGGTGCTCTACTACATCACGCCGCAGGTGTGGGCATGGCACAAGAGCCGCGTGAAGGAGCTGCGCGACACGGTGCGCAAGGCGGCGGTGATCCTGCCGTTCGAGGAGAAATTGCTCCGCGACGCGGGCATCGACGCCACCTTCGTCGGCTCGCCGCTGATCGATGCGACGCAGGATCTTCCCACGCGCGCCGCTGCCTGTGCGATGCTCGGCCTGGAGGCATCACATCCGGTGCTCGCGCTCTTTCCGGGGAGTCGTGCCGGAGAGATCGGTCGTCACCTGACGGATTTCGTTGCGACGGCGCGCGCCATCGTGGCGCAGCGGCCGGACGTGCAGGTGATCGTGAGCGCGCCGCCGAACGTGTCGATCGATGCCGCAGTGTGCCCGTACCCGATCGTCCGCGATGCCTCGCCCACGGTCTTCCGCGCCGCGACGGCGGCAATGTGCAAGAGCGGCACGACGACGCTCGAGTCGGCGCTGTGCGGGTGCCCGCTCGTCGTCGCGTATCGCACGAGCGCCATGACCTACGCGATTGCACGGCGCCTCGTCACGCTGCCCGACATCGCACTCGTGAACATCGTGGCGGAACGTCGCGTCGCACCGGAGTTCATTCAGCACGACCTTCGCGCGGATCGTGTCGCACCGGCACTGTTGCCGCTGCTCGACATGGCGTCGCCGGAGAGAGCGGCCATGCTGGTGGCGCTGGCTGAGGTTCGCGCACGCATGGGCCAGCCCGGCGCAGCGGCGCGCGTCGCAGCGATGGTCGACGGCCTGGTGGCATGACCGTCGACGCAGCACCCTCGGACGGCATCGGCGACGCGCGATCGGTCGCCGACGCGCGAAAGGCGCGCTGGCTGTCGTTGCTTGGTACCGGGTTGATCCGGATGATCGGGGCGACCTGGCGCGTGCGGATCATCGATGCCGGACCGATCGATCGGCTGCGTCACGACGGCCACCCGGTGGCGTTGTTGCTCTGGCACGGCCAGCTGCTGCCGTTGTTGTACGTGATGCGATTTCAGTCGATCGCCTGCCTGATCAGCACACACAAGGACGGCGAGCTGATCGCGCAGGTCGCGAGGCGACTCGGCTGCAAGCTGATTCGCGGCAGTTCGTCGCGCGGTGCCGATCGCGCGCTGCTCGGCCTCGTGCGCACGTTGCGTGACGGCTTCACCGTCGCGGTCACGCCGGACGGTCCGCGTGGCCCGTATCGCACATTTGCGCCCGGCGCCCTGGTCGCTGCGCATCGCGCAGGTGCGCCGGTGGTTGCGTTCGGCGTCTTCGCGTCGCGGGCGTGGTACCTGAAGAGCTGGGACCGGTTCATGATCCCGAAGCCGTTCGCACGCTTGACGATCGTGTTCGATTCGGCGCAAATGGTGACCGGCGAATCAGCGCGTGACGCAGCGGACGCGGTGCCGTTCTTCATCGAGCGCATGGCGGTGGTCGGTGCACGTGCCGCTGGCTGATCTCGCCGAATCGGTCTGGTACGGCGACACGGTGCCGTCGCGCCTGGCGCGCGCCGCACTCTCGCCGGCGAGTGCCGTGTACGGTGCAGTCGTCGCGCAGGTGAACATGATGTCGGCGATGAATCGGGCGAAGCCTGGCCCGATCCCGGCCATCTCGATCGGCAACATCACCGTTGGTGGCACGGGCAAGACGCCAGTCAGCGCCTGGTTCGCGCAACGCTTCCGCGCAGACGGTGCGTCGCCTGCGATCGTGCTGCGCGGGTATGGCGACGACGAAATGCATGTGCATCGACTGCTGAATCCCGAGGTGCCGGTGTTCGTCGGCGCCGACCGTGTGACGCAGGTGCAACGGGCTGCCGCAGGCGGCGCCGATCTCGCGATTCTCGATGACGCGTTCCAGCATCGGAAGGCGCACCGCGTGGCTGACGTGGTTCTGGTGAGCGCGGATCGCTGGACCGGCGATGTGCGACTGCTGCCGGCCGGACCGTTTCGCGAACCCCTGCGCGCGCTGCGTCGCGCGACGCTCGTGATGTTGACGGTGAAGGCGGCGCTCGATGATCGCGTGCGGTCCGCAGAAGCCGCGATTCGTACCGCAACGGGCTCGACCGTGGTGACGGTGGATCTCAACCCGGCGTCCTTCATCGCAGTGAAGAGCGAGACGGTCGTATCGCTCGAGGCATGGAGCAGGAAACGCGTGCTGGCGGTGAGTGGCATAGGCGACCCCGCCGCATTCACGAGACAGCTGGAAAGGCTGGGTCTGCTACCGATCGCCTTGTCGTTCGCCGACCATCACACGTACGACCAGGAAAGTGTGGCTCGGATCCTGGTGGCGGCACGCGATCTGGAGGCCGTCGTCTGCACACTGAAGGATGCGGTGAAGCTGGAAAAATTGTGGCCGGACTCGGCAATTCCCCTGTGGTACCTTTCGCAATCGGTAGTTCCGCGCGACGGCACTGAGGCCCTGGACGACGTCGTCCGGTCGGTGCTTGAGGCGCGACGGATCACCCCTTCATCCCCCGACCCTCTACTCTGACGAGCTGAACTATGGCGACCGAACTCCGGCTGCCGACCACCAACATCGTCCTTCCCGACAAGGACCGTTTCCTCGACGAGCACAATCCGTTCGAGGCCATGATGTCGCGATTCGACCGCGCCGCAGAACTGCTGGATCTCGATCCCGGCATCTACAAGATCCTGCGCAATCCAGAAAAACAGCTCACGGTGTCGATCCCCGTCCACATGGACAACGGGGACGTCGAGGTGTTCACGGGTTACCGCGTGCAGTACAACACGTCGCGAGGGCCGGCCAAGGGCGGCATTCGCTTCGACATGCAGGTGAACCTCGAGGAAGTGAAGGCGCTCGCCGCGTGGATGACATGGAAGTGCGCCGTCGTCAACCTGCCGTTCGGCGGCGCGAAGGGTGGCGTGATCTGCGATCCGTCAAACCTGAGCGTCGGTGAACTGGAGCGTCTGACGCGTCGCTACACATCGAACATCATCTCGCTGCTCGGACCGGACACGGACGTCCCGGCACCAGACGTCAACACGAACGAGCGTGTGATGGCGTGGGTCATGGACACGTACTCCATGCACATGCGGCACACGGCGTCGGCCGTCGTGACGGGCAAGCCGCTCGAACTCGGGGGATCTGCAGGACGCAAGGAGGCCACAGGTCGCGGCTGCATGATCGTCACGCGCGAAGCGCTCAAGGAACTCGGCATGCCGGTGCGCGGCACCACCGTCGCGGTGCAGGGTTTCGGCAACGTCGGCTCGACCGCGGCGATGCTGCTCGAGCGCGAAGGCGCACGCATCACGGCCATCAGCGATCGGACCGGTGGCGTGCACAACCCTCAGGGAATAGACGTGACGGCCGCGATCGAATACGTACGCCGCAATCGGGACCTCGATGGCTTCGCCGGCGGTGACCCGATCACGAACGATGAACTGCTGACGCTCTCCGTCGATGTGCTGCTGCCCGCTGCAATGGAGAACGTCATCACGTCGAGGAACGCACCGAAGCTGCAGGCGAAGATCATCTGCGAAGGCGCGAACGGTCCGACGACTGCGGCGGCCGATGCCATCCTCGACGAGAAGGGCATCTTCGTCGTGCCGGACATCCTTGCCAACGCCGGCGGTGTGACGGTGTCGTATTTCGAGTGGGTGCAGAATCGCGGCGGGTACTACTGGACCGAGGAGACGGTGAACACGCGTCTCGAGGAGATCATGACGCGCAGCTTCACCGACGTGCGGGCGCTCGCGCGCCAGCACAAGGTGAACATGCGGACCGCCGCGTACATGCTTGCGATCAGTCGCGTGAGCACCGTGCACAAGCTGCGCGGCATCTACGCCTGACTCGTGGACCTGGTGCTGGCCGTGGTCGGGCGGGCGCACGACGCGGCCCTCGGTGCGGCGATCGCCGAATATGAGCGACGCGCGGCGCGGTATTGGCCGTTGGTCGTGCGTGAAGTGAAGGAGGCGGGCGGTCGCAGCGTGACGCCCGCGGTCACGCGTCGGCAGGAGGGCGAACGCCTGCTCGATGCGTGCCTCGACCGTGGCGAGGTCGTCGCCTGCGACGAGCGCGGCGTCGGCATGACGAGCGCCGACTTCGCATCGTGGCTCGGTCGCCTGCGCGATGTGAGCGGCGCAGTGACATTCGTCGTCGGCGGCGCGTTCGGCCTCGATGATGCGGTGCGTTCTCGCGCGACGAAGCTGCTCGCCGTGGCACCGTGGACGTTGCCTCACGAGATGGCGCGGCTGGTGCTCACCGAACAGCTCTATCGCGCCGGCACGATCCTGCGCAACGAGCCATATCACAAGTGACCGTGCCTGACGCAACCGACGGTCGATGGACGCTGGCGAAAGGCGCTATCTTCGTTGCTCAGCATCGCGGCGCTTGCGCGTGCGCGGTCGGGTCTCGTACGCCGTCCGGAGGGTCGACGTGGTCCTGCAGGAGAAACTGATGCGCGTTGCGGCACGGCCCCGATGTCGGTGATGCCGTTCGTCGAGCGCCTGCCGCTGGCGATGGGGCCACTGGCGTTGGCGGTGCGCGATGGCACACTGCCGCCCGGCAGCACGCCCGACATTCCGCGTGACCTGAAGGCGTGGCGCGAACACATCGCGGTGTGTCGTGAACCGATGATGGGCGTCGCGTGGGCGACGTCGTTGCGTGAGGCGATGCGCCCCGCGGGTCCGGCTGCAGCGCGCCTCGCACGCGTCAGCGGCGGACAGGGTGTCGTGGTCACCACGGGTCAGCAGCCGGGCCTGTTCGGCGGCCCGATGTACACGATCGTGAAGGCGTTGAGCGCACTTGCGCTGGCGAATCGCATCGAGGCCACGCTTGGTGTCGCGGCCGCGCCGGTGTTCTGGGCAGCGACCGATGACGCCGACTTCGCGGAAGGTGCGACCACCTGGCTGCCGTCCGCCGGCATGCTCCAGGATGCGCGACTGGGGTCGCCGCCGCCGGACGGCACCAAGATGTCACACGCGTTCCTCGACAATGTCGAAGTGGCGAAGTCGATCCTGAAGCGCGCGTCAGCGGGTGCGGCGTGGCCGGAATTCATCCGGGCCGCCACGACGGCGTATCATGAGGGCACGACCGTCGGCACGGCGTACGTGGAGTTGATGCGTGACATGCTCATGCCGCTTGGCATCACGGTGCTCAACGCGGCGCATCCGAGTGTGCGGCATCAATCGGCGCCGTTGCTCCGGCGGGCGCTCGCAGAAGCGTCGTCGATCGACGAGGCGCTGGTGCGCCGTACCGACGCGTTGCGTACGGCCGGATTCACGCCGCAGGTCGAGTTGCTGCCGGACAAGTCACTCGTGTTCGTCGTGCGCAACGGCGTGAAGGAACGCGTGCCGATTTCGGGCGCGCAGTCGATATTGCCGCGCGTGTCGGACGACCTGTTGTCACCGAACGTGTTGATGCGACCCGTGGTGGAGCGCGCCCTGCTGCCGACGGTGGCCTACATGGCCGGTCCCGGCGAGCTGGCGTATTTCGCGCAGGTCGGTGCCGTGGCGACGGCACTCAACGTGGCCATGCCGCTTGCATTGCCGCGCACCAGCCTTCGCATCGTCACGCCGGACGTGCGCGCCACGCTCACGCGCCACCGGCAGTCCGTCGACGCGATGCGTGATACGCGCGCACTCGTGCGTACCCTGTCCAGCGACGCGACGCCCGATGCGTCGGTGGATGCCATCGCGGCGTTGCGGGCGCAGATCCGTCGCACCGCCGAGGCGATTCGTGCGTCAGACGCGGCCATCGCGCCGGAAGCGCTGGATGGTGCCGTCGCGCAACTCGCACATCGCAGCGAGCGGCTCGAACGCCGCGTGCTGGCCGCGTCGAAGCGCCGGATCACCGATCAGCTGCGAAAGGTCGAGCAGGCACAGGCGCTGCTCTGGCCGCATGGTGGACCGCAGGAACGGGTGGTGAATCCGTTGCCGTGGCTGGCGCGTTATGGCTCACCGTTGCTGGATGCGATGCTGCACGCCTGCGATGAGGACGCGCAGTCGCTGGTGCATGGCAGCGACTGACGACCCGACTCCGGCGTCCGTCGCACCGCGCGGTTCCGGCGCCGTTCTCGTCGCCGCCGGCACACTGATCAGTCGTGTACTCGGGTTCGCGCGCGACGCCGTCATCGCGCACGTGCTCGGAACGTCGATCGCGGCCGATGCACTGCGTGCGGCACTCAGGATTCCGAACCTGATGCAGAACCTGTTCGGCGAAGGCGCGCTCTCCGCATCGTTCATTCCCGTGTACGCGCGCCTGCGCACCGAACGTCAGGACGACGAGGCGGTGCGCGTGGCAGGTGCGGTGTTCACGCTGCTCGCCTTGCTGTCGTCGGTGCTCGTGCTGATCGGGGTGACGTGGTCGGCGGAACTGGTGGCCTTGCTCACGCCCGGGTTCACCGCACCGACGCGCGCGATCACGACATCGCTCGTGCGGATCATGTTCCCGGGCGTCGGCCTGCTGGTGCTGTCGGCGTGGTGCCTGGGAGTCCTCAACAGTCATCGGCGGTTCTTTCTCTCGTACGTGTCACCGGCGATGTGGAACCTCGCGATCATCGCCGCGGTGCTGTTCGGACAACGCACCACGCTCGACGATGCTGCGCGCCTGGTGGCGTGGGGCGCGCTCGTCGGCAGCGCACTCCAGTTCCTCGTGCAACTGCCCGCCGTGCTGGCGCTGGTGCGCGGGATGACGCTCGATCCGGCGTTGTCCGATCCGCATGTGCGGACGGTGGCCAGGAATTTCGGCCCGGCGCTCATGAGTCGCGGTGTGCTGCAGATCAGCAGCTTCGTGGACCTGCAGTTTGCCACCATGCTGGCCGCGGGATCCGTGGCCGCACTCGGACTGGCGCAGTCGATCACGCTGCTGCCCGTGACGCTGTTCGGCACCGCGATCACGGCGGCGGCGCTGCCGGCGATGTCCTCGGTGAGTGGGGACGGCGACGCGCGCAGTGCGGCGCTGCGTCAACGTCTCGATGCGAACCAGCGGCGCATCGCGTACTTCATCGTGCCATCGGCGGCGGCGTTCCTCGCGATCGGCGATGCGATCGCCGCCGCGCTCTATCGCTCCGGCCGATTCACCGCGGCGGACACCACGTGGCTGTGGGCGATTCTTGCCGGTGCGTCGCTCGGATTGCTTGCCTCGACGCTCGCGCGCCTGTACAGCTCTGCGTTCTTCGCCGTGCAGGACACATCCACGCCGCTGCGCTTCGCGCTCGTCCGCGTGGTGGTCGGCATGGCGCTGGCCTACGTGCTCGGCATTCGTGCACCGGGCTGGCTCGGCATTCCGACGCACTGGGGTGCGGCCGGGCTCACGCTGGCGGCCGGGATTGCAGGCTGGACGGAATTCGCGCTGTTGCGTGGCGGCTTGCGACGGCGCATCGGTGCATTGACGCCGGTGCTGCCATTGCTGTTGCGTCTGTGGGGGAGCGCACTCGGCGCAGCGCTCGTGACGTGGGCCGTGCGATTGTCCTGGCTCGGCCGCAGTGGCGTTCCGCGGCGCTTCGAGGCACTGGTGCTGCTGGCCGTGTTCGCGCTGTCGTACGGTGCGATCACGCTTGCCGTCGGCATCCCTGAAGCGAAGGCGCTGGTGGCCCGTGTGCAGCGCCGACGGGGAATCGTTCGCTAGTACATTTCGGCATGCTCGGAATCCCAGACGGCGTCACCGGCAAGCTCGCATCGCTCCCCGATTCTCCCGGCGTGTATCTGTGGAAGGATGCAGCGGGGCTGGTGCTCTACGTCGGCAAGGCGAAGAGCCTGCGATCGCGCGTGCGCAGTTACTTCGGCAGCGATCACGAGGCGAGCGTCAAGACGCGGCACCTCGTGCGCCTGATCCGCGATGTCGAGACGATCGTCGTGCCATCGGAAGCGCACGCGCTGATCCTCGAGAACAACCTGATCAAGGAGTACCGGCCGCGCTTCAACATCGCGCTGCGCGACGACAAGTCGTATCCGTACATCAAGGTCACGCTCAACGAGCCGTATCCGCGTGTCTTCGTGACGCGACGATTCCAGTCGGATGGGGCACGGTACTTCGGGCCGTACACCGACGTCGGCGCGATGCGGCGGGCACTGAACGTCGTGAAGCGCATCTTCACGGTGCGCAGCTGCCGCTACGACATGCCGAAGGAGATGCCGGAGCGCGCCTGCCTCGACTGGCACATCGGGCGATGCAAGGCGCCCTGCATCGCGCTCCAGTCGCTGGCGGACTACCGGGCGATGATCACCGATGTGGTGACGTTTCTCGACGGAAAGCCCGAGGAGGTCACGCGGCGCGTGCGCTTCATGATGGAGAATGCCGCAGCAAGCCTCGAGTTCGAGCGCGCCGCCGAGTTGCGCGACGCGCTGCTGAAGCTCGAATCGATCGAGGAGCCGACCGTCGTGATGCAGGTCGAGGGTGGCGATCGCGACGTGGTCGGCTTCGCGCGCGATGGTGACGACGCGTGTGTCTCCATCCTGCGCATACGCGACGGGAAGCTGCTGGCGCGCGATCATCGCTACCTCGCGAACGTCGAGGAGGAACCGGACGACGCGATCCTGGTGGCGTACCTGCTGCAGCACTACCAGCTGCAATCGGAGCGCGCGCGCGAAGTGTTGCTGCCGTTCGAGCTGTCCGAACTCGCACTGGTCGACGCGTCGATGCCGTCGTCGCGCCTGCTCGTGCCGCAACGTGGAGCGAAGCGTGAGTTGATGGATCTCGCGATGCAGAACGCCCGTCACCTGCTCGAGGAGATGAAGCTGACGACCGATGAGAGCGAGGAACGTGCGATCGATCCCGTCTACGATCTGCAGCGTGAACTCGGGCTTGCGCTCGTGCCACGCAGTTTCGTCTGCTTCGATATCTCGCACTCGCAGGGCCGGGACACGGTCGCGAGCATGGTGTGGTTCGAGAATGGCCGGCCGAAACGGTCCGAATATCGCAAGTTCAAGGTGGAAGGGGCGTGGGGGAATGACGACTTCGCGTCGATGAACGAAGTCGTGACGCGATACTTCACGCGGCGCGTGGCTGAAGGGCACCCGCTGCCCGACCTGTGCGTGATCGATGGCGGAAAGGGGCAGTTGCATGCCGCACAGGACGCGCTGGCGGCGATCGGCCTGTCGACGCTGGCACTGGCGAGCCTGGCGAAGAAGGAGGAGGAGGTGTTTCTCCCGGGTCGCAGCGAGTCGTTGCGCCTCTCGCGCCGCTCGCCCGGGCTGCGCCTGCTGCAGATGGCGCGTGATGAAGCACATCGCTTCGCGGTGACGTTCCAGCGCGTGCGCCGGTCGAAGCGTACTGTCACGTCGCAACTGCTCGAGATTCCGGGCGTCGGCCCGAACCGTCGTCGTGCGTTGTTGAAGGAATTCGGCAGTGTGCAGGGCGTGAAGGACGCGGGTCTCGATGCGATCGCGAAGGTGCCGGGCTTCTCGAGGGCCATGGCAACCAAGGTGCTGCTCGGCCTGGGCATCGAGACGACCGTGAGTGACGCGCCGACTGTGTCAGTGGAGGCGAGTGCCACGCCGGAGGAACTCGACGAGCAGTCCGTTCCGATGCGCGGCGATAATGCGCAGGACGTGCCGACGCTGCAGGACGTGCTGACGGAAGTGGCTGTCGAACCGCACACATCACCCGAGAACGCACCGGAATGAGCACCGCATTGATCGATGCACCGTGGAGTCTGTACTGCAGCGCCTGTGACGCGACGGCAGCGGGGAATGCACTCGCATCGCTCTGCCCGGCATGCGGGCAGCCGTGGCTGACGAAAGTCACGGTGCCGTCCACGCGTGATGCCGGCATCGATCCGTCGGCGCGTGGGCTCTGGCGGTATCGCAGCGTGCTGCCGGTGATGCCGGACGAGCCGGTCGTCGCACTCGGTGAAGGGTGGACGCCGATGTTCGAGGCGCCCGCGCTGGCGAGTGCGCTGGGTATCGGACGGCTCTGGATCAAGGATGAAGGCCAGAACCCCACCGCATCGTTCAAGGCGCGTGGAATGGCGCTCGCGATCACGCGTGCCCGAGCCTTCGGTGTCAGGGGTGTGACGGTGCCGACGGCCGGCAACGCCGGTGCGGCGCTGGCTGCCTACGCTGCGG
>JACMLX010000280.1 GCA_014379355.1 Gemmatimonadaceae bacterium
ATACGCCCAAGGTGACGTTCGCCGATGTCGCTGGCGCCGACGAAGCCAAGGTGGAGCTGCAGGAGATCATCGAGTTCCTCAAGGATCCGCAGAAGTTCACCAAACTCGGCGGACGCCTGCCGAAGGGTGCGCTGCTGGTGGGTCCTCCAGGTACCGGCAAGACCTTGCTGGCGCGCGCAGTCGCGGGTGAAGCAGGTCGCCCGTTCTTCAGCATGTCCGGTTCTGATTTCGTCGAAATGTTCGTCGGCGTCGGTGCCAGCCGAGTACGCGATCTGTTCGAGCAGGGCAAGGCGAGTGCGCCGTGCATCATCTTCATCGACGAAATCGATGCCGTCGGCCGCCATCGTGGTTCGGGAATGGGCGGCGGACATGACGAGCGTGAGCAGACGCTGAACCAGCTGCTGGTCGAGATGGATGGTTTCGAGTCGAACGAAGGCGTCATCCTGATCGCCGCCACGAACCGTCCCGATGTGCTCGATCCTGCGCTGCTTCGCCCGGGACGTTTCGACCGACAGATCGTGGTCGATGCGCCGGACCTGCGCGGTCGCGAGGGCATCCTGCGCGTGCACATCCGGAACAAGCCGATCGCGGACGATGTCGATGTGACATCGCTGGCCAAGGGCACGCCGGGCATGGCAGGCGCCGATCTCGCGAATCTCGTCAACGAAGGCGCGCTGCTCGCCGCGCGTCGCGGCCATGACAAGATCTACATGGTCGATCTCGAGGAGGCGAAGGACAAGGTGCAACTTGGCGCCGAGCGGAAGTCGCTGGTGATGCGCGAGGAAGAGCGCCGCCTGACGGCGTATCACGAGGCTGGCCACGCCGTCTGCGCGATCAAGATCAAGGGCAACGACCCGCTCCACAAAGTCACCATCGTTCCACGTGGTCGCGCACTCGGTGTCGCGTTCACACTGCCGGAAGACGATCGCGTCAGCGTGACGCGTGAGCAGATCGAGGCGCGCCTGGTGATGGCGTACGGCGGTCGCACGGCGGAGGAATTGATCTTCGGTCGTGATCACGTGACGACCGGCGCCAGCAGCGACATTCAGCAGGCCACGGGGATCGCACGTCGCTACGTGTCGCAGTGGGGCCTGTCGGATGCGGTCGGGCCGATTCTCGTCGGCGACAACGAACAGGAGATGTTCCTGGGTCGTGAGCTGACGAGCCGTCGCGAAGTGAGCGAGAAGACCGCGCAGCTCGTGGACGCGGAAGTCAGTCGCGTGATCAAGGAAGCGTACAATCGGGCCCGCACGGCGCTGGAGGAGAACATCGACCTCCTGCACTCGCTGGCGAAGAACCTGCTCGAGCGCGAGACGCTGACGCGCGAAGACATCGGCATGCTGCTGCAGGGACAGATCCTGCCGCCACGCGTCGATCCGCCTTCGAACCTGACGCCACCAGTCGTCACGCCGCCGGTCGTTGCCGCCGTGCCGGAACCGCGACGCGTTGCACCGCCGCTGCTCGGCGGACCCGGCATCCAGCCCGCCTGATCGCCCGGATGCCCAGACGCTGCGCGTGATGTCGCGTCGCGGCGACAGTTCGCCTCAAACGCCACCGGCCGCCAACGCGGCGCGGTGGCGTTTGCGTGACGGGTGGCTCGACCTCGGCGCGCGGCCGCACATCATGGCGATCTGCAATGTGACGCCCGATTCGTTCAGCGACGGTGGTGAGCACTACTCAGTGGAGCTCGCGGTGCAGTACGCCGAATGCGCGTTGCACGACGGGGCGACGCTGTTCGACATCGGCGGTGAGTCGACGCGACCGGGCGCACGGCCGGTCGATGCGGATGTCGAACTCGCGCGCGTGATGCCGGTGATCGAGGCCGTGCATGAGCGTGTGCCGGACTTGATCATCTCGGTGGATACGGTGAAAGCGACCGTGGCGGAAGCCGCGCTGGCCAGCGGCGCGCGCGTGATCAACGACGTGTCGGGAGGCCGGCTCGATGCACGGATGTTCGATGTCATCGCACGCAGCGGAGCGGGTGTGGTGCTGATGCACTCGCGCGGGTCGGTGACGGACATGGCGACGTACGCGATGGCGACGTATGGTGGTGATGTGACGCAGGATGTCTGCGACGCGCTGGTGCTCCAGGCAGACGCGGCACGCGCCGCGGGCATTCCGCAGGATGCGATCGTCCTCGACCCGGGACTTGGCTTCTCGAAGACGTCGGCGCATTCGATCGAGCTGCTGCGCGAACTTTCGCGCGTTGCGGCGCTGGGTTACCCGGTGCTGGTGGGTGCGTCGCGTAAACGATTCATCGGCGAGCTGACGGGCACCTCGGTGCCGTCACAGCGCGTCATCGGCAGCGCAGTGGCACACCTGCTCGCGGTGCAGCGCGGTGCGGCGATCGTACGCACACATGATGTCGCAGCGACGCGGGATGCGCTGGCGGTCCTCGCCGCGCTGTAGTGCTCATGCGTCGCGGCACGACGCCAGACGCACGTCGCACACGGGCCGCCGTCACACGCATGTCTTGCGCATGACGGTGGCGGTGCGCGTCCGACGTGTCAGAGCGTCGTCACGGCTTGCGCACGGCGGCGACGGGAGCGCCGACGGTGGCCGTGATGATCTGGTACATGCCTTTCGCAACGTGCGAACGACCATCGGCAGCGGGGATGAGACAGGACAGCACGTAACGCCCCGGGGCCATGCGGAACGCGAGGAACGTCTCACCTCCACTCGGGATCTGCGACGATTGCGCCACGTTACGGCTCCACGACGGAGCGAGGCCGGTGGCTCGAATTGCGTCGAAGAAGTCCTTCACCGACTTGCCGTTCGGCAGCTCCTGCACGGTGACGTGATGAATGTCCGCGCCCTGATTGACGAGTTGAATCGTGGCGATGCCGGATTGCACGCTTGTCGGCGCGTCATACACGTAGTCTTTTGCGACGACACGGATGAATTGCGGACGATCCACGGTGGTCGCCGCTTGTGCTGCGAGCGGCAGCGCGACAAGGGGCACCAGCAGACCAGCGAGAATCGTGCGGGTTACGGAACGCATGTCGAACCTCCCCTCGGGTGGCGCCGGACTACGATTGGTGCAGAGGAGACTGCCGCCGGGAACACGACACGTCAATCGGCTGGCGGGAATAATCAAGGGCGTCTGGCAGGCTCGTCCGTGTTCGGGCGGCCGTCTGCACTGCGCCACACTACTTCTCCCTCGATGCACAAACCTGGATCAGCCGGGCAAATTTCTGCGTGTCGGTTTGATTCGACCCGGTCATATTCACATCAACTCGCGCGTTCATGCGTCTCCGTCTGACATTCGCCACATCCTTGCTGGCATGCATCACCTTGGCGCTCACCACCGGTGCCGGCGCGCAGCCGACCTACCCGACGTCGTGGGACACGGCGTTGCTGCGACGAGCAGACGTGCGCGCCGCGCTGGCGCACGTGGAGCAGGGGATGCCGTCACACATCCAGGAGTGGATCGCGATTGCGGAGATGCCCGGCAAATCACGCAGCGAGTCGCAGCGGGCGGCGTATGTGAAGAAGGCGATGGAGGCCGAAGGATTGCGCGTGAGCGTGGATTCGATCGGCAACGTCACCGGAGTTCGCAGCGGCACCGGCGGCGGACCGACGACCGTGTTTGCAGCGCACATGGATATCGTGCATGCACTCGAGACGAACCTGAAAGTCCGGCGCGCCGGCGATTCGCTGCACGGACCCGGCATCTTCGACAACAGCGCGTCGGTGGCGAACATGCTGGCCACCATTCGTGCGCTGAACGCCGCGAAGATCCGCACGAAGGGCAACCTCGTCTTCGTCGCCACGGTGCAGGAGGAACTCGGGCTGCGCGGCATGAATTTCTGGTTCGAGCACAACCCGAAGCCGGATCTCCTGATTTCGATGGACGGTGGGCTTGGTCCGATCAACTATGGTGCACTTGGCATCTTCTGGACGAAATACGTGTTCACGAGTCCGGGCTCGCACACCGTCACGTCGCGTAACAAGCCGACGCCTGTCAAGGCACTCGCGGATGCCGTCCAGCGCATCTACGAATTGCGATTCCCGGCGCTGCCGGAGGGCGCGGTGATCAACGTCGGACAGATACACGGCGGCGTGATCTACAACGGCGTGCCGCAGGAGTTGTACTTCACGGTGGACCTGCGCTCGCCGGATCCGATCCTGCTCGATTCTCTCGATCGCACGATCGGTCGCATCGTGCAGGACGCGGCGACGAAGGAGAAGGTCGGCCTCCGCGTGGAAGTCGAGCAGAAGAACCAGGCGGGCGGCACCACCGCGCAGCTCGAGCCTGCACGTCGGCATCCGCTGGTGCAGACGGCCGTCGACATTCAGGCGCAGCTTGGCATCGTGCCCTTGCCAGGTGCGCCCGACGCGATCGCCACCGGCAGCACGGACGGCAATGTCGGCGTCGTTCGCGGAGTGCCGAGTATCGCGATCGGTCGGTCGTATGGCGGCAATCAGCACACGCTGACGGAATGGGCCAATGCGCCGAGCGCGCTGCCGGCGACGAAGCTCGTGCTGCTGCTGGCCGTGACGTTCGGTGACGGTGTGAAGACCGTGCCACAACACCCGATTCCGTAGCGGATGATCAGCGCCCGATCCAGCGACTGAACTTCACGAGGAACACGTGGCGTCCGGGATCGCTGAAGGTGCGCAGCGCCTGCGCACCGACATCGGTCCGCACGTCGTCGAACTGTTGCTCGCGCTGCTGGGTCCAGACGAAGAACAGTGACGAGCCGGGCCGGTATTCCCACCGCAGCACAGCGTTGCCGCGCAATGCACGAACGCTGAAGTCCTGATTGCCGATCGTGAATGGCGCGGCCGGACCCGCACCATCCGGATCGACGCGAATTGCACCACCGCCAAGTGGCGTGACCGTGCCACGATCGACACCATACTCTGCGAAGTCGAATCGGCCTGCGGTCGTGAATTCCTTGAATCGCGTGAAACGTCCGGATGACGCGAATGGCTGCAGGAACAGCTGCAGCGAGAGCCATGGGGAGAATGTCCAGTCGAGACGCGTGTCGAAACGCGCCTCACGCTGTGTGACGTCCGCAAAGGCGTAACGCACCCGCGCGAAGTCGCTTGGCGCCGTCGCGTCGGCGACCGACTGCACATACTGGCCGGTGGTTCGCTGGATCTGGAACGACGGCCCGAGTCGCACGCGTGCCTGAGGTACGGGACGCCAGTCGAGTGCCAGCTCCGCGCCATCGCTGCGCGCACCGGAAGCATCAGATGTGTGTTCGTACGCTGCCGCGCCGATCACGGGCTTGCGCGGATCGCTCTCGATGCTGACCCGACTCACCGTTGCCGCAGGACGAGTTGCGAGCGGTCCACCGCGGAGGAGTCGATCGTTGAGTGTCGCCGGTGAGAATGACCCGAACAGATTCGCAGTCCAGAAGTTCAGGAATTCCGCACCGACCATCCATGCATACCGCTCCTCGATGCGATCGCCGCCGAAATTGTCGCTGATCGTACTGAAGACGCCGAGTTCGTACGCACGCGCCAGGCGGGACTGCAGCGGATTGCGGTAGGTGAGCGATGACGAGACGGTCCGGAAGTCGGAGCGGAATTGGAAGCCGGCGTCGTTCGCCTCGAACCCCGCGCTCGTCTCCTCATAGGTGACCGAACCGAGCACCCGCTCGCCGGCGCTTTTCGCGAGCGTGAGCGCCCCGTAGTGGCCGCCGAGTGCGGTGCGCGCAGGATCGTAGGTGAGATGGCTCGCATCGGGGCGCTGCAGGCTGCGATAATTCGCGCGCTGCAGTCGGTCGATGGCCGACGCGCGGCCCCGCACGCCGCTGCTCGCGAGCACGCCGCCGACGGTCCACGTGCGGCGTTGCCACGCCGATTCCCAGTCCAGTCCGACGATGGTCGCGGACGACGTGAGTTGCGCGGCGAGTGCCGAGTCGGCGAGACCGCGGCGCACGTCGGAAACGAAGGCGCCGATACCGGCATTGCCGCCTCGCAGCAGCTTGCGCACCCGGCTCACGTGGTAGTTGGTGAGGGGCTCGGCGGCGGCGTCGCGCACGGCGCCGAGGGTATCCAGCACTTCGGCCGTCTCGCGCGAGGTGAGCGCGTTCAGTGACCCGATCTGCCAGCCCGACGGAGTGGTGCCCGAGAGTTTCAGTGCGCCGAGGATCGGCGTCTGTGCGGCGAGTCCGACGGCGGTCACGTTCGCGCCGGACGGCCTGCGCTGCGGTGGTCGGCCGATGCGTCGCGTATAAAAGAATGTCGGCGTGTCGTTGTCGTTGAACGTTCGCGTGCGCCCGAACGCGAACCCGTCGGCGTTTTCGAGGAAAAACGGACGACGCTCGGGGAAGAAGATCTCGAACGCCGAGAGGTTCACGACCGCCGGATCCGCCTCCACCTGGCCGAAGTCGGGATTGACGGTCGCAGTGAGCGTGAGCGATTGCGGGAGCTTGAGGCGGATGTCGCCACCGGCGGCGACGGCGAGTTGCTGCGCGGGCACGAACCGATTGCGAGCACCAGGCGGTTGCGTCTCCACCTGTGTGCGAATGTACGGCACGATCTCGACGCGCGATGCGGAACGCAGCGAGTCGAGTCCGACGAGGTCACCGAATCGCGACACGATGCCAGGCGCATCGGCCGGCGTCGGCGCCCAGAACGATTCCTCACCGGTGCGTGCAATTTCACGCGAGAAGTTGATGCCCCATGGGCGTACGGCCCCGCGCTCGCCGCTCACGTCGTAACGCAGCTGCGACAACGGGATGCGGAACTCGGCGGTCCAGCCGGCGCTGTCGGTGCGCGCAGCGACGTTCCAGACTGCGTCCCACTGCGCGTCGTCGTCGTCGTCGTTGTAGAGATACGAGTCACGCAACACGCCGCGCGGGCTGACGCCGAACGCAAACGCGGTGCGGCGATCACCATAACTGTCGAAGCCGACGAAGAACCAGTCGGAATAGATGTCCTCCGCGTCGCGTCGCCCAAGCTGCTGCGCGATCGAATCCGGCGCAGAGTCGAAGTTGCGGACGCCGACGTACACGGCAGCGTCGTCATACACGATGCGCACTTCGGATCGCTGAGTGGCGGGCGCACCGCCGTGGGGCGCACGCTGAACGAACCCGTCGACGGGAACCGCTGCCTGCCAGCTGCGGTCGTCGAGGCGGCCATCGATGACCGGTGGCGTGCTCACCCACCTTGCCGTCATCCGTGGTCGCGCGAGGCTTCCCGGCGACGTGGAGGGTGCCGGCGTGGATGGTTGGGCATCGGCACACGATGCGACCGCGCCGAATGCGAACGCGAGGCGCAACACCGCAGCGCGATGTTTCAGCCTCGCGCGCGAAGATTCTGACCAGGACATGCGCGAAACAATAGTGGTGGCTGGAAACGTGTCACAGCGGCGGTTTATTTCCGGCGGCGCCGGGTCGCTGTGTTGGACGGCGCCAGACTCGCCGGCGTTCATCCATCACGGGAGTGCCATTGTTGTCCGACACCGCCCTGCGCGCGCTTCGTACCGTCCACGTGCTTGCGGCGATCCTGTTCGTCGGAAACGTGATTGTCACGGGTGTCTGGAGCGCACTGCTGTTCCAGCAGCGCAAGTCGCTCGACTTCCGGTTCGCGGCGCGCGCGATCGTCGTCACGGACTGGGTGTTCACGCTGGGCGGCGCGGTGCTGCTGGTGGTGTCCGGCGTGACGATCGCCGTGGGGCGCGGCTATCCGATGTGGGACACGCGATGGATCCGAGAGGCGATGTTCGGCCTGCTCGGCTCGACCACGGTCTGGGTGCTGGTGCTCATCCCGGCACAGCGTCGCATGCTGCGACTCGGGCCGGACCAGGATGGCGAATTGCGACGCGTGTATCAGCGCTGGAATCTCGCGGGCTGGATTGCAGCCGTGCCGCTTCTCTGGTCGCTCTGGTGCATGACGTACAAGCCCACATAGCCGCACCACCGCGTACAACGATCCGGCACGGCGAGGCGTTGTCCGGGCAGCGGCGACGGGCAGGACACACGGTGCTGCAGATGCCGTCCGGCGCGGCAGACTCCCATCCTGGATCCCCGATGAACGTGACATGGTACGCAGGTGTTGCACTGGGCATGCTCGCGGGTGCGACGCTGCAGGCGCAGGAGCGCGAAGACCGTACGCTGCTCAGCCAGGCCGAAATGACGGCCATCATCAATGAAGTCTCCGGCGAACGCGCGATGCACCACCTGCTGGAACTGGTGCCGTATCAGCGGGTGCGCGAGCCCGAGGAATACGCAGGACCGTTCCGCGAAAGCCGCGTGATCGCGGAGTTCGCGCGCAAGTATGGCTTCAGCAACGTGAAGACGGTCGTGTACCAGCAGGGCACCACGGCACCGCAGCCATCGCAGGGCGAGCTCTGGATGACGACACCGAAGAGCGTGAAGCTGTTCGACATCCAGGACATCGCCCTGGCGCTCGTGTCGCTCAATGCAAACGGTGACATCAGTGGTGAACTGATCGATGTCGGTCCGGGCCGACAGTCCGACTTCGAAGGCAAGGACGTGAAAGGCAAGTTCGTCCTGACCACGGGCGCGACCGCCTCGGTGTACCAGACGGCGACACAGAACGGCGCGCTCGGTGTGCTCGGGATCAGCGCCATCGGCTATCAGCGTTCGGTGGATTTCCCGAACCAGATCGTCTCGTCGACCGTCCTCGCCCAACCCGGCACCGTCGCGTGGTCGGTGACGCCGGAAGTCCGCAGCAATCTCGCCGCGCTGCTGGTGCGCGGTGAGAAGATCACGATCCGCTCCATCACGAAGAGTGCGATGGTACCGATGAAGCAGGAATACGTCTCGGCCGAAATTCCGGGCGATGGCAGCACGACGCAGGAGGTCGCAATCAGCGGCCACCTGTACGAAGGCCTGATCAAGCAGGGCGCCAACGATGACAACTCCGGTTGTGCGCTGATCCTGGAGATCGGCCGCGCCTACATCAAGCTGATCGCCGAAGGCAAGCTGCCGCGCCCGAAACGCACGATCAACTTCCTGTTCGTGCCGGAAATCGTCGGGACGAATGCGTACCTGGCCGACAATCCCGCGAAGAAGGCGACGATCATCGGCACGTTGAACTTCGACATGGAGGGCCTCCGTGTGTCGCAGAGCCGCTCGTTCTGGGTGCTGCAACGGACACCCGACACGTTTCCGAGTTACCTGAACGACATCGCGCAGAGCATGATGGAGTACGTGGCCGACATCTCGCGTGAGCGCGTGCGCTTCCGGCGTTCGCTGAGCGGCTATGCACCGACGCAGCCGGTCGAGTCACCGCGCGGCAGCAAGGATGCGTTCTACATCAAGGTGGACAAACACTACGGGTCGAGCGATCACGTCGTGTATCTCGCGAACGGCATTCCGGCGGTGATGTTCATCACGTGGCCGGACATGTGGTATCACTCGTCGGAGGATACGCCAGACAAGCAGGACCCGACGCAATACAAGCGCGCCGCCGCCGTCGGACTCGGGAGCCTCGCGGTGATCTCGCGTGGCAGCGACGAGATCGCAGCCCGCGTCGTGAACGACAACCTGGGTCGTGGTCTCTCGCGCATGGGTGAGTCGCATACCAAGGGACTAGGCTATATCGCCGATGCCGCCGACGCGGGCGCGCTGACGACCGCGTACAAGGAAGCCCGCAACGCGATCCGTCATCAGGCCGATATCGAGAAGGCCGTCGTCCGCTCGGCGGGTGTGCTCTGGACCGACACGGCCCTCGGTGCGCGACGCACGGCGGCATTCGCTCCGCTGATCGATTCACGCGCACTGTCGCTGATGAACGAAGTCCGTGCCGCCTACCAGTTGCAGGCGATGCAACGCAACCTGCCATCGCCGGAGCCGGTGATGTCAGCCGACGAACGTGATGCGGCGAACCTGGTGGTGGAGCAGGTCGGCGCCACGCCAGCGGGTCCGGGCGGGCCTGGCGGCGGCGGGGGTGGTC
>JACMLX010000281.1 GCA_014379355.1 Gemmatimonadaceae bacterium
GCGGCACGACGGCAGGCGCTCGAACAGGCTGGCGTGCGCGTGCTGGAGGCCGTCGGACCGGCCGCGCAGCTGCGCGCGCTCAAGGCGGAAGGCATTCTCTCGGTCTACTGCGAGGGCGGCAAAACCCTCGCTGACGCGCTGCTGGACGAAGATTTGGTGGACTGGCTGGTTATCTTCACTGCTCCCGTTCGATTGGGCGCCGATGCCGTGCGCCCGCTCCTGTCCGGCTCTCCCGTGCTCGTCGAGCAGGCCACGCGACATCGTCTGGTCGCGCACCGCCGGTTGGGAGAGGATCTCATGGCCATCTACGACCTCACGCACAGTGTTCACCGGACTCGTTGACGACATCGGCGTCATCGAGCAGGTCAGTGTGACGGATGCCGGACGCGAATTCCGCGTGCGTTGTCGCTACTCGGACCTGCTCGATGGTGAGAGCATCGCCCTCGACGGCGCGTGCCTGACTGTGCGCGAGACAGGCGATCGCTGGTTCACGGCCGCGGCGGTCGTCACGACACTCGATCGCACCACGATCGGTGGGTGGCATGCGGGTCGTCGGGTGAATCTCGAACGCGCGATGCGTCCGACCGATCGGATGGGTGGGCACATCGTGCAGGGCCACGTCGATGCGGTCGGGACGATCCGTTCGATCTCGAAGCGCGATGACGCGTGGATCGTGCTCGTCGACATTCCCGCTGCGATCGACGCATTGCTCGTCACCCACGGATCGATCACCGTGGACGGCATCAGCCTGACGGTCAACGACATTCCCGAAGCGGGCGTGCTCGGCCTGTCGATCATCGAGTACACGTGGCGACACACCACGCTGTCGGATCGCGTCGCAGGCGACGGTGTGCATCTCGAGTCCGATGTCATCGGCAAGTTCGTCCAGCGCCTGTTGCATCCGTATGTCAGTGCGGCCGCGCCTTCTGGTGCGCCGATTTCTTCACCGCAGCTGTCGGGGTCGGTCCATGGACTGCTCCACAGTCTGGAGTCATAGAGTTCATCATGCCATTCGGCAGTATCGCGCAAGCCATCGAAGATCTGAGGCAGGGGAAGGTCATCGTCGTCGCGGATGACGAGGATCGCGAAAACGAGGGGGACCTGATCTGCGCGGCGGAGATGATCACGCCGGAGCTGATCAACTTCATGCTGAAGGCAAAAGGCATGATCTGCCTCGCCATGACACCGGAACGTGTGGCGGCGCTTGAACTCGGTCCGCAGGGCAAGGAGAACACCGACGCGTTCCGCACGGCGTTCACGGTCAGCATCGATGCCGACGAGCGCTTCGGTGTCTCGACCGGCATCAGCGCGAAGGATCGTGCACAGACGATTCGTGTGGCGGTCGACCCGCGCACGCAGCCGTCGGACCTGCGCCGGCCCGGCCACATTCATCCGTTGCGCGCGCGTGAAGGTGGAGTGCTCAAGCGCGTCGGGCACACTGAGGCCGCCGTCGATCTCGCGCGCATGGCCGGCCTCACGCCCGCCGGTGTGATCTGCGAGATCCTCAACGACGACGGCACGACCGCGAAGCGCGATCAGCTCGATGCGTTCGCCACGGAACACGGGCTGACGTTCATCACGGTCGCGCAACTCGTCGCACATCGGCTGCAGACGGAACGCCTCGTGCACCGTGTCGCCACGGCGCGATTGCCCACCGCGTACGGTGAATTCCGCATCGTCGGCTTCAGCAACGAGCTCGACTCCGCCGAACATGTCGCGCTGGTCCACGGCGACATCAGCAGTGGCGAGGACGTGCTCGTGCGCATGCATTCCAAGTGCCTGACAGGCGACACGTTCCATTCGTTGCGCTGCGATTGCGGCTGGCAACTCGAGACCACGATGGAGATGGTCGTGCACGAAGGTCGTGGCGTGATCGTGTATCTCGATCAGGAAGGCCGAGGCATCGGCCTGCTCAACAAGCTGCGTGCGTATGAGCTGCAGGACGCCGGCGCGGACACGGTCGAGGCGAACGAACGGCTGGGTTTCGGACCCGACCTGCGCAACTACGGTGTCGGTGCACAGATCCTCCTCGATCTCGGCATCAAGTCGATTCGTGTCATCACGAACAACCCGAAGAAGATCGTCGGACTCGAAGGGTACGGACTTCGTGTCGCCGGCAAGGTCAGTCTCGAAGCACCGCTCAACAGCGAGAACACGAACTACCTCAACGTCAAACGCTCGAAGCTGGGCCATCTGCCATTCACTGCGACACCCAATGCCTGAGTTCATCGGATCACCGGACGGCGCGGGACGGCGTGTGGCCGTCATCGTCAGCCGCTTCAACGAAACCGTGACGCAGGCGCTCGGTGAAGGTGCGGTGGCGACGCTGGTCGAGTGCGGCGTCACATTCGACGACATCGACGTGGTGGTGGTGCCGGGCGCGTGGGAATTACCGACCGCTGCACGAGCGCTGCTTGGCACCGGACGCTACGACTGCATGGTGGTCGTCGGTGCCATCGTACGCGGTGGCACGCCGCATTTCGAGTTCGTCGCAGGCGAAACGTCGCGCGCCATCATGCATCTCGGCACGGAGTTCGAAGTGCCGATCGGGTTTGGCCTCCTCACGACGGATACCATGGCGCAGGCCGAAGCGCGCTCCGGCGGTGAATACGGCAACAAGGGCCGTGACGCTGCACTTGCGGCGCTCGAGATGGCCGACCTGCTCGCGCGCCTGGACTCCATCGATGCGGGGGAGCTCGATGGCCAAGCCGAGGCTTGAAACCCGCGCGCGCTCGCGCGCCTTGCAGGCGGTGTATGCGTGGGACGTGCGCGGTCGGACCGATGTGTTGACGACGGTCGCACGCACCGTCTGGGACGACATCGGCATTCCGCGGGACGAGCGCATGTTCGCGTCACTCATCGTGGCGGCCGTGGAAAAGGATCTCGCACCGATCGACCGCGACCTCGAATCGATCACGACGAACTGGCGCCTCGATCGCCTGGGCGCGATCGAGCGGTGCGTGCTGCGCATCGCGGCCGCCGAACTGCGGCAGATGGACACGCCCGCCAAGGTCGTGTTGCAGGAGGCGGTGCGGCTGGCCGAACGTTTCGGCTCCGAGCAGAGCGCGAAATTCGTCAACGGCGTGCTCGATGCGCTGGCGCGTCGTCTCGACAAGCTCTGAGCCGTGCGCCTGCTCGTCGTCAACTGGCTCGATCGGGAGAATCCGCAGTCGGGCGGTGCCGAAACGCACCTGCACGAGATCTACGGCCGCCTCGCGCAGCGCGGCCATGACGTCACGCTGCTGTGCAGCGGGTGGCCAGGCTGCGCGCCGGAGGCGCTGCTCGATGGCATCCGTGTGCGTCGCGTGGGCGGCCGGTGGGATTTTGCCCTGCACGTGATCGGCGCCTACCGCGCGCTGCATCGCATCCAGCCCTTCGACATCGTCGTCGAGGACATCAACAAGCTGCCGCTCTTCACGCCGTTGTGGGTGAAGGAACCGGTGGACGTCGTCGTGCCGCACCTCTTCGGCTGGACCGCCTTCCGCGAGGCGGGTTGGGCCGTGGCCAGCACCGTCGTGGCGGCCGAGCGGGCGATCCCGATGGTCTACCGGCGCTGTGACTTCACGGCGATCAGCGAAAGCACGAGAAGCGACCTGCTGGCCCGCGGCGTGCCGGTCGAGAAGACCGGGGTCATCTACTGCGGGATCGACAGTCAGGCGTTCACGCCCGCCCCCGCCGAGCGCTCGCCGGTTCCGATCGTCGCCTACGTGGGCCGGCTCCGTCGGTACAAGGGTGTCGAACTCATCCTCGAGGCGGCGGCGCGGATGGGGAACCGTGGGGTAGAAGTGGAGATTGCTGGAACAGGGGAGGATCGTCCCCGCCTCGAGGCCCTCGCGGCGTCGCTTGACCTCGGCCGACGCGTGCGGTTTCTTGGATTCGTGAGTGAGGCGGAGAAGTCCGCCTTGCTCCGACGAGCGTGGATCGTGAGTCTGACCTCTCCCAAGGAGGGGTGGGGAATCACGAACCTGGAGGCGGCGGCGTGCGGGACGCCAGTGGTGGCGTCCGACTCTCCGGGCCTGCGCGAATCAGTGCTGGATGGACGGACCGGATTCCTCGTGACGCACGGCGATGTGAGTGCCCTCGCCGCCGCATACGATCGAATCGTCGCCGATCCAGCGCTGGTCACCCGACTCGGGACGGCCGGACGAGCATTCGCTGAGTCTTTCACCTGGGAGTCCGCGGCCGATCACACCGAGGCGCATCTGTTGCAACGGCTGCGCAAAGGAGGACACACTGGTGGAGATCATTTTTCACGCGCATCACGCAACAATTCCTGAGCCCCTCAAGGGACGCGCCGAACGCGCCGTCCTGAAGTTCGGGCGGCGACTGCAGCGGGCCGTGGACGCGGTCGTGCGATTCGAGGACGATGGGCCGACGCGACGCGTCGAGATCGTCCTGCACGCACCGAAGCAGCGAAACCTCGTGGCGGAAGGTCGCGCAAGATCCTACGCGACCGCACTGACGGACGCCCTCGCCCGACTGCAAGCGCAAATCCCGAAGAAGAATCCCATGCGGACTCGCGTGCGGGTTGCCGCCTTGGCGACGCGGAGCGCGTGACGACGACTCTTTCGGTCGGCCGACTCTTCGATCGGCTGAAGGACATCCTTGAACTGGAACCGATCGGTGAGGCCTCTGGCCTCGACCGGCCTGTGACGAGCCCGGAGGTATCAAGCCCCGGGCTCGTTCTGGCTGGATACACCGAGCGCTTCGTGCCCGACCGCTGCCAGATCGTCGGGGAAACGGAGATCACCTATCTCAGTTCGCTGGAACAGACGCGACGCCTCGACGTGCTGCGCGACTTCTTCCGGCTGCCGTTCCCGTGCTGTTTCATCACGAAGGGTCTCACGCTGTCCGAGGAGTTCCTGCGTGAGGCGTCCGACGCCGGCATGCCGTTGTTCCGTTCGCCGCTGAAGACCAACGAGTTCTATCGACGCATCAAGCCGGCGATGGAGGAGGAGTTCGCACCGCGCACCACGTTGCACGGATCGCTGGCGGACGTGTATGGTGTCGGCCTCCTGCTCATCGGCCAGAGCGGCATCGGCAAGTCGGAATGTGTGCTCGATCTCGTCGAGCGCGGCCACCGCATGGTCGCGGACGACATGGTGATCGTGCTCAAGCGCGGCAATGATGTGCTGATCGGCAAGGGCCACGAATTGCAGCGCCATCACATGGAGATTCGCGGTGTCGGGCTCGTCGACATCCCGGCGCTCTTCGGCATCCGCGCCGTGCGCCAGCAGAAACGCGTCGAAGTGGCGGTGGAGCTCGAATTGTGGCGTGGTGATGCCCACCTCGATCGCACGGGCCTCGATCTCGAGACGACCGAGATTCTCGGCGTGCCGATTCCGCGCATCCGTGTGCCGCTCAATCCGGGCAAGAACATCACCGTGATCCTCGAAGTGCTGGCGATGAACCATCTCCTGCGCTACGCTGGCGTCAATCCCGCCGAGCAATTCAACGAACGGCTCATTGCGCGCATGCGGAATGCGACCGCCGCACGCAACAGCACGCGCGACGTCGAAGTGCGCCGCTATCTGCAGGAAGACAATGAATGAGTGACGCTGCCGCGCGACCGCAGGCGCTGGTGATCGGCCACAAGGACTTTGCGGTGGGCATCGTGTCGGCCGTGACGGCCATCACGGGACGCGGCGATGTGTTTCGCACGGCCAGCAACTACGGTCTCGACACCCGCGCCATGGAAGCGATCGTGCGCGATGCGATCGCGGAGGGCGTGACCGTCATCTTCTCCGATCTCCCGGCCGGTTCGACGACGATGGCCGCTCGACGCGCACAACGTGATTTTCCTGAGGTGACGGTGGTGACCGGCGTCAACCTTCCCACCCTGCTGGACTACGCGTTCGCGGCACCGGATTCAACACGCGCCGCTGATCTGGCCGTGGAGAAAGGGCGCGCCGCATTGATGGTTGCACGAGGAAATGTCCGTGCCGATTGAACTGCATCGCATCGATGATCGCCTGATCCACGGACAGGTCGTGGTCGGCTGGGGACAGCCGCTGGAATTGCGCTTCCTGGTGCTCGTGGATGACGAAGTCGCGGCCAGCGAATGGGAGCAGGAGCTCTATCGCATGGGGGTGCCACCGGACATGCGCGTCGAGTTCGTGTCGGTCGCACAAGCGGTGGAGCGGTACGAGCGGTTTGCCGCCGATCCCAAGCCCGGCATGCTGCTCACTGGCGACATCGACACGATGGCGCGCCTCTGTGCTGCGATTCCTGCGCTCCGGCGCGTCAACCTCGGTGGCGTGCATCATCGCGCCGGCCGTGCGCAGAAACTGCGCTACATCTTCCTCACCGGCGCCGAGGAAGCCGAGCTGCGCGCCATGGCGGCGAGCGGCGTCGAGATCTCGGCGCAGGACCTGCCCGCGGCGCGCGTGATACCGCTCGACCATATCCTCACGGGTGAGGCGATTGCGTGATCGTCGATGTGCTGGTGCTCGCCCTGCTGGGTGCGATCCTCGGTCTCGACATCGTGAGTTTTCCGCAGGCGCAGATCTCGCGGCCGATCGTCTCGGCGACGCTCGGGGGGGCGTTCATGGGTGACGCCGGCGTCGGCATGTTGTGTGGTGTGCTGCTGGAATTGTTCGCGCACGAAACGTTGCCGTTCGGTGCGTCGCGATATCCCGAGTGGGGCTCGTCGTCGCCGGTCGCAGGCGCTGCCGCTGCCGCTGGCGCCGCGGTCGGGAACGTGCCCATGTCGCTGCTGTTCGCCGTGCCGTTCGGACTCCTCGTGGCAAGCTTCGGCGGTTGGTCGATGGTACAGCTGCGCCAGCTCAACGCACGCATGGCACGCAAGCGACTCGATGCGCTCGCCCGCGGCTCGGCGCGCACCGTGGCCGGCCTGCAGGTGGCCGGTGGTGCGGCCGACC
>JACMLX010000282.1 GCA_014379355.1 Gemmatimonadaceae bacterium
GACACGCGCGCGGCTCGCGGCGCTTTCCTCGGCGCAGGGTGTGAGCTTCGGGCTCGCGATCGCCGATCTCGGCGTCGCCGATGTGGCCACTGTCGTGGATCGCCTGGAGGCCGCCCTGGCCGAACGGGATCCCCTCATGTACGTGCTGCCGATGCGCGTCTGGTGGTTCGATCCGGTGCGGAACGACCCGGCGTTCATCGCGATCGTCGACAGTCTCGGCCTGCCGGCGTCAGCGCGCGCGCCGATGCCGGCGGCGGGGCACTGACACCGTCCGATCACGATGTGCGGCCGTCTTCTCTCGTCAGCGCAATGGGAGCATGGTGTCGATCATGATGCATGCGCCGTGTCGAACAGAAGGAAGGGTCGGACATGATGATTGTCACCCTTCCAACGTGTCGCGCTTCGCGGCGCGCCGTGAACTGCTGAAGCGAACTCACTTGCGTCATCCTCGAGGAATCTGACATGTCCCTGCGCGTCGCCCGCTTCACGACACTCGTACGCCCGCTCGCGCTTGGACTCGCTCTTGTGGGCGTGCTGGCGGGTCCGGGCAGCCTCATCGCACAGGACGTCTCCGGCGCGGCCGCCCGACAGGCCGCGCGCGTGTACCGCGAACAGCACGAAGGCGCGATCCTCACGGAGTTCGCCGAGTTGCTCGCGCTGCCCAACCTGGCGTCCGATTCCGTCAACATCCGTCGCAACGCGGATCATCTCGTGCGACTGCTCGTGGCGCGCGGGTTCGCGAACACGAAACTGCTCACAGTGCCCGGCGGCCCGCCTGCTGTGTATGGCGAAATGCTGCACCCGGGCGCGACGAAGACGCTCGTGCTGTATGCGCACTACGACGGTCAGCCCGTCGACGCGTCGAAGTGGACCACGCCACCCTGGTCGCCTGTGCTCCGTACGACGGAAGTCCAGCGTGGTGGCACGACGATACCCATTCCCACGGGTGCCGGACGCGTCGATGGCGAGGCGCGCATCTATGGTCGCTCGGCCGGTGATGACAAGGCGTCCATTCAGGCGATCCTCAGCGCGATCGACGCGATGAAGGCGTCGCAGCTCGCGCCGTCGGTGAACATCAAGGTGTTCTTCGAAGGAGAGGAAGAAGCGGGCTCCGGCCACCTCGACGACATTCTCACCACGTATGCCGCCCAACTCGCCGCCGACGCGTGGCTGTTCTGCGACGGACCGGTGCACCAGAGCGGGCGTCAGCAGCTGTCGTTCGGACAGCGCGGATCATCGGGGTTCGAGTTGACGGTGTTCGGCCCGACGCGTGCCCTGCACAGTGGCCACTACGGGAACTGGGCGCCCAATCCCGCGATGATGATCGCCACGCTGCTGGCCGGCATGCGCGATGACGATGGTCGCATCCGGATCGCGGGGTACTACGCTGATGTGACCCCGGTCACTGCGGCCGAACATCGCGCCGTCGCGGAGCTGCCGAAGTACGACAGCACGCTGCGCACGGCACTTGGCATCAATCGCACCGAAGCGGGTAATGCGCTGCTTGCCGAACGCATCATGCTGCCGGCGCTGAACGTGCGTGGCATCCGCGCCGGCGGCGTGCGTGAAACAGGCAGCAATACCATCGCCACCGAGGCCTTCGCGAGCATCGACCTGCGCCTGGTCCCGGGACAGACGCCGGCGCGCGTACGTCAACTCGTCGAGGCGCACATCCGCGCGCAAGGTTACTTCGTCACCAACGACAGTGTGACGGTGGCGATGCGCCTCACCCATCCGAGAGTTGCGCGCGTGGAGTGGGGGAGCGGGTATCCCGGCTCGCGCGCGCCGATGGACGGCCCGTTCGGCCGCGCCGTCATCGCTGCACTCAGCGATGGCGCAAAGGACAAGCTGATCCTCAACCCGACCGTTGGTGCCAGCGGACCCGGTTACCTCTTCGAGCAGATCCTCAAGGTGCCGATCATTTCGCTGCCCATTGCCAACTACGACGACAATCAGCACGCCGCCGACGAGAACCTGCGCGTGCAGAATCTGTGGGACGGCATCGAGCTCTATGCGGCGCTGCTGACCGGTATCGGCAAGGCATGGCGCACACCGGTGCCGTGATGCGCCGCGAGTCGGCGTGTGCGCATCCTGCCTACTGCGTCACCTGCGACACACAGCCCTGACCCGACAACGCACCGCGGTACACGATCGGCCCGCCATCCGGTGCACTGAGTTCGAACGCCGTCGGCACACTGCCGTTGAACGTGACCCGCACGGTGTTTCCACGCCCTTCCGCGCTGCCGCGCGCCATCAGGCGGAACAGGGCCCACGGACCGTCGGCCTTCGCCAGTTCCTGCTCGCGACCGCCGCTCACGATCGTGAGTCGCGCGTTGTTGCCGCCGGTGGCCGGCCACGACACGGACTGCGTTTCCGCACCCGGCCAGCGCAGCGTGCGGTCGCCGTTCACCAGGGTGATCATGCTCAGTTCCGGTGCCGCAATCGCCTTCACGGCGACGCCCATGCGCGGGGTCTGTTGGCGATCCGCGTACAGCGCCACCGAGGCGCGCGCCATGCGCCGGAAGAAGGCGACGAATGGCGGCGACAGCGTGACCCCATTGGCCGGCTTCGACACGAACACGCGGTTCTCGAGCGGCAGCAATGGTATCAGGCGGTCATCATAGAAACGCCACAACGCACCCGTGCTTGGCGCCAGCATCGCGTTCACATCCGAGAGACTCGCATCGCCACCGTCCGGATCGAACGGAAACTTGCGCAGGATGCGCTCCATGCCCTTGCACAGCTCGCGACCGCGTCCGTTCAGGATGACCGCCAGATCAGCACCGCTCGCACTCGCGATCGCCTCGTTTCCTGACGGTGGTGGGGCGGCTGCGGC
>JACMLX010000283.1 GCA_014379355.1 Gemmatimonadaceae bacterium
CCACATGCGCGCTAGCGCGGCATTCGAGTTGTCCGAACGGCGTCTCAATGACCATGCGCACCTACACCGTTGAGTAACACGAATGCCGGACCGCCTGCTAACGAGTATTGGACCCGCCCCACCCCCCAGCGAATCCCACCCGAACCTACGCCCGGCGGCCTAATCCGCCAACCCTGATACTAATTCCACAAACCCCGCCACATCCGCCGGACTCCGCACCCCCAACCCACCCCGATTCAGCACGTGCGTGTACAACATCGTCGTCGACACGTCACGATGCCCCAGCAGCTCCTGCACCGTCCGGATGTCCGCGCCGCGCTCGAGCAGATGCGTCGCGAACGAATGGCGTAACGTGTGACACGTCGCACGTTTCGTCACACCGCTGCGACGCACCGCCTCCGCCATCGCCCGCTGCAGCGCCGACTCGTGCAGGTGATGCCGGTACACGCGCCCCGTCGCCGCATCCACATGCAGCCGAGCCGACGGAAACACCCACTGCCACTGCAACGACCGCCCCGCCTGCGGATACTTCCGATCCAGTGCGCTCGGCATCGTCACCCAACCGGCATGCAATCCCCGCGCGCTGTCACGCGCGTGCAGCCCGCGGACACGCTCGATCTGATCCGCCAGCGGCACGCGCAGCATGTCCGGCAGGACGGTCACCCGGTCCTTGGCCCCCTTCCCGCGCCGGATCACGATCTCTCCCCGCCCGATGTCGAGATCCTTCACGCGCAGCGTCAGGCCTTCCATCAGTCGCATGCCACTCCCGTACAGCAGCAGCGCCAGCAACCGGGTCACGCCTCGCATCTGTATCAGTATTTGCCGGACTTCGTCCGGACCGAGCACGGTCGGCAACCGCATCGGCGATCGGGCTCGTGGAAATGGCGCCAAGCCCAGGCGGTGACCGCCCGACGACTTCCTTGTAGAGGAATAGCAGCGCCGCCAACGCCTGGGCCTGCGTCGACGGCGCGCAATGACGGTCCTCCGCCAGATGCAGCAGGAACGATTTGACCTCCGCCTCGCCGAGTTCGTCGGGATGACGCAGACCGTGGAAGCGCACGAAACGTCGCGTCCAGGCCGTGTAGGCCTCCACGGTGCGCGGGGAGTAGTGACGGAGCCGCATGTTAGCCCGCATGGCGTGCAGCAGTTTCGGTTTCGGCGCCATGCTTGACTACATACGTCACGCGATCAAGGACCCATAACCGATTCCACGCGCGTCACATCACGATCGTCCGCTTAGGTGCAGCAGTCCGGCCCGCAGCAGCTCGCCGGCGCCGCATCACCGGCTGACGCACCAGGCGCAACGGCCTGCGCGTCGACCAACGGCATCCGCACACGCTTCGCCAAAACACCAGGCTTCGTCGCACGGATGAACGCTCCCATGAATCGCCCGCCGACCTCCGTCGCGAAGCGCTCAACGTCGAGCCCCGTGCCCGCCAGGAATGCCGCCGCATCCGCCGCCTCATAGATGCGCGTCGGCTCGATGCTCGCGCCCTCGAATCCGACGTCGCGCAACAGCCCGAGAAATTCCTGCTCCTCGAGCGCGCCGGCGACGCAGCCGACCCACAACTCCATGTTCCTCTTCACGTCCGCGGGCACCTCACCGCGCACCACGACATCACTGACCGCAAAGCGACCACCGGGCTTCAGTACGCGAAACGATTCCGCCAGCACCGCACGCTTGTCGCCCGACAGGTTCACGACGCAGTTCGAGATGATCACATCCACCGTGTTCGACGGCAACGGAATCTGCTCGATGTGCCCGCGCAGAAACTCCACGTTCGTCGCCCCGGCGCGCTCCTTGTTCGCGTTCGCCAGCTTCAGCATTTCGTCCGTCATGTCGAGGCCATACGCCTTGCCACTCGGCCCGACCCGCTTCGCCGACAGCAGCACATCGATGCCACCGCCCGAGCCAAGGTCCAGGACCACTTCACCTTCGACCAGGTCAGCCAGCGCCGTCGGGTTGCCGCAGCCGAGTGATGCCAGCAACGCCTCGGCGGGCACACCGGCGGCCTCACCGGCGTCGTACAGATTGGCCGTGATGGGGTCCCAGCTGTCCGTGCTCGCGCCACAACACCCACTCGAGCCGTCCGCTGGCGCACAGCACGACGCACCGGCGCTCGCCGATGCATCGCTCACCCGCTGCGCCGCCGCACCGTACCGCGCCTGCACCGTCGTGCGCAACGCTGCCAGCTCGGCAGCGGCGCTGTCCTCCGTGTCTTTCAGCATCTGACACTCCTGTTGAACAAGAAATCTTGATGGATCGGACAAAAGAAAACTTCGGTCATGACAGTACTGATTGCGCTTTATCCGCAGCAGTTCGCGGAATTCAGGCGTCTGGCTCGTGGACGCAGTCCGGCCAGCGTACCTTCCGCTTCGACGATCGCATCCCGCTGCAGCGTGTAATACGACCAGCGGCCCTCGCGTCGATCCGTCACCAGTCCGGCGTCCTTCAACACCTTGAGATGGTACGACAGTCGCGACTGTGCCGCACCAACCACGTCCATGAGGTCGCACACGCAGTGTTCACCACCGAGCAGCACCGAAACGATCTCCACCCGTGCCTCGTCGGACAGGGCGTGGAACAGCTCGGCCGCGCGCGCGAAGTCGGTGGTGGTCTCAGTGGGCATGTGATCAATCGTACCAGTATTTTTTGATATGTCAAGCCCGACCCGTTCCGCCCCACCGGCCGACCACGATCACGGCGCACGTGATCACGATGACGACGTGCGTCGGGCGCGCGACCACGATCACGCCGGGCATTCGCACGCGGGACACTCGCACGCACCCGCGTCGTTCGGGCGCGCCTTCGCGATCGGTGCGACACTCAACATCGGGTTCGTGCTCGTCGAAACGTTCTTCGGCCTGCGCGCCAACTCGGTGGCCTTGCTGGCCGACGCTGGACACAATCTGAGTGACGTTGCCGGCCTCCTGATCGCGTGGGGGGCCAGTGTGCTCGCCACGCGCGGGCCGACTCGCCGTCGCACCTATGGCCTCCGCAGCACGTCAATACTCGCGGCGGTCGTCAATGGTGTCGTGCTGATGCTCGCGATCATCGCGATCGCATGGGAGGCGGCGACACGCGTGCGTGCACCGGAAGCCGTCGCCACCGGCACGATCGCGTGGGTCGCGGGCGTCGGCATCCTCGTCAACGGTTTCACGGCGCTGCTGTTTCTGCGCGGACGCAAGCAGGACCTGAACATTCGCGGCGCCTATCTGCACATGGTCGCGGACGCCGCAGTCTCGGCGGGCGTCGTCGTCACGGGCATCGTCATCTCGATGACTGGCTGGATGTGGCTCGATACCGCCGTCAGCCTCGCCATCGCGGCGATCATCGCCTTCAGCACGTGGCGTCTGCTGCGTGAAGCACTCGATCTCGCACTCAACGCCGTGCCCGCCCACGTCGACCCGTCCGCCGTCGAGATCTACCTGCGCGGCCTGCCAGGAGTGACCGGTGTGCACGACCTGCACATCTGGGGCATGAGCACCACCGACGTCGCGCTCACCGCGCACCTCATCCGCCCTGAAGTGTGTGATGACGATGCGTTGCTCATCGATGCGGCAGGGACACTCCAATCGCGCTTCGGCATCTCGCACCCCACGCTGCAGATCGAACGCGGCCACGGTCCCCACGACTGCCACCTCGCCCCCGCCGACGTCATTTGAACCCGCAGCTTGAGCAGCTCAACGCAGAGTCGCCGAGTCTTGAACCGCCTCGACGCCAAGCCGCCAGGACGCAAAGTGCTCCACGAGAATTTGGGCAGCGTCGCGCGCAGTCGAGTTAAGAAACTGCTGTTGGAACTGCCCCAGCGAGCGCGCAGTTCCAACAGCACTTTGACGATCATGACCGGGATGCACGAAGGCAGTTTCACGCACGGAACGCTTTGCGCCTTGGCGGCTTGGCGTCAAAGCAGTTCAATCTCTGCGACCCTGCGATAGGTAGTTTCGAACGGCAAGAACTAGACGTTGCAGAGCGCGTACGCTTCACGCAGCGACACCATCGGCTCGCGCACCGGAATGAACTCCTGCGCGACGTAACCCGTGAAGCCGAGATCCGCGATCGCCTTCATGATCGTCGGATAGTGCAGCTCCTGGGAATCGTCGATCTCGTGACGACCCGGCACGCCACCTGTGTGATAGTGATTGATGTACGCGAAGTTGTCGCGGATCGTGCGGATCACATCGCCTTCCATGATCTGCATGTGATACACGTCGTACAGCAGCTTGAATCGCGCCGACCCGACGCGCTTCACCAGCTCCGCACCCCACGCCGTGTGATCACACATGTAATCCTTGTGATCGACCTTCGAATTCAGCAGTTCCATGATCACCGTCACGCCCAGCCGCTCGGCCGTCGGCATGATGCGCATGAGACCGACGGCGCAATTCGCGAGACCTTCCGCATCCGACATGCCGGCGCGATTGCCGGAAAAGACGATCATCTGCGGAATGCCCGCCGCGGCGACCAACGGCAGCAATCGCTCCGACTCCGCCACGAGTCGATCGTGTTGATCGGGGCGATTGAAGCCGATCGGGATCGTGCTCGGACCGTTCGACACGGCGCACGTCAGTCCGAATGGCTTGATCGTCGCCCACTCGTTTTCGCTCAGCAGGTCGATCGCCTTGAATCCCATCGCCGCCACGTCACGGGCCAGCGTATCGAGTGGAATGGACTGATAACACCAGCGACAGACGCTTTGCCTGATCCGACCGGCCGCTTCAGCCGGCGTCACCGATTCGGCCAGCACCGGCATGATGCCTCCCAGCATGTGTGCCGCTGACGCTGCGCCCAGCGAGGCCAGCATTTCCCGTCGCTCCATCGTTCCTCCACGAAGACTGAGTCAGGCCCTGGCAGCTGGCCGCGATCGAAACGCTACGCACGCGCACGGCGAGAAACCAGCGTCATGATGCGCAATACTCCTCGCTCACCGCCACGGTCCGACCAGCATCACCTCGCACAGCTCCGACGGCCGAGTGTGATCATCGACGTCCACGACGATCAGCGCACGTGTCGCATCACGTGGGTCGAGCACCAGTCCCTCCACCTTTCCCTCGAAGGGAGCACCACCTTCATCGCGGATCAGCGTCCAGCGTGCCGGCTTGCGGCGATCGGTGGGAATGACGCCAAGTGCGGATCCACCCACCTCACCATCGACCGATGCATCTGCGGAGGCTTCCGCCGCGGCCGAATACATCACCTGCGCTCGTCCCATGGGGATCGCATCGGTGAAGCCGAGAGGCACGCCATCGATCGACCCGAGCTCGTATTGTGTGATGCGTGTCATGTCGGGCAAGGGTGCGACCTCCGGTGCCGCGATGTGCGCGTGCAGCGTGCGCCAGTTCAGGTCGCACGTCGCATCGAGCGGCTCGTGGTCAGCACTCGCAGCACCATTGCCGCGACCGAACAGCCGGATGACGCCGTCGATGTACACCGCCCCTTCGATGTTCATCTCGCTGCCGGCGAAAGTCCGCTCGTCGCGGAGCATCGCGTACAATGCGGGCAGCGCGACGAGTGACGGTTCCTCTGCTGCGAATTGTGAGGCGGTGCCACGGAACGCGAGTGACATCACGTTGTCGCGTCGCTTCTTCGACCCGGAGCCGAAGGCCACCAGGCGCGTGCCGCCCGGCACGGGCACGCGCGCCATCGCCTCGAGATCGAGCTTGAACTTCTTGTTGCCGCGCTCGTCGTCGAACTGGCGCCGATTGTCCTTGCCGGCCGGCAGCGTGATCGCGTCGGCCAGGCCCGTCGCCGGATCGACGAGTGCGACGAAATTCACGTCGTCCTGCACCAGCGCCACGCGCGCGCCGACCCATGCCATCGACGACGCCGCGCGCACGAACGCCGGTCGATCGCTCTCGTCGTCCGCCCCGCCCGCATAGTGCATCGGCACACGCCGCACGATCCGCGCACTCAACGCCGGATCGAGTGTGCTGATGGTCCTGCGGAGTGTCGAACGATCCGGCATGGGCAAGTGTCAATAAGGATCATGATGCGCCTGCAACGAAGTCCAACCCGCCCGACAGCAAAAGCGACTGCAACAGCAACAGTGTTCGCGCGGAGCCGTCGATTCGCGGAGACGTACGGAGAACCTTGAACAATACTTCCTTGCGCACACGTAGTTCCGAAGAAGTGGTTGCCGTTCCCCCCGCGCCGCCGCGTCCCCGCGCGAAAACTTTTGCCCTTGCTCTTCCCGTCTCCGCGCTTCCGTGGCTCCGCGCGAACACTGTTGCAGTTGCCGTCCCACCGAGTTGCCTTTCCCCGCGTCCTTCGCGGCCCCCGCGTGAAAATTCCCCGACCAGCGAGAAACTAGGAGGAAGGAATCAGCGCAAACATCTCCGACGGATTGCGCAGCGCGACGACGTCCGACAGACGCGTCGACACGAGGTCGAGGATCTTCGCATGCGGCACGATGTAGAACTGCCCCGCATCGATCGCCTCGAACGTCATCGCCGCGATCTCCGGCGCCGAAATCCGCCCCGACTCCACCGCCTTCACACTCGCCTGCTGCGCCGCCAGCATCGACGCCGTCGGCGGCACGCTGTTCTGCAACTCGGCCGGGCGATTGCGATGCGACTGCGCGATACCCGTCGGTACGAACGCCGGACAGAGCACCGACACACCGACCTTCGACCGCACCAGCTTCAGGTCCTGATACAACGTCTCGCTCAGCGCGACGACCGCGTGTTTGCTGACGTTGTAGATGCCCATGTTGGGCGCCGAGATCAGGCCGGCGGCCGAGGCGGTGTTGACGATGTGCGCCGGCTCGCCGTGTGCGAGCATCAGCGGTGTGAAGATGCGCACACCGTGGATCACGCTCCAGACATTCGCGCCCATCACCCACTGCCAATCGGCGTCGGTGCTCTCCCACACCAGGCCGCCTGACGCGACACCGGCGTTGTTGAAGAGCAGGTGCACCGCGCCGAACGCCGTCATCGTCGCATCGGCCAGCGCCTGCACCGCCGCCGCCTTCGACACATCGGTGTGCACGCCGATCACGTCGACGCCCGTCGCCCGCAACTCGTCGACCGTTGCATCGAGCGCGGCCTGGTTGATGTCCGCCAGCGCGAGACGCATGCCGCGCGACGCGGCCATACGTGCGAACTCGCGCCCGAATCCGCTGCCCGCACCCGTGATCACCGCGATGCGTCCGGTCATTTCCATCTCGGTGCCTCCGTCAGTTCGTGAAGTCGTCAGGCAATCTCGAACAGCCCGGCCGCACCCATGCCGCCGCCGATGCACATCGTCACGACCGCGTATTTCACGCCGCGCCGCTTGCCTTCGATCAACGCATGACCCGTGAGGCGCTGACCACTCACGCCGTACGGATGTCCGACCGCGATCGCACCACCATTGACGTTCAGGATCGCCGGATCGATGCCGAGTGTGTCGCGACAGTACAGCACCTGCACCGCGAACGCTTCGTTCAGCTCCCAGAGTCCGATGTCGCGGACCGACAATCCCGCGCGCTGGAGCAGCTTCGGCACCGCGAACACCGGCCCGATACCCATCTCGTCGGGTTCACAGCCCGCGACTGCGAAGCCGCGGAACGCACCGAGAATCGGCGCACCACGTTGCTCCGCCGTCCTGCGATCCATCAGCACGCAGGCGCCCGCACCATCGGAGAACTGACTCGCATTGCCCGCCGCAATCGTGCCACCCTCGATCGCCGGCTTGATCTTCGCGATGCCCTCGTACGTCGTGTCCGCGCGAATGCCTTCATCCGCCGTCACCGTCACGGCCTGCGTGCTGATCTCGTTCGTCACCCTGTCCTGCACACCCATCGTCGTCGTCACGCTCACCAGCTCCGTATCGAACCGGCCCGCGTCACGTGCCGCAGCGGCCTTCTGCTGCGACAACGCACCGTATTCATCCATCCGGTCGCGAGTGATGCCGTATCGTGTGGCGACCGTTTCCGCCGTCTGCAGCATCGGCCAGTACAACGTCGGTTTGTGCTCCGAGAGCCACGCATCGTGCAGCATCTTCTTGTTGATGTCGTTCTGCACACAGCTGATCGATTCGACGCCACCGGCCACGAAGATATCGGCTTCATTCGCGATGATCCGCTGCGCCGCCGTCGCGATCGCCTGCAGACCAGAACTGCAGAACCGGTTCATCGTGACGCCGGATACCGTCACCGGCAGCCCCGCGCGCATCGCGATCTGCCGCGCGATGTTGAGCCCTGTTGCCCCTTCCGGATACGCACAGCCCATCAGCACGTCCTCGACCTCGGCGCCGTCCACGCCTGCGCGCTCGAGCGCGGCGCCGACGGCCACCGCACCGAGCGTCGCGCCGTGTGTCATGTTGAACGCGCCGCGCCACGACTTGGCGAGAGGGGTTCGTGCCGTCGAGACGATCACCGCTTCACGCATCGTCGATCACTCCGCTGATTGTCCGGCGCGAAGTGTACCGTTCGCGTCGCGAGAACAATAGGGAAGCGCCCGTCCTCGCGACGGGATACAATTCCTCTTGGCGAAACACCAGCGCGGCCGCCGCTGTTTCTCCAAGCCGACACCCTCTCCGGCCTGACCACCATGCCTCTCGTGCGCGACGTTCCGACGACACCGTTCTCCGATCAGAAGCCCGGCACGTCCGGCCTGCGCAAGCGCACGACGGTGTTTCGCACGCCGCATTATCTCGAGAATTTCGTGCAGGCGCTGCTCGATGTGGCCGCGCTCGATGCGAAGGCGACGCTGATCATCGGGGGCGATGGTCGCTTCCTCAATCGCGAGGCCACGCAGGTCATCATCCGCATGGCAGCCGCGAATGGCATCACGCGCGTGATGGTCGGCCAGGGCGGCCTGCTGTCGACGCCGGCGGCGTCACATCTCATCCGATTGTCTGGTGCCGGTGGCATCATCCTGTCCGCCAGTCACAATCCTGGCGGTCCCGACGGCGACTTCGGCATCAAGTACAACGCCGCCAACGGTGGACCGGCACCGGAGTCGTTCACCAACGAAGTCGCGAAACGCGCCGCCGAGCTGACGTCGTATCGCATCGCCGACATGGCGGACGTGCCACTCGATACGATCGGCACGCACACGTTCGATGACATCACCGTCGTCGTCGTCGACCCGGTCACGGAGTACGCAACGCTGATGGAGTCGCTGTTCGACTTCGCGGCCATCCGTGCCCTCTTCGCCGGCGGATTTCGCATGCGTTTCGATGCCATGCACGCCATCACCGGCCCGTATGCCACGGAGATTCTCGAGCGCCGGCTCGGCGCGCCCGCAGGCACGGTCATCAACGGGACGCCGCTACCGGATTTCGGTGGCGGACATCCCGATCCGAACCTCACCTACGCGCACGACCTGGTCGAGGAACTGTTCGGCACGTCGGCCCCCGACTTCGGCGCCGCCTCCGATGGCGACGGTGACCGCAACATGGTGCTTGGCACCCGATTCTTCGTCACGCCGTCGGACAGTCTCGCGATCCTGGCGGCGAATGCGACGCTCGCTCCCGGCTATGCGACGGGCATCGCCGGCGTCGCACGGTCGATGCCCACCAGTGCGGCCGTCGATCGTGTCGCGAAGGAAATGAACCTGCCCTGCTTCGAAACGCCGACGGGATGGAAATTCTTCGGCAATCTCCTCGACGCCGGTCGCATCACACTCTGCGGCGAGGAGAGCTTTGGCACCGGCTCCAGCCACGTCCGCGAGAAGGACGGCCTCTGGGCGGTGCTGTTCTGGTTGAACATCATTGCGGTTCGCGGTGAATCCGTCGAGCAGATCGTCACCGGGCACTGGACGAAGTTCGGCCGCAACTATTACACGCGCTACGACTACGAGGAAGTGCCGAGTGACGCGGCGGCCAGTGTGATGCAACAGCTGCGCGATGAGCAGGTGTCACAGCCCGGGCAGACCATCGCCGGAAGGAAGATCGCGGCGGCTGACGACTTCTCGTATCTCGATCCGATCGATGGATCGACGAGTGCACATCAGGGCCTGCGCATCCTGTTCGAGGATGGATCGCGCATCATCTATCGTCTGTCGGGGACGGGGACGGCCGGCGCCACGTTGCGCGTGTACATCGAGAGTTACGTCGCGGGTCCCGACGGACTCGATCGCGATCCGCAGGATGCCTTGAAGGACCTCGTGCAGGCCGCGCTCGATGTGGCGCAGATTCCGCAGCGCACCGGTCGCACTGCTCCCACCGTCATCACCTGACCTTCGGTTTCCGAGTCACGCAACCGATCGGAATCACCTGACGGATGCGTGCAGCAGCGGGTGTTCGACCTTCTTCGGTGTCGGGCGCCCGATCACGACCGTGATGTTGTCGCTGCCGCCGGCGTCGAGGGCATCCTGCACCAGTGCTTCGCAGCATTGTTTCGCCGACGTCATGGTGCGCAGCCGTTCGGCGATCTGTTCGTCGCTCACGTGTTTCGTGAGCCCGTCGCTGCACAACAGACCGACCACATCCCACGACTGCTCCATGCGCGTCACGACGGGCATCGCTTCCTCGCCGCCGATCGCGCTCGACAGCACGTTGTTGAGCGGCGAGCGCATCGCCTGCGTGCGCGTGAGCACACCCGCGTCCACGAGATCCTGCACGACCGTCTGGTCACGAGAGATCTGTGTCAGTGAACCGCCGCGGAAGATGTAACAGCGGCTGTCGCCGACCTGCAGCAGGTACGCGTACGGCCAGACGCCCAGCCAGAGGGTGAGTGTCGTCGCCATGCCACGGGCTTCGGGCGGGCCATCGGCGCGTTCCTTCGCGATGTCCGCGTGCACACGCATGGCCGCCTCCGAGAGCGCCGCGTGCAATTCCGTATCGTCGCCTTCCTCGAGCCGATAGAAACACTTCGCGCACGCCGACACGTAATTCAGTATCCCTTCCACTGCCTGACGGCTCGCTTCACCGCCCATCAAGCTGCTGCCGACGCCGTCGGCCACCACGGCCAGCAGCGCGAGACGCTCCGTCGTCGACTGACTCTCGGCCGGTGGAAGGCTCGTCTGGTGCACCACCACATCGCGCCGAAGCGACGAGATGATGAAATGATCCTGATTCGTCTGGCGAACGAGACCCGTGTGGGTCAGTCCGTACACGTCGAGTTCGGAGTCGAGCGGCTTCCGGGCGACGAGTGTGTCGGTGGCAGTCTCAGGTGTCATCGTGCGACGGGTGTCAGGAAAAGGTGTGCCTGATCCATGATACACCGCCGGTGTGATGCTGAGCGAGAGGCTCGTCGGGTCGAAAGTGGCATCACGACGGACCCTTGGCGCACACTCATGGTTTCCGAGGCTTCACCGGTGCCGGCGGCGTACGTGTGGTATCGCGTGGCGGCGTGTCATGACCCATCTGCTCATGCGACATCCCCTCCATCGTACCGGTCATCTCGCCGACTTTCATGCCGGTCATGCGCCCCGTGGCGCGATCGTGTTGCATCACTGCGCCTCGCGTGACAGTGGGTGCCGGCAAGTCCGGCGAGAACCCGACCGACGGCCCGCCCATGTTGTTCACCCCCATCGCCGCCGACATCGTCAGCCACGCCGCCACCGGCATCACGTACGACGTGTCGTCGCGAAACATCCGTCCTGCCTTCACGATCTCGGCGCGCTTCTGGTTCCGGGGCACGGCGGGGTTCGCGAGAATGTCGCTCACCACGTCGTGCATCGAATGCAGGTTGTCGAAGATGATCGCCGCTTCGGGATACCGCGCCGCGAACAGCGGCGCGACGGCGGCTGTCATCGGCATCTGGTACGGCAACGTGCGCAAGGGATCGGTCAGCATCTGGAAGAATCGTCCGATGGTCGCGCGTATCCCGGCCTCACGCTCCGCAGGTGTCGTCCCTGTCAACAGCGGTTCATACAGGCCGACCTGAAACCAGTGATAGCCCCAGATCAGCCCATTGAACTTCGGAAACTTCTGGCGGAATGCGAGTGAATACGGCTGCTCCTGCATCAGCTCCATGCTTTTCGGCTTCGAGCTGAACGCCAGGTCGGGGCGCGTCTTGTAGTACGCGATCAACCGTTGCACTTCACGATCGCGCGCCGGGTCATCGAGACGTTCATCCGCAAGCACGTCGTAGATCTGTCGATGCAGGATGTGCGACCAGTCGAACATCGCCTTCGCTTCCGGCGCGAGCCGCGCATACATCGGTTCGATCGCCGTCTCTTCGAGTGGCACGCGTGGCGGTGACAGCAGGATCTTCTTCGTCAGCCGGTCGTATATATGCGCTTCGAGCAGCGTCGAATCCGCGCCGGGTTTCGTGAGCAGCGTTTCATAGAGAATCGCATGCCCATAGTCGAAGGCGTTGAAGAGTCGATCGGCCGAGCGGTATCGCGTGCGGAACGTCCAGTTGTGCGACGCCTGCAGGTAGAACGTCTCGAATGTCGTGACCCACTGCGCCTGCACCGGTTCGGCGATGAGCATGACGGCGAGGATCACGCGCGACAAGTGCGTGCGCACGGCGTGTCTGTTCATCGCGCGCTCCACGGCAATCCGAACGCGTACGCACCACCTGCGGTCAGGTACCATGCCTGCGCCGGACCCGTGAGGTTGCGACCGACACCACCGTCCATCGCCCACCGCGGCGTCAGCTGATAGCGCACACCGACGCCGCTGTTCCATTCCACATCCTCACTCACGTCCAGTGGCTTGCGCGCGTACAGCTCCGCCGTCATGAGCAGTGACTGGAGTGCCAGCGTGCGATCGATTGCCGCGCCGGCCAGCCAGCGTGACACCTCGACATTCTGGGCCGCAGCGCCGATCGGCCCCGCCACCGTCGACGTGATGGCCTGCCCGAACGTGTACTGTGCGTTCAGGTGCACACGCGCGACGGGAAAGGTCCGCGTCATGATGCCCTTGACGCTCGGATACGCTCGCGGCGGACCGAATCGTCCGACAGGCAGCAGTACCTCGGCGACCACGGCAAGCGCCGGGATGCGTGTCTCGGCGTTCAGGTTGTAGAGCACCGACAGATCCACGCCGGAGATGCCCGCGGCACCGCGCGCGCCAGCACGCGTCGCGTAGGCGATCGGCACACCGATCTCGATATGCGCCCGATTCGCGAATCCGTACGCCAGCTCTGGTTCCACGCCCCACGTGTATGCGCCGCCGCGGGCGCGTGACAGCCGCACCGGCGCCACCTGCAGCTCGAAGCCGCGGCGCTCCAACGGATAGGCATCCTCGATCAGCACCGGTCGTCCCGCATCCGTGTTGTAGTAGTCCGTCTGCGCGCGCGCAGGCCGGGCCATGATCAATGCCGAGCAGCACACGATCGCAGCGACTGTCCCTGTTCTCATCGCGTGTGCTTGTACATCAGGTCCACCAGCTCGTCATACATCGCCTCGGCCGATTCGCCGTCCGCCTTGATCGCGGCCGTCGCGCAATGCTTGAGATGATTTCGCATCAGCTCCCGTGCCACCGCACGCAGCGCTTCATGCACCGACGAAATCTGTGTCAGCACATCCGCACAGTACCGCTCCTCCTCCACCATCTTCTGGATTCCCCGAACCTGCCCTTCGATCCGCCGCAGCCGCTTCAGGTTCTTCTCCTTCCCCTCCGCATCCACGCCGACCGCCTTTCGTGCGCAGTGTGCACTCCCGTCCAGCGACGCCGCCTCGCCCAGTTCCATTTCCATGCAGTCTCCAGAAAAATCATTGCCCGTTCCAATCAACATTTCACCAGCCTCTGCGACTCCCTCTCACCGCGTTGCGTCTCTACGCTGCAGCACTTGCCTTCGCCCTTGCTGTTTTGCGGCTGTTCGCAGTTTTGCGATAAGGCAGTTCGCAGTCAGCGATCTCGCCAACTGGTCTATGCCGTCCGCAGCCTCAGCGAATTCATCACCACACTGACCGAACTGAACGCCATCGCCGCACTCGCCAGCACGGGACTCAGCATCACACCGAACAGCGGATACAACACGCCCGCGGCCACCGGTATGCCGATCACGTTGTAGACGAACGCCCAGAACAGATTCTGCTTCATCGTGCGCATCGTGCGTTGCGAGAGTGTGATCGCGCGCACCACGCCGGCGAGGTCACCACCCATCAGCGCGATGTCGGCGGCTTCCATCGCCACGTCGGTGCCCGTCCCGATCGCGATGCCGACATCCGCCTGGGCCAGCGCCGGCGCGTCATTCACGCCGTCGCCGACCATCGCGACGCGTTTGCCGGCGTCGTTGAATTCGCGGATGGCCTCGACCTTTTGCTCAGGCTTGAGGCCGGCGCGGAGTTCGTCGAAGTGAAGTTCGCGTTTCAACAACTCGGCGGCTTCGGGGCGGTCGCCGGTGAGCACCACCGTGCGCAGCCCGGCGTGGTGGAGTTCGGTGAGCACGGCGGCGGCCTGCGGGCGAATGTCGTCGCGCAGGAGGATGCGACCGAGAAGTTCGCCGTCACTGACCCAGACTTCGGAGATGCCGGCGGCGGTTGGCGGGGCATCGGGATGCGAGCCGGGCGGGAGTTTGCTAAGGACGAGTTCGCGTCGGCCGAGCAGGCAGGTCTTGTCGGCGAGGTGCGCGCGGAGGCCAAGGCCGGTGATGGACTCGAAGTGGTCGAGCGCGAGCGGCGGCAGGTTATGTTGTTTGCCGTAGCGCGTGATGGCACGGGCGAGCGGGTGGGTGGAGAGGCGTTCCATCGCGCAGGCCAGCGCGGCCATGTCCTGCTCGCGACCGGGCGGGAAGCTCTCGACTTTTTCCACCTGCAATTCACCCGTGGTCAGCGTGCCGGTCTTGTCGAGGGCGACGACGTTCACGTCCGCGAGCTGTTCGATGGCCGCGCCGCCGCGAAAGAGGATGCCGCGCCGCGCGCCCCATGCGATGGCCGCGAGCACGGCGGAGGGAATCGAAAGCACCAGCGCGCACGGCGACGCGACCACGAGCAGCGCCATGGTGCGATAGAACGCACTCTGCGTCTCGCTCGTGCTCGTGAACGCGGGCAGCCCGAAGCCCTGCCACCACACGAAGAACATCGCGAGCGCCAGCCCGGTGATGGAGTAGGTGTAGGTGCTGCCGAACTTGTCGGTGAAGCGCTGGGAAGGAGCCTTGAGCCGCTGCGCCTCGCGGATGAGGCGGATGATTTTCTGGAGCGCGCTCTGCTCGGCGGCGCGGAGGACGAGCACTTCGACGGCACCCCAGAGGTTCAATGTGCCGGCGAGCACGGAGTCGCCGACGTTTTTCTCCACGGGCGCGGCCTCGCCGGTGAGGGTGGATTC